>NZ_JASISN010000002.1:0-389960 GCF_030063085.1 Planococcus sp. S3-L1 | reverse complement strand
TTCCATGGGCCTGAAAAAGCAACGACAGAAAATCGCTGGCGGTTAGTTTTCTCTTACGTTGAATAAATCCCGTTTCTTTGGCTAGGGCGTCGACCTTTTCTGGTTCCAGGAATGCAAATAGTGCATCTAGGTAGCTGAGCGTAGTTGGAGCTGTCAAAGAAAAAACTCCTCTCGTTGATGGGTATTCTTCCATACCATCTTTCGAGAGAAGTTAGTCCTTTTTCTTAAGTTGACAGCTATGTCAGCTTCAGCCTCCTCGTCACTGACGTTCCTGCGGGGTCTTCAGCTTTCGCTGTCCCACAGGAGTCTTCGTGGACCAGCCCAGTTGAAGGCTTCTTACTACGAACAACGTGAGATTTTTTAGTGCGCTTCACCGTATAAATAACGTGTTAAAAGCTTTTTGCCTACTCACTCTAGGATTCGGAGCACCTAGTGACGAAGGGCAAAGATATGCTCCTGCATCGCTGCGCTAGCTTCGTCGCAAAGCCACTGCCCGAAGTTCCTTCGGTCAGTGGCTTTCCTGCGGAAAAACGAAGGGATGAGACCCCGCAGGATCTTGCGACGAGGAGGCTCAGCGCGGAGTCCGCGGAAAGCGTCCACTAGGTGCGGAGAATCCCACATGCATACAAAAAATGAGTAACTATTCTTTTGTCTACAAGCTGAAGCTTCCTTAAACTAAGGAAGCTTCTTTCGGACGAATAATAGAAACAGCGGGTGCTTCTATCAGAATTTCTAATAAGTCCACTACTTTTTCGAGTGATACTTGGTCAATTTGTGTTAACACTTCTTCGTAAGATTGATGTTTTCCTAGCAGCAATTCATGTCTGCCATTGCGGCTCATGCGTGCGCTCGTACTTTCAAGCCCAAGCATCAAACTGCCTTTTAACTGTTCTTTAGAGTCTGTGACCTCTTGTTCTGTAATACCACCATTTTTTAATTCTTTAAGTAAGCTTAAAATGACTTGTTGCATTTCAGCCATTTGCTCATCTGAAGTTCCTACGTAAATCGCCAAAGTTCCGTGGTCGGAATATGCCGAATGATAAGAAAAAATAGAGTAAGCTAAACCCCGTTGTTCTCTAATTTCTTGGAACAATCTCGAAGACATAGATCCCCCGATAATATTGTTTAACACTGTAATGTTATAAATATCTGGATCGTTTAAAGATAAGCCCGGATAACCAAGGCATAAATGACCTTGTTCCGTTTCTTTATTTTTTAAAGAATAGCCAGACATGAAATTAGGAAGTTCATACTTTTTAGGGCTTTCTTCTTTTTCAAAATGCCCAAATAACGTTTCAATCTTCTCAATTAAGGCCGGAGTAATATTACCTGCTACTGACACTACAGTATTCGCTGGTGTGTAGTGGTGGTCCATATAATCGCGAATTTTCTCTGGTGTAAATTTCGCTAATGTTTCAGCAGTTCCAAGTATGGGTGCACCAATGGAATTTTCGGGATACATCACACGCCAAAGTTGCTCATGAACATCATCGTCAGGCATATCTTCTGTCATGCTAATTTCTTCAAGAATAACTTGACGTTCTTTATCAAACTCTTCAGGGTCCATTTGTGAGTGGAAAAACATATCTGCTAGCACGGTTACTGCGTGTTCTGCATGATGGTCTAATACTTTGGCATAGTAGCATGTATATTCTTTTGAGGTATAAGCGTTGATGTCTCCGCCAATACGATCAAATTCACGAGCAATTTCTTTAGCTGTTCGTGACTCCGTACCTTTAAACAGCATATGTTCGATAAAATGGGTAATGCCATTTTCTTCTGGCAGTTCGTCTCGGGATCCGTTGTTCACAAAGACACCCATTGCGACAGAATGAAAATGCGGGATATGTTCGGAAACAATGCGCAATCCATTTTTGCAAGTCTGTGTAGTCACCATGTGCATGTTCCTCCTCATAGTAAAAAATTGCCGACAAAGTCGGCAATTTCCGTATGGTTAACTTTATTCTTGGTCTTGTTTTTCAGCAGCTTCTTTTTGTTCTTTTAAAACAATCTTACGTGACAAGTTTACACGGCCTTGACGGTCAATTTCAATTACTTTGACTTGAATGACTTGATCCATTTTCAAAACGTCTTCTACTTCTTTAGTCCGTTCTTCTTGGATTTCAGAAATATGAAGAAGACCGTCTTTGCCAGGGAACAATTCAACAAATGCACCGAACTTCTCAATTCGCTTCACTTTGCCTTCGTAATATTCGCCGACTTTCGCCTCGCGAACGATGTTTTCAATCATTGCTTTCGCTTTCGCGTTCATTTCTTCATTAACAGATGAAATGAAGATTGTACCGTTTTGTTCGGTATCAATCTTAACGCCCGTTTCATCAATGATTTTGTTGATCACTTTACCACCAGGTCCAATAACATCGCGGATCTTGTCTGGGTTGATCTTCACCATGATAATTTTCGGTGCATATTTAGAAAGAGTCGTTCTCGGTTCAGCAATCGTCGCAAGCATCGATTCCAGAATATGAATACGACCGATTTGAGCTTGTGCCAATGCCTCTTCCAAAATTTCACGAGAAAGACCGTCGATTTTAATGTCCATTTGAAGAGCCGTAATGCCTTTTGCAGTACCCGCTACTTTAAAGTCCATATCGCCAAGATAATCTTCCATTCCTTGAATGTCAGAAAGAACAGTATAGTTTTCGCCTTTTTTCACTAGACCCATTGCAATACCTGCAACTGGAGCAGTTAAAGGTACACCTGCATCCATCATCGCAAGTGTTGACGCACAAATACTTGCTTGTGAAGTTGAACCATTCGATTCAAGTACTTCTGCAACAAGACGAATTGTGTAAGGGAAATCTTTTTCGTTTGGAATAACCGCTTCTAATGCACGTTCACCAAGTGCCCCGTGACCGATTTCGCGGCGTCCTGGTCCACGAAGGAATCCAGTTTCACCAACCGAGAACAACGGGAAGTTGTAATGATGCATAAAGCGTTTTGTATCTTCAATGCCAAGGCCATCAATAATTTGAACATCGCCTAATGCACCTAGTGTACAAATACTCATTGCTTGCGTTTGTCCACGAGTAAACAATCCTGAGCCGTGTGTGCGGTTAAGAACACCGACTTCAGAAGACAATGGACGAATTTCAGAAGGTCCACGGCCATCCGGACGAATTTTTTCGTCTGTAATTAGGCGGCGAACTTCTTCTTTGACCATTTTATCAAGAATTTGGCCAGCTTGCTTCTTAACTGCATCTTCTGACTCTTCATATGCAGCCATTGCACGTGCTTTAACTTCATCTATTGCTTCGTTGCGCGCTTGTTTTTCGTTAATTTGAACAGCAGCGTTTAAGTCAGTTTCCACAGCTTCTTTAATAGAAGATGTCAATTCTGCATCTAATTCATACAATTTGATATCTGTTTTTGCTTTACCAACTTCTGCAGCAATCTGTTCTTGGAAAGCGATCAATTTCTTGATTTCTTCGTGACCGAACATAATAGCTTCTAAAATGATTTCTTCAGAAACTTCTTTTGCTCCTGCTTCAACCATGTTGATCGCATCTTTTGTACCAGCTACGATCAAGTTAATCGAGCTTTGCTCAAGTTGTTCATTTGTTGGGTTGATGATGTATTGTCCGTCGATTAACCCAACAATGACTCCAGCAATCGGTCCACCAAAAGGAATATCTGAGATCATTAATGCAAGTGAAGAACCGAACATTGCAGCCATTTCTGACGGGCAATCCTGATCGACAGACATAACCATTGAAATCACTTGGACTTCGTTACGGAAACCGTCTGGGAATAATGGACGGATCGGACGATCGATTAAACGACTTGTTAACGTCGCTTTTTCAGATGGACGGCCTTCACGTTTAATGAAACCACCAGGAATTTTACCGACAGCGTAAAGACGTTCTTCGTAGTTAACAGTCAACGGGAAAAAATCTAAAGGTTTCGGCGTTTTTGATGCCGTTGCCGTAGATAAAACTGCTGTATCGCCATAACGGATTAACGCTGCTCCGTTTGCTTGTTTTGCTAATTGACCGACCTCAACTTGCAACTCGCGGCCAGCCCAATCAAGTGTGTAAACTTTTTTTGTTTGCTCCATATTATCGAGCTCCTCTCTCTTACCGTATATCTATATACTGTATGTATCTACTAGTAGTGTATCAAAAAGGCATCCAATGTGCGATGCGATAAATTAAAGTTTAATCCATAAAGAAAAAGCGGGACGAATCCCGCTTTTACTGTTTACTATTAACGGCGTAGGCCAAGTCTTGCGATTAACTCGCGGTAGCGAGCTACTTCGTTTTCACGTAAGTATTTTAGCAAGTTACGACGGCGTCCAACCATTTTGAATAGACCACGACGTGAGTGATGATCTTTTTTGTGAGTACGTAAGTGCTCATTCAAGTTGTTGATGTCTTCTGTAAGAATAGCGATTTGAATATCTGCAGACCCAGTATCTGTGTCGTGCACTTTGTATTCGCTAATCAATTCATTTTTGCGTTCTTGAGTGATTGCCATACTGTTTCCACCTCCTAATTTCTAATATCCCCTATTACCGAGCAAACGTTGGTGAATCGAATTGCCAAGCAACGGTTTGTACTTTCAGTACTCATAAATAATAGCATAAGACTTTTTCAAAATCAACCGTACGAGTTAATTTATCCCTGCAAAAAACTGTTCAGCTGTTAATTTATCCGATTGAATCTGTGCTTTCAATTCGTCAATCCCTGAAAATTTTTGCTCATCCCGGATCCGTTCATACCACTCGACTTCTACCATTTCCCCGTAAATGGATTTATCGAAATGAAGAATATGGACCTCGATTACTTGTTTTTTTACATCTGGATCATTGAAGGTAGGCTTGTAACCAATATTGCAGACACCATTATATAGCTGTCCTTGCACCTGAATTTTCACCGCATAGACCCCGCGGCTCGGTACGAT
This sequence comes from Planococcus sp. S3-L1, assembly GCF_030063085.1. Lineage (NCBI taxonomy): Bacteria > Bacillati > Bacillota > Bacilli > Caryophanales > Caryophanaceae > Planococcus > Planococcus sp. S3-L1. The sequence continues at coordinate 385,037 of NZ_JASISN010000002.1, read as the reverse complement.
TGCACCAAGCTCTGGCTCCACGTTAGCTGTCGGAAATCCAATCGTACGGCCTCGTTTGTCGCCATTAACTACAGTACCCAGAACTCTGAACGGTCGACCAAGCAACTGGCATACTTTTCCGGTTTCGCCTTGCTTTAATAATTCACGAATACGGGTCGAACTGATTTTCTCGTCACTTTCTTCTAACTTCTCTGCAACGGTTACATCATAATGACCCTTGCTCATTAGTTTCATCAATGCCATATCACCTTTTCCTTTGCTACCAAAAGAAAAATCGAATCCAGCTGTCACGTGTTTTACTTGAAGGTTTTTAACGAAAATTTCGATAAATTCCTGTGGCGTCAATTTAGCAAATTCAGAAGTAAAGCGGACGATAAAACAATAATCCACGTCCATCTCCTCTAAGATATCCATTTTTTGCTGCATAGGTGTAATATAAAAGACTTCTTCTTTTCTTCCGCCCAATACAAGCGATGGATGAGGATCAAAAGTCATGACTGCTGACTTTATATTTTTTTGGTGAGCTTGTTTAATGGCTTCTCCTATGACGCGTTGATGTCCTTTATGTACACCATCAAAAAAACCTAACGCCAGGGAGATTGGTCCAGTTTCACTATCTGGTTTTACATGGTTCGGGTAATTCAAATGAATAATTTCCATATTACACCTCGTCTGCTGTCGGAAAACCGAACATTTTTTCAGGCTTCATTTTATCCGCTTTTTCAGGGTGATTTTTATAGAGTGCCACTGGCTGCCCCTTGTAGGTTAAAGCTACAAAACCCATTTCATCTAGTATGGCGTGGCGCGCTAACACTTGACCATTTTTCACAGCAAAAACTTGTTGCTGTTCAATTTCCAAAAACGGAAACGCACTTAGGCCATAACTCAACGGTTTTAAAATATCATCCATATGCCCATTTTGAGCAAGTTCAGCCACTTCAGCAAGTGTTACACAATCTTTTTCACTAAATTTCCCTGATTCTGTGCGTGTTAGTCTCGACATATGCGCAGGATAACCTAGCGCTTCCCCAATTTGCACGGCCAATGTCCGAATATAAGTTCCTTTGCCACAACGGATGCGAATGTTAAAGCTAATTTTTTCACCGATCCATCGCTGATCGTCATCAAGCAATTCAATCGAATCAATGCGCACAATTCGTTCAGGTCGCTCAACCGAAATTCCTTGACGGGCATATTCGTATAATTTTTTGCCATTTACTTTGACTGCTGAATACATCGGTGGAATTTGTTTAATGTTACCGGTCAGCTGCAGCAAAACTTCTGCCACTTGCGCTCGCGTAATCACTTTTTCGGAAGCATCTGTCTCAACTGTTTCACCTGTAGCATCTTCTGTATCTGTTGAGTAGCCAATTGTTACTTCAGCTTCATAGGTCTTGCCTTGGTCCGTAATATATTCAGCCACTTTTGTCGTGTTCCCGATACAAATCGGCAATACCCCATCCACTTCAGGGTCTAGTGTGCCCGTATGTCCTACTTTTTTTGTTTGAAGAATTTTTCTGAGTTTAAAAACACAATCATGGGAAGTCATTCCTTTTTCTTTCCATAATGGTAAAATTCCATTTAGCGCCATTTTGTTGATCTCCTTTGCTTGATGCCAAAAAAGCCTGCTGTCTACAATAGACAGCAGGCTTTGATTTCAATCTTCTTTTGGTTCTTGAATACCACGCAATAACGTATCAATTCGATTGCCGTACGCAACCGATGAATCGATTTCAAAAGACAATTCAGGAGTTTTACGGAGACGGATCCGCTGTCCAATTTCGGAGCGAATAAATCCTTTTGACTTCGTCAACCCAAGCAATGTCTGTTCTTTTGCATGGTCTTCGCCTAATACGCTGATGTATACTGTTGCCTGCTGGAGATCTCCTGTAACTTCAACATCTGTTACAGTGACAAATCCGATACGTGGATCTTTCAGTTTTCGACTGATGATATCACTAAGCTCTTTTTTCATCTGCTCAGCTACACGATTCGCGCGCATTGTCATTGATGGTCCACCTCGTTCTTACAAATATTCTTTTTCAAACTCCAAGCATTCCCATGCAGGATTGCTTTCCAAATAGTAGAGAACTTGTGCCATTTCTTTATCTGCCACTTCTTTTGATGAAGAAACAATAACAAAAGCAAGGCGGGTTCGCTGCCATACATTTTGGTGATCAATCTCTGCTGTAGAAACATTGAATTTTTGCTTGCTACGGGTCAGCATACTCTTCACTACTGCCCGTTTATCTTTTAACGAATGTGCAGTTGGAATGAAAAATTCACATTCCATATACAAGATCATTTGCGTACGATTTCTTCCATAATATATGCTTCGATAATGTCTAACTCTTTAACATCATTGAAGTTTTTAATTGTGATCCCACATTCGTATCCTTTTGCTACTTCTTTCGCGTCGTCTTTAAAACGTTTCAACGTATCGATTTCGCCTTCAAATACAACGATTCCTTCACGAATGACACGGACGCCGCTATCACGCGTGATCTTGCCTTCAGTTACATAACTTCCGGCAATTGTTCCGACTTTAGAAACTTTGAATGTACTACGGATTTCTGCTTGTCCGATAATTTTTTCTTCAAATTCAGGATCAAGCAACCCTTTCATAGCAAATTCGATTTCTTCAATTACTTTATAGATAATGCGGTGTAAACGGATGTCGACGCCTTCAGCATCAGCAGCACGTTTTGCGTTTGCATCTGGACGAACGTTAAAACCAATAACGATAGCGTTTGAAGCAGCTGCCAATGAAACATCAGATTCTGTAATCGCACCAGCACCCGTGTGGATAATTTTCACATTGACGCCTTCTACATCAAGTTTAAGAAGAGATGCAGCCATTGCTTCAACGGCTCCTTGAACGTCAGCTTTGACAATCAAGTTTAACTCCTTCATTTCGCCTTGTTTCAATTGATCAAACAAGTTATCAAGTGTAACGCGTGTTTTCTCAGAACGCTGAACTTGAAGCGCTGAAGTTGCACGTGTTTCTCCCACTTGACGAGCAGTTTTCTCATCTTCGAAGACAACAAAACGGTCACCCGCTTGAGGTACATCATTCAAACCGGTAATCTCAACTGGTGTTGATGGTCCCGCTTCTTTTACGCGGCGGCCAATATCAGACACCATTGCTCGAACGCGACCAAATGTATTTCCGACAACAATCGGATCTCCAACTTTTAATGTTCCATCTTGTACTAGAAGAGTTGCAACAGAACCGCGACCTTTGTCAAGCTCTGCTTCAATCACTGTACCAATTGCACGACGCGCGGGATTTGCTTTTAGTTCGCCAACTTCTGAAACTAGTAAGATCATTTCAAGTAATGAATCGATGCCGTCTCCAGTTAAAGCAGAAATTGGAACGAAGATTGTTTCGCCACCCCAAGCCTCTGCCACTAGTCCATGTTCAGTCAATTCTTGCATGACACGATCAGGATTTGCACTTGGCTTATCCATTTTGTTGACTGCGATAATAATTGGAACTTCTGCAGCTTTGGCATGGTTAATCGCCTCTACCGTTTGTGGCATAACGCCATCATCAGCCGCTACAACGATAATCGCAATGTCAGTCACTTTTGCTCCGCGCGCGCGCATTGTTGTAAACGCTGCGTGTCCAGGAGTGTCCAGGAACGTGATTTTTTTGCCGTTGTCAACTACTTGGTAAGCACCAATATGTTGCGTAATTCCACCTGCTTCTCCAGCAGTCACTTTCGTGTTACGGATTGAATCCAGCAAAGTTGTTTTACCATGGTCAACGTGCCCCATAATTGTGACAACTGGTGGACGCTCTTCATTAAGATTTTCATCTTCTGGTTCAAAATAAACTTCAAGATCGGTTTTATCCACCAAGATCTCTTCTTCTACTTCAACCTCATATTCAGCACAAATTAATTCAATTGTATCTTTATCCAATTCTTGGTTAATGGTAGCCATTGCACCAAGCATGAATAATTTTTTAATAATTTCAGACGGCTCGCGTCCTAATTTTTTTGCCAGCTCAGCTACTGTCAATGACTCACTGAAAGTAATTTTAGCTGGTAACTCTTTTTCTTTTTTAGGCATTGGTGGCAACGGATTTACCGGTTGTTGCTGTTTGCCTTTACGGTTACGGTTTTGGAAGCCGTTACGGTTTCCACCACCAGGACGACCTGAAGAACGTTGACCCGGACCTGCTGTTGGTTTAGCTGCCTTTGGCGTAAAGTTTGATCCTGTTTTGGCTGGTGCTGTTGGTCGTTGGCCATTCCCTTGTGAACGGGATTGTCCTTGACTAGGAGCTGCTGCCGGACGGGATTGACTTTGTCCTGATGGGCGTGACTGTCCGCCTTGTGACGGACGGGATTGTCCACCTTGTGATGGGCGTGATTGACCTTGTGACGGACGGGATTGACTTCCCGATGGACGTGACTGGCCTTGTGATGATGGACGTGACGGGCTTGATGGTGCTTGTGTGCGCTGTCCAGCTGAAGCGTTTTTGTAAATGCCGTCCAACTTTGTCACATCTGTATCTTCTAATGTCGCCATATGGTTTGGCACTTTAACATTAAGCTTTGACAATTCATTGATAATTTCTTTACTTGGCTTATCTACTTTTTTCGCGTATTCATGTACTCGAATTTTGGTCATCTGCTCGCCCCCGATTAATTTCTTCAATTAAGCTGATTAGTTTTTTTGCAAATCCAGAATCTGTGATTGCAATTACTACTCGCTCTTCCTTACCTATCGCATGTCCCAATTCATACCGGGACCCAAAAACACGGAGTTCTACTCCATTGGATTTACATTTATCGTGCAACTTCTTGTGTGTATTATCAGAAGCGTCTTCAGAAATAATTACTAATTTCGCTTTCCCTTTTCGAACTTCGCTCACGGACATCTCTTCACCTGAAATGGTCATTCTTGCACGTGTGGCTAATCCAAGTAATTGAAGGATTTTTTGTTTGTTCATTATTTCAACTGCTCTCTAAGAACGACGCGAATTAACTCATCATAAATTTCGTCTGGAACTTTAACTTCTAGTTGCTTGTCCAGTACTTTCTTTTTGCGGGCAGTCGCGATGGCATCTTCCGATTTTGAAAGATATGCGCCGCGTCCTGATTTTTTGCCTGTCAAATCGACGGATACTTCGCCTTCTTTCGAACGGACAACGCGGGTCATTTCTTTTTTAGGATGCATCTCGCCTGTAGCTACACACTTCCGTAATGGAATTTTCTTTTGCAGAGCCAACGGACATCACCTTTTCTACGTTATTCTTTTTCTTCGTAAAAATCAAAATCGTCTAGTTCTTCGCCAGATTCAACTAGTTCAATGCTAGAATTTTCGTTTGGATAAATTCCTAGTTCGCGTGCATCTGTTTCACTTTTAATATCGATTTTCCAACCTGTTAACTTCGCTGCTAAACGGGCATTTTGTCCACGTTTACCGATAGCAAGAGATAGTTGATAGTCAGGCACAACAACGGTTGTGGATTTTGCTTCTTCGTTTACTTGTACATCTAATACTTTAGATGGGCTAAGCGCATTTGCTACAAAAACGACCGGTTCTTCTGACCATTCTACAATATCGATTTTTTCTCCACTTAATTCGTTAACGATTGTCTGAACACGACCACCTTTAGATCCAACGCACGAACCTACTGGATCAATATCATCACGGTGGGCAAAAACGGAAATTTTCGAGCGATCTCCTGCTTCGCGTGCAATTGATTTGATTTCAACAATGCCATCATAAATTTCAGGCACTTCGTTTTCGAATAAACGGCGCAGTAGTCCTGGATGTGTACGTGATACAAACACTTGTGGTCCGCGTGTCGTGCGTTCTACTTTCGTGATGTACACTTTAATGCGGTCATGCGGTTTGTAATGTTCATTTGGCATTTGTTCTGTCTGCGGTAACACAGCTTCAACCTTGCCAAGTCCAACGTATAAATTACGAGCGTCCATACGCTCAACGATACCGTTTACGATATCATCTGCACGATCAACAAACTCTTCAAAGATTAAGCCACGCTCAGCCTCACGAACGCGCTGAGTAACAACTTGTTTGGCTGTCTGTGCAGCAATACGACCGAAGTTTCGTGGTGTTACTTCTTGTTCCACGATATCTCCTAGTTCATAAGCTGGATTAATAACTTTAGCATCTTCTAATGAGATGTGAAGACGTTCATCTTCTACTTCTTCTACAACATCTTTACGTGAGTAAACCAGCATTGTTCCTGTGTTCAAGTTCAAGTCTACACGAACATTCTGCGCTTGGTTAAAATTCCGTTTGTATGCTGTTACTAATGCCGCTTCAATCGCTTCAATCAAGACTTCACGTGAAATCCCTTTTTGTTTCTCTAGTACTTCAAAAGCATCCAATAACTCACTGCTCATTTTATTCACTCCCAGGTTCTTCAATCAGGTTTTACAGAAAAATCAATGGCTAAACGGATCACTGCGATCTTGTCTTTTGCGATATTAATTATTTTTCTGCGTGTTTTGATTTTAATTTCAATTTCTACTTGTTCATCATCGTAGGACTTTAAATAACCCTCAAACTCTTTAGCATCTTCAACCGGTTCATAGGTTTTGATGTAGATAAATTTAGTAAGGGCTTTTTCAAAATCTTTTTCTTTCTTCAATGGACGTTCAGCACCTGGAGATGAAACTTCCAAGAAATAGTTTTGTTCAATCGGATCTAATTGATCCAAAATTTCGCTCAACTTTTCGCTTACTAAAGCGCATTGGTCAATATCGATAGGTGCTTCTGGATTATCTACATATACTCGTAAAAACCAGTCGCGACCTTCTTTTAAAAATTCCACGTCTACAAGTTCCAATGCTAATTCACTGGTAATGGGTTGTACTATTTTCTCGATTTGTTCTGTAATTTTGCTCATATAAGCCTCCCGCCAATTTTATGCCAAACAAACAGAAAAGAGCGGGAGAACCCACTCTTCTGCGACAGAGCTATCAATAAATGTTACTACAATAATACCACAACCGGCACCGCGGTGCAACTGGCTAGAACAAGGATAGCTGATTAGCCTCAGGCATGCCTTCAAGGCAACCGTGATCATCCATGTATTCGATGATTGTTTTTGAAACACGACCACGTTGCTGCAAATCTTCTTTTGATAAAAACTCTCCATGCTCGCGTGCAGCAACGATCGATTTTGCCGCATTGGTCCCGAGTCCAGGAATGGCATTAAAAGGAGGAATCAGGCTATTTCCTTCAATAATAAATTCATCTGCAGAGGATTTATACAAATCGACTTTTTGGAAAGTATAGCCACGCTCCACCATTTCGAGTGTCAGTTCCATAACCGTTAATAAGTTTTTCTCTTTTGTCGAAGCTTCCAATCCTTTGGCATTAATTTCGCTAACTACAGTCCGAATCGCTTGTGATCCTTTGGCCATAGCATTGACATCGAAATCTTCCGCACGAACCGTAAAGTAAGCCGCGTAATAAAGAACCGGAAAATGTACTTTGAAATAAGCAATTCTTACCGCCATCAATACATAAGCAGCAGCGTGGGCTTTCGGGAACATATACTTAATCTTTTTGCATGACTCGATGTACCAGTTCGGCACACCCTCTTTTTTCATCGCTTCCTCAAATTCAGGCGTTAACCCTTTACCTTTTCGGACTGACTCCATAATTTTAAACGCTAATGAAGATTCAAGCCCTTGATAAATCAAGTAAACCATAATGTCATCACGGCAACCAATTACATCGGACAGCTGACAAGTTCCGTTTTGAATTAATTCTTGCGCGTTACTCAACCAAACGTCTGTCCCGTGAGAAAGTCCTGAAATCTGAACCAGTTCCGAGAATGTATTTGGCTTTGTTTCTTCTAACATCTGCCGCACAAATCGCGTACCAAATTCAGGAATGCCAAGTGTCCCCGTTTTGCAACCAATTTGTTCTTTCGTTACACCGAGCGATTCTGGTCCAGCGAATATTTTCATCACTTCAGGATCATCGGTCGGGATGGTTTTCGGATCGATTCCTGATAAATCTTGTAGCATGCGAATAACTGTCGGGTCATCGTGACCAAGTATATCAAGCTTCAATAAATTATCGTGAATCGAATGGAAATCAAAATGCGTTGTTTTCCATTCAGAGTCTTGCGCATCCGCCGGAAACTGTATCGGCGAAAAATCATAAATGTCCATATAATCAGGTACGACAATGATTCCTCCTGGATGCTGTCCGGTACTTCGTTTAACACCCGAACATCCTTGCACCAGACGATCGATTTCTGCTCCGCGCAACGTCATATCACGATCATTTGCATATCCCCGCACGTACCCATAGGCTGTTTTTTCCGCAACCGTACCGATTGTTCCTGCACGGAATACATTGTCTTCCCCGAATAATTCCTTTGTATAGTTGTGGGCTTTTGATTGATATTCACCGCTAAAGTTCAGATCAATATCGGGAACTTTATCCCCTTTAAATCCTAAGAAGGTTTCAAACGGAATATCTTGACCTTCTTTTTGATATGGCACATCGCAATCTGGACAATTTTTGTCTTTTAAGTCAAACCCAGAGCTTACCGAACCGTCATCAAAGAACTCTGATTTTTTGCATTTTCTACAAATGTAATGTGGCGGCAGCGGATTTACTTCCGTAATCTCTGTTAATGTTGCGACGAGCGAAGAACCAACCGACCCACGAGAACCCACTAGATAGCCATCGTCCAATGACTTTTTAACAAGCTTATGTGAAATCAAGTAAATAACCGCAAATCCGTGACCGATAATGGACTTTAGTTCTTTTTCAATACGCGCCTCTACGATTTCTGGTAAAGGCAATCCATAAATCTGTTTAGCCATGTTGTAGCTCAACTCACGGACCTCTTCATCGGCTCCTTCAATCTTCGGTGTATACAATTCATCCTTAATGGGTTTCACAACATCAATCATGTCTGAAATCTTCAAGGAATTTGCTACAACTAGTTCGTGCGCTGTTTCACTTCCAAGAAATTCAAAAGCATTTAGCATTTCATTTGTCGTTCTAAAATGTACTTTTGGTAATTTGGTTCGATTCAGTGGATTGGCTCCACCTTGAGATCCAATCAACACTTGTCGGAAAATAGCATCTGTCTCGTCTAAATAATGGACATTGCCAGTAGCAACCAGAGGAATCTCTAATTTACGGCTAATTTTCACTAATTTCCGGATAATGTCTTCCAAGTTCCATTCATCACGGATCATTTCTCGTTCGATTAAATGCGAGTAAACCTCTTTTGGATGAACTTCCAAATAATCATAAAATTGCGCTGCTTTTTCAACTTCTTCCATCGATTTTTGCATGACCGCTTCAAATACTTCACCTTTATCACAACCTGAACCGACTAACAGTCCATTTCGATGTTTTTGCAATAGTGAACGTGGAATACGCGGCACTCGGTAGAAATAATCGATATGTGAAGCAGACACCAGCTTGAATAGGTTTTTTAATCCTTCTTGATTTTGCGCAAGTAACGTACAGTGAGTTGGACGTGCACGTTTGTACGCATCCCCACTACCGACATAGTCATTGATTTGATCGTGATAAAGAATCCCTTTTTGATCTGCTTCTTTTAACAGATGCGTCAATAAATACGAAGTCGCTTCTGTATCATAGATGGCTCGGTGATGTTGTGTCAGCTCAATGCCAAATTTCTTAGCCAAGGTGTTTAACCGGTGACTTTTCAACTCTGGATGAAGCATGCGAGCCAGTTCTAACGTATCAATGGTGGCATGCTTTTTATCGATACCGTATTTTTTATAACATACGTATAAAAAGCCCATATCGAATGAAGCATTATGGGCAACCATAATATGATCGCCTGCCCATTCATGGTATTTGCGAATCACTTCTTCCACTTCTGGTGCGTTCTTGACCATGTCATCTGTAATGCCAGTCAAATCAATTGTCGTCGATGACAGCTCATGATGAGGGTTGGCAAAGCTTTCGAACTTATCAATAATTTGGCCGCCCTTAATTTTTACAGCAGCTAGTTCAATAATGGTGTCGTATACAGCAGACAACCCTGTTGTCTCTAAGTCAAATACCACAAACGTTTCTTCTTCTAATAACGCATGACGCTCTTCATAAGCAATCGGTACCCCGTCGTCTACTAAATTTGCTTCTAAACCAAATATTGCTTTAATGCCATGTTTTTTACTGGCAGCATAGGCATCCGGAAATGATTGTACACCAGCATGATCGGTAATTGCGATTGCTGGATGTCCCCATTTAGCCGCTTGACTGACGAGTGAATCGACAGAAGACACAGCATCCATTTGACTCATCGGTGTATGCAAATGCAATTCGACACGCTTTTCTTCCGCTGTATCCCGGCGAAGTTCCGGTTTGATCTCAACCATATCTTGCGCCATCATGACTAAATCACGAACAAAAGTGTCCGTTTGGATCGAGCCGCGCGCTTTTAACCACATGCCTTTTTTCGCATTAGCCATGAGTTCAGCATCTTCTTTATCACGCGAGAACATCTTGATAAGAATTGAATCAGTATAATCCGTTATTTTAACTGTTAACAGCGAACGTCCACTTCGAAGTTCTCTCACTTCTGCATCAAAGACGTAACCTTCAACTGTCACTCGGCGCTCTTCATCAGTGATGGATTTAATCTCTACAATGTTTTCATCTGGCTTGATAGCAGTACCCATCTGGAATGGTCCTGAAGGAGCTCCATTTTCTCTCTGGTTGGTTTCTCGTTTTTTCATATCTGATAGTGCTTTTCTAGCCATTTCTTCTTCTTCACGTAGACGCTCTGCCATAAATGCTTCGTGGGCAGCTTCCTGATTTTCGTCAGACAGTTGGAAATCGATCGCGACATGTGGAAATCCAAACTGACGGTATACTGCTGCTAGTTTTTCGCTGTATTTTGATTTTAACGCCATCATTTCATGTTGATGATTGCATTGTAATAATAGTTTATTGCCATTCCATACAGGTACTTGCGACAATAAGCGATCACGCAGTGGAGGTGCCATGTCTGCTAATTCTTCAACCGCGTATTTCCAGTAAGACAACACAAGATTTTCTTGTGCTGTTTCTTGCGTTGTTTCAATAGTTAATTGAACGGAAGCAATCGGAGAAAAGGTGCTATAAAGTCGTTCTTTAACTAATAAGTACAAATCAATCGGCAGGATATTCTTCAATTTCACAAGAAATTTCCACGACCGCTCTTTTTTATGGACCGTCATCCGTGTCAATTCAGCCTCTTCAAAAAAAGGCATGTGCACATCGTCCGTTAAGTCGAGATGCTGAAGCAGCAAGTTGAATCGCATTTTGGAGTCTTGCTCGTTTGTCATAATGATCCCCTTCATGGTAGTGATTTGAGAAAAGCGAATTGTAAAAAATTGCTTTAGGCGGACGCTTTCCACTCTTCCTTTAAATGCTATGTGTATAGAAGTAACTAAAACCATAAAAATATAGAAATTAATAAACAGGAAGGTAAGTGATTCTTTTCCTAATCAGTAAGGTAGCTATACCCGTTCATTAAATTTTGATAGCTCATTTAAGACATCCCTGTAGATTCTGAAGCGGGCAGAAAAAGAAAGGAAAGTACAATGTGTACTTTCCTTTCATCATATCAGATTTCACTGTTATTTTTTAAAAAACTGCTGTATTTTCTCAAGTACTTCGTCGCGCGTCCATTCAAATGTTTCACCTGTACGACGTATTTTAACTTCCAAAATTCCTTCTGAAGCTTTTTTGCCGATGGTGATACGGATTGGTAAGCCAATCAAATCTGCATCTGCGAATTTCACACCTGCACGTTCTTTACGGTCATCAAGTAGTACTTCGTAACGATTTTCTTTTAATAGCGAATAAAGTTCCTCGCCAAGTTCACGTTGAGCATCGTCTTTAACGTTGACTGGTACTAGATGAACTTCATAAGGAGCAACAACGTCTGGCCAGGTAAAACCATTTTCGTCTTGGAATTGTTCTGCAACTGCAGCCAATACACGTGATACACCGATTCCGTAACATCCCATAATGTAAGGCATTGCTTTGCCTTGATCGTTCAAGAAAGTTCCTTTTAGCGGAATGCTGTAAGTCGTCCCTAGCTTAAAGATATGTCCGACTTCGATTCCTTTAGCAAATTGAATCGTTCCTTGACCGTCCGGTGAAGCATCGCCTTCTTGGATAAAGCGCAGGTCGTGGAAAGCAGGAACTAAAAAATCTTTTCCTGGTGTAACATTTTTATAATGGTAACCACTTTCGTTAGCTCCAGCAATCCCATTTACAATGTTTTCTACTGCATGGTCAGCAAACAATCGAATATCTTCCGGCAAATTGATAGGTCCAAGCGAACCGATATCACAACCTAATAAGTGCTGTACCTCTTCGGGAGTTGCCATTTCGACAACTGTAGCACCTGTAGCGTGTTTTACTTTAACATCATTAACTTCATGATCACCTCTTGCTAAAACGATGACCAGTTCATCATCTGCTTTAAAGACCATCGTTTTGATGCATTTTTCAGCAGTCGTTTGGAAGAAGTCCGCTACATCTGCAATGGTATTTTTGCCTGGCGTTGCAACTTTTTCCACCGTTTCAGGAATTTCACCTGATACTGGATAGCTTACGTTAACTGCTGCCATTTCAATATTCGCTGCATATGAAGAAGTATCCGAGTAAGCAATTGTATCTTCGCCAATTTCTGACAACACCATAAATTCGTGATTGTCTTTTCCGCCAATTGCACCAGAATCTGCAATAACTGCACGGAAGTTTAAACCAAGACGTGTGAAGATGTTCTTATATGCTTGCATCATGACATCGTATGTTTCGTCTAAACTTTCAGGTGTCGCATGGAATGAATAAGCATCTTTCATTAAAAATTCACGACCACGTAACAAGCCAAAGCGAGGACGTTTCTCATCTCTAAATTTTGATTGAATTTGGAATAAGTTCAATGGCAATTTCTTGTAAGATTTGATTTCATCACGCAATAAGCTTGTGATCACTTCTTCATGCGTTGCGCCTAGGGCAAATTCGCGGTCGTTACGATCTTTCAAACGCATCAATTCGTCCCCGTAGGTATACCACCGGCCTGATTCCTGCCATAGTTCGGCTTGCTGAAGTGCAGGCATGAAAATCTCGACGCTGTTCGCTGCTTCCATTTCTTCGCGAATTACCGTTTCAACTTTTTGAAGTACACGTTTACCGAGTGGCAAGAACGAATAAATACCACTCGTATTTTGTCGAATAAATCCTGCACGTAATAATAATTGATGCGATTTCACTTCTGCATCTGCTGGCGTTTCACGTAATGTCGGGATAAAAGTTGCTGTTTGTTTCATTCCAAAATACACCTCAACTGACTATAAAATTTTTAAGACGAAAAGCTTTGGACAGGCATATAGTTGCCTGTCCAGTACTGCCCACTTGCTATTATTTAAAAGAAATACTTTTGAATGTCATTCCAGGTGACGACAATCATTAACAGCATGAGAAGCATAATTCCAACAAAATGGACCATTCCTTCTTTTTGCCGATCCACCGGTTTGCCCCGCACCGCTTCAAGAATAAAGAACATTAAACGTCCACCGTCAAGTGCTGGTAATGGCAGTAGATTCATGATGCCGAGATTAATGCTGAGCATACCTGCCCAACTCATCAAAGTAAAGAATCCATATTTAGCTACTTCTTCAGTCGTTTTGTAAATGCCCACTGGACCAGAAAGTGCATCAATTGTAAACTGGCCCGTTACGAGCATACCAAGCAAACGGAAAATTTCTTTAAACCAAAAGATGGTTTGTTCTGCGCCGTAGGCAAAAGATCCAAAGAAATCTTTTTCTACCGGACTTTCGTAAAGTACACCGATTACACCGATTTCTTCAGCGGATTGATCTGAAATTTCAGGTGTAATGGTAAAGTCTAACAGCTCACCGTCCCGTTCAACACTAAAAGCAAGCGGATTCCCCGCATTCGTCTGAACCGATTCAACTAGTTCATCCCAAGTGCCAATTTGTTTTCCTTCAATTTCAGTTACCAAGTCACCATTTTGCATTCCAGCTTCTGCCGCTGGACTTGCTTCCGTTACTTCGGTAATAACAGGTTCAAAAGTTGGGACACCCTGCATCATGCCAATTGCTGTAAAAATAAGAAATGCCAAAATGAAATTGAAAAGCGGTCCTGCAAAAATTGTCATGAATCGTTTGCCCACTGATTTCGAATCAAATTGTCGGTCGTAAGGGGCCAAAATGGTTTCTCTGCCATTTTCCTCAACAACCGCGTCACGCGCAACTTCAATGCGTATTAGCTTTTCATCTTCATCATAGCCTTTGATCCACAGTTCTTTTTCAAGGTCTGCTTCTTCTACTTCAAGAAATAAAATTTCAGGGTAAACATGCTTCTGATTCATGATGATTTTTTTAGCTTGGCCTTCTTTGTTTAAAAGAACACCAATACGATGACCTGCTTGAAGATGGATTGTGTCCATATCTTCGCCTGCCATACGTACATAGCCACCAATTGGTAACAAACGCAACGTATAAAGCGTTTCTCCTTTAGTAATACCCAAGATTTTCGGGCCCATACCAATCGCAAATTCACGGACTAAAATACCGGCTCGCTTTGCAAAAAGGAAATGACCAAATTCATGAAAAAATACTAAAGCACCGAAAATTATTATAAACGAGATAACTGTCTCCATTTTAAACCCATCCTTATAAATTTATTCGGTTTTGATCTTTAGTCATTTTAGCATGTTTTTTACAGATTTTCTTGTTTCAGCATCTACGTGCAGAATGGTTTCAAGATCTGGATTGCTTAAAACTTCATGGTGATCCATTGCACGTTCAATCATTTCTTCAATTTGCAAGAACTTGATTTTTTCGTCAAGAAACAGAGCGACAGCCTGTTCATTTGCTGCATTTAAAACAGTAGTCATCGTACCGCCTGCATTTCCAGCATCAAAGGCTAACTGCAAAGCATGAAAACGTTTATAGTCCATCTTTTTAAAATTCAATTGACTAATTTCAGCTAAATCCAACCGTTTTGCTGTCGGTCGTGGAAGTCGATTAGGATAGGACAATGCATACTGAATTGGCACTCTCATATCAGGAGTTCCAAGTTGTGCGATTACGCTCGTATCTTGAAATTCGACCATCGAATGAATAATACTTTCTCGGTGAAGCACCACATCAATATCGGCATATGCAAAACCAAATAGCACATGAGCTTCAATGACTTCCAAACCTTTATTAACCATAGTCGCCGAATCAATGGTAATTTTTGATCCCATTGACCAATTCGGATGATTCAAGGCATCCTGTACCGTAACATTTTTTAACTCGTCACGAGTCAAATCGCGAAAGCTACCGCCAGAAGCGGTCAAAATCAACCGACTAGCTTGATCTTTTTTCTCTCCATTGAGCGCTTGGAACAATGCGGAATGTTCACTGTCGACCGGAAGGATGACTGCACCAAACTGTTTGGCACTATTCATAACTAAATGGCCTGCTGTAACGAGCGTTTCTTTGTTAGCGATTGCAATGGTACGACCCAGTTTAATCGCTTCTAACGTCGGCTCAAGGCCCACACTGCCAAGAACTGCATTAACTAAGATGTCAGCATCCCAAACAGCAATTTCGATTAATCCTTTCGCACCTGAAACTAATGTCGTCGCTGGGAATTCTGCTGTCAGTGTTTTAGCATCTTCCGCTTGCTGAATACAGACAATTTCCGGATTGAATTCAACGATCAATTTACGCGTAACATCCATGTTTTTTCCGGCAGAAAATCCAATCAACGAAAATTCATGCGGATGTTCTCGGATGATATCAGCTGTCTGTACACCGATTGAACCGGTAGCTCCCAATAAAACAATTTTCTTAACCATTCAGCAAGTTCCTCTCTTAGATAAAATGTAAAAAATGAAGCAAAGGCATAACAAATAAAATACTATCAAAACGATCCAATATTCCGCCGTGCCCTGGCAAAATCGACCCTGAATCTTTTACATTGAAATGGCGTTTTAGCGCAGATTCTACCAAATCACCCATTTGTCCGAAAATCGAAGCGATAATTGTGACGATGACAATCAGGATGATTGAGTGATTTAACGGTATAAAGTAGTTAAATATCAATGCAATCCCAATTGCCCAAACAATACCACCTACAAATCCTTCAATCGTTTTGTTCGGTGAAATTTCTGGCCAGAGTTTCCGCTTTCCAATTTTGCGCCCTGTAAAATATGCGCCTGAATCGGTAAACCAGACTACCAATAATGCAAAAATTAAGTAACTCAAGCTTGCTTCGCGTGTTTCGATAAAATAGAAGAAGCCGATTCCTACATATAAAGTTCCTAAAACAGCAAAAGCGGCATCGTCGAAAGTAAAACTATTTTTCACGACAACTGTATGTATCAATAGAAGAATAACGGCTAAAAAGGCAAATTCGACTTTTTCATAACCTGTCCATTCAAATACTTGGTCTGCCCAACGATCAGGGAGCATAAACGCATAAAGTGCTAGCAAAGAAATAAGACCGGGAATACTCCGTAGACTCCGGCCTTTCATTTTCAAAAGTTCCTGCAACGCTACTGTCCCTAGCAAATAAACCAGTAGGACAAACGGAACACCTCCATAAATAACAAAAGGAATGAAAAGAGCTGCCGCAATGACACCTGTTATAATCCGTTGTTTCATTTCACTTCGTCTCCTTTCAACCCTCCGTAACGCCGATTGCGTTTCTGGTAATTCCCAATTGCTTCCAACAAGGAATCTTCATTAAAATCGGGCCACAAGGTTTCCGTGAACCAAAACTCAGTATAGGCCAATTGCCAAAGCATAAAATTACTTAAACGGACTTCGCCACTTGTGCGGATTAATAAATCCGGTTCTGGCAACCCTTTTGTCATCAACCCCCCAGAAATAAGGTCTTCGCTTATATCATTGATATCTAAAGTCCCAGCAGCTACTTGCGCTGCGATATCTTTTACAGCATCCACAATCTCTGCACGGCTGCCATAGTTTAAAGCGAAGTTTAAGACCAGTCCGGTATTACCCTTTGTAGCTTCTTTCGCTTTCTCAATTGCTCGTAATGTGTGTCCTGGCAAATTATGACGATAGCCCATCATTTCCACTCGCACATTTTCTTCAATCAGTTCCGGTAGAAAAGTTGTTAAAAACTCTTCAGGTAACCGCATCAAGAAATCCACTTCAATTTTTGGTCGCTTCCAATTCTCAGTAGAAAATGCGTATAAAGTTAACACATTCACACCCAGTTCGTTGGCAAGCTTAGTCACTTTGCGAACAGTCTTCATCCCTTCGTGATGACCTGCAACTCTTGGCAGTGCACGTTTTTTTGCCCAGCGTCCATTACCATCCATGATAATTGCAATATGAGCCGGAACCTTTTCAGTTGAAATCAAAACTGAGCGATCTCCGGTTCCCAAAGACTGATCAGTATTTCGTTTTAATAGTTTATTGAACATATTTAATCCTCCACCTAGTACAAATCGGCATGTCTATAGCTTATCATATCAAAAAAAACAGCATTGTGCGCTTCTTTAAAGAGACAGCACCGATTTTTTGCATGAAAAAGCGTCCTGTTTAACAGGACGCTCGACATGAAATGAAGTTCGATTTAAACTTCCATAATCTCTTTTTCTTTACCTTTAACCATTTCATCAATTTTCGTAATGTTATCGTCCGTTAGCTTTTGGACGTCGTCAGAATAACCACGCAAGTCATCAACTGTGATTTCACTTTTCTTCTCCAGTTTTTTGAACTCGTCATTCGCATCTCGACGAATATTACGAATTCCGACTTTTGCTTCTTCTGCTTCTTTTTTCACTTGTTTCACAAGATCTTTGCGGCGTTCTTCTGTCAATGCAGGTACGGCTAAACGAATTACCGAACCATCGTTTGATGGGCTCAGCCCTAAGTCAGACTTAAGGATTGCTTTTTCGATATCACCAAGAACTGATTTGTCATACGGCTGAATCATGATCAACCGTGCTTCAGGAATCGAAATTCCTGCCACTTGGTTGACTGGAGTCGGAGAACCATAGTAGTCAATTGTTAACTTATCAAGAATTGATGGAGTTGCACGCCCCGCACGGATAGAGGCCAAATCACGCGAAAAAGCTTGAATTGCATTAGTCATTTTAGATGTAGTTTCATTCATTACTGATTTCGGCATTAGATTGTTCTCCTCACTACTGTCCCGATTTTCTCTCCGAGTACAGCTCTTTTTATATTTCCATTTTCCATAATTGAGAATACTACGAGTGGAATATCATTGTCCATACATAGTGTTGAAGCTGTTGAATCCATCACTTGCAAGCCTTGTTGAATCACATCGAAATAAGAAAGTTCTTCATATTTTACTGCTGTAGAATCCGTCTTCGGATCAGCTGAATACACGCCATCAACATTGTTTTTCGCCATTAAAATGACATCGGCTTCAATTTCTGCTGCACGTAATGCTGCTGTTGTGTCAGTTGAGAAGTATGGATTTCCTGTACCCGCTGCAAAAATGACAACTCGTTTTTTCTCTAAATGACGGATGGCTCTTCTGCGGATATAAGGTTCAGCTACTTGGCGCATTTCAATAGATGACAGGACACGCGTTTCTACATCTTGCTTTTCTAATGAATCCTGTAACGCCAATGAGTTCATTACCGTTGCCAGCATGCCCATATAATCGGCTGTGGCACGATCCATTCCCATTTCAGAACCAACTTTGCCTCTCCAAATATTGCCGCCCCCTACTACTACTGCGACTTCCACTCCGAGTTCCACCACTTCTTTTACTTGGCTTGCGACTGATTTGATGATTTCAGGGGACAATCCGAACCCCTGTCCACCTGCCATTGCTTCACCACTTAGTTTTAATACAATGCGTTTATATTGCTGAACACTCATCGGTACCCTCCGTTACACTTTTATTGAAAAATAGGGAACACATTCTTGTGTTCCCCAAGATAAAACATATGATAAAAAATCTTATTTTTTGTTAACTTGGCTCATAACTTCATCAGCAAAGTTGTCTTCACGTTTTTCGATGCCTTCTCCAACTTCGTAACGGATGAATTCTTTAATCGATCCACCAGTAGAAGTAGCGAAATCACGAACTTTTTGATCAGAGTTTTTAACAAATGCTTGGTCAAGCAAGCAAATGTCTTCGAAATATTTACCAAGGCGGCCTTCAACCATTTTCGCAACGATTTTTTCTGGTTTGCCTTCGTTTAATGCTTGCTCAGTCAACACTTTACGCTCGTGTTCTACTTCGTCAGCAGAAACTTCGTCACGTGAGATGTATTTAGGGTTTAATGCAGCAATGTGCATAGCGATGTCGCGTGCAGCATCTGAATCTGTAGAGTTTTCAAGAACTACAAGCACTGAAATTCGTCCACCCATGTGAAGGTATGGTCCGAAAGCATCTGCATCTGTTTTTGTACGAATTTCAAAACGACGCAATGTGATTTTTTCACCAATTTTAGCGATTGCGTTTGAAATGTGGTCTGCAACTGATAAACCATTAGACATAGTTGATGAATTTGCTTCTTCAACAGTAGCTGGTTTTGTTGTAATCAGGTGCTCGCCCAATTCTTTTACTAAGGTTTGGAAACCGTCGTTTTTCGCAACAAAGTCAGTTTCAGCGTTTACTTCGAAGATAATTGCTTCGTTTTCTTTTACAAGAATTGAAGTAATTCCTTCAGCTGCAATGCGGTCTGCTTTTTTAGAAGCGCTTGAAAGACCTTTTTCGCGTAGGAAATCAAGTGCTGCTTCCATATTACCGTCTGTTTCTACTAATGCTTTTTTACAATCCATCATACCCGCGCCTGTTTTTCCGCGCAATTCTTTCACCATTTGTGCTGTAACTGCCATGATTAATTTCCTCCTTCATAATTTGTTGCTATTTTCTCAAAAAAAGGTGATAAGAGGGGTTGGCCGCTTATCACCTGTGTAATCGTGAATTACTCAGCAGATTCAGCTTGAGTTTCTTCATCTTCTTCCGGTTTTGATTCAAGCAAAGCATCCGCCATTTTACCAGTTAACAATTTAACTGCGCGAATCGCATCGTCGTTTGCAGGAATAACATAATCGATTTCATCCGGATCACAGTTAGTATCAACGATACCAACGATTGGAATGTTCAATTTCATTGCTTCTGCAACTGCAATGCGTTCTTTACGTGGGTCAACTACGAACATTACGTCCGGTAGAGCTTTCATATCACGGATACCGCCTAGGAATTTAACAAGACGTTCGTGTTGTTTTTTCAACTGAACAACTTCTTTTTTCGGTAGAACTTCGAAAGTTCCATCTTCTTCCATGCGCTCGATTTGTTTCAAACGGTTCACACGTTTTTGGATTGTACCGAAGTTAGTAAGTGTTCCACCCAACCAACGTTGGTTGATGTAATAGTTACCAGAGCGTTCTGCTTCTTCTTTGATAGCGTCTTGAGCTTGTTTTTTCGTACCAACGAAAAGAACTTTTCCGCCTTCTTCGCCAACTTGTTTCATGAAGCTATAAGCTTCTTCCAGTTTGCGAACTGTTTTTTGTAGATCGATGATGTAGATACCGTTACGTTCCACGAAAATATATTTTTTCATTTTCGGGTTCCAACGACGAGTCTGGTGACCGAAGTGTACACCAGCTTCTAACAATTGTTTCATTGAGATTACTGCCATGATATGTTTCCTCCTGATAGGTTATTTTTTTCCCTCCGCATTTTTCTTCTCTGAACCGTTACCCGGATTGGGCACCCACGACTCAAATCGAAATGCGTGTGTATTTAACACCATTTGAAATTATATCACGCTAACGCTTTAAAGCGCAACACTTTTATCTTAAATAAGGTTAAATAGACAGAAGAAAAGATGTCAGGATAAATTCCTGACATCTTGAAATTCGTTTAGTTCATTTTTAATTGTTCTAGTTCTGCAAGGAATTTTGCGTTTAATACTTTGATGTATGTCCCTTTCATTCCTAGAGAACGTGATTCGATAACACCAGCACTTTCAAGTTTGCGAAGTGCGTTAACGATTACTGAACGTGTAATTCCTACGCGGTCAGCGATTTTAGAAGCAACTAACAATCCTTCGTTGCCATCAAGTTCTTCAAAGATATGCTCGATAGCTTCAAGTTCACTGTAAGAAAGTGAAGAAATCGCCATTTGTACAACTGCTTTGCTGCGTGCTTCTTCTTCGATACGGTCACCTTTTTCGCGAAGGATTTCCATCCCTACTACAGTAGCGCCATATTCACCAAGAATTAAATCGTCGTCATGGAATTCTGCATCCACACGTCCAAGAAGCAAAGTTCCAAGACGTTCGCCGCCACCATTAATTGGCACGATCGTTGTTAAACCGTTTTTAAACAATTCGCGTTCTTCTACAGGGAAGATTGTGTGCTCACTGTTAACATCTAAGTTTTCAGTCGTTTCAGTGATGTTTGAAAGCTTTTGTGTATACTCAACTGGGAATTGACGATCTTCAAGCATACCTTTCATACGATCATTCTCGATCTGTTGGTTAATTGCATAGCCTAATACTTTACCTTTACGGCTAACTACGAATGCGTTGCATTCGATTACTTCGCTTAAAGTCTCAGCCATGTCTTTAAAGTTTACTTTTTTCCCGCCTGCTGCTTCCAGCATTGAGTTAATTCGTCTTGTTTTCCCTAATAAATTCATTTAAATGAACCTCCTACATAAATTCTTGCTCTGTTTATTCAATATTCTAAAGGTTTTTACTCTTTATTGAAACTATTTCGCCTTGTTTTACAGAATAAATTGTGACAAGTCTTTGTTTTTCGCCACATTCTCGAGTTTTTCGTTCACATATTGAGGGGTAATGTCAATTTGTGCCGGTGAAATCTCGGAAGCTTCGAAAGACAAATCTTCCAACAGACGCTCGAGTATGGTATGCAGTCTGCGTGCGCCGATGTTATCTGTGTCCTGATTTACTTCATATGCAATTTCTGCAAGTCTGACTATTGAGGCATCATTAAATTGTACCACAACTCCCTCTGTTTCGAGAAGAGCTTTATACTGATTTATTAAAGAATGTTTTGGTTCCGTTAAAATTTTAACAAAATCTCCCACTTCTAGCTTCTGTAATTCAACACGAATCGGAAAACGCCCCTGTAATTCAGGAATCAAATCAGACGGTTTGGACATATGGAAAGCTCCAGCAGCAACGAATAACATATAATCCGTTTTAACCGCACCATATTTTGTGGACACAGTAGAGCCTTCAACGATTGGCAAAATATCACGCTGCACACCTTCTCGTGACACATCTACAGATGAAGAACCATTCTTGCTAGCAATCTTGTCCATTTCATCAATAAAGATGATGCCATGCTGTTCTGCGCGCTCAATTGCTTCTGATGCCACTTCTTCATCATCCACCAATTTTGCCGCCTCTTCAGTTGTTAAAATACGACGCGCTTCTTTTACCTGCAAACGACGTTTTTTCTTTTTCTTTGGCATAAGGGAAGAAAATGCATCTTGCATACTCGCACCCATTTGCTCCATGCCCGAACCTTGCAATGCATCAAACATAGAATTTGAATTTTCAACTACTTCTACAGTTATCCACTCATCTTCTAACTTACCTGCTTTTAAGTCCGCAGCGATTTCTCTTCTTTTCACACGAACTTCAACTTCTGCAGTCGGTTCTTCTTCTTCTTCTTGTTCAAGCTTCTGACCAAATAGCATTTCTAACGGATTTTGGTTTGCTTGTTTTTTACGCATCGAGGGAGCTAACAATTTTACAATTCGTTCATTAGCCGCCGACTCTGCTTGAAATTGAACTGCTTCAAACTTTTCCTCTTTGACAATACGAACAGCTGCCTCGACCAAGTCACGAACCATCGACTCGACATCTCGACCCACATAGCCAACTTCTGTAAACTTGGTTGCTTCGACTTTGATAAATGGCGCCCCTGTCAATTTAGCAATTCTGCGAGCAATTTCTGTTTTTCCGACGCCTGTAGGTCCGATCATCAAAATGTTTTTCGGAATAACTTCTCCACGCATTTCTTCGTCCAAACGGCTTCTTCTGTAGCGATTGCGCAAAGCGATTGCTATAGAACGCTTTGCGTCTTTTTGACCAACGATATAACGATCTAAGTGATCAGTAATTTGTCTTGGCGTTAAATCTGACTGATTTTTCATTCGGACAATTCCTCCACAACAATTTGATGATTTGTATAAACACAAATATCTGCGGCTGTTTCTAAAGCCGATTTTGCAATTTCTGCAGCTGTAAAATGATCACCTGCATATTTCTTTAACGCCCGCCCTGCTGCTAGTGCGTAGTTGCCGCCCGAACCGATTGCTAAAATTCCATCATCAGGTTCAATTACTTCTCCAGTACCTGAAACGAGCAACAATTCATCTTTGTTCATAATGATGAGCATTGCTTCTAATTGACGAAGCATTTTGTCTCCGCGCCATTGTTTTGCTAATTCGACAGCTGCTCGTTGCAAGTTGCCGTTGTACTCAGTCAGTTTTCCTTCGAACATTTCGAAGAGAGTAAAAGCGTCTGCGACTGACCCTGCAAATCCAGTCAGAACTTGTCCGTTATAAAGTTTCCGTACCTTTCTGGCTGTGTGCTTCATGACAACAGCATTACCAAATGTTACTTGACCGTCGCCTGACATGGCGCATTGGCCATTGTGGCGAACAGCGAATATCGTAGTTGCATGGAATTCTTGCATTGTGAAATTCTCCTCTCTAAGCTCGCGGGTGTGAATTTAAATACGTATTGCGCAAATGTTCTTTCGTCACATGCGTATAAACTTGTGTAGAACTCAAGTGGGAATGCCCAAGCAGTTCTTGGACGGTCCGAATGTCGGCTCCGTTGTTTATTAAGTGAGTTGCAAAACTGTGGCGAATCATGTGCGGATAGATTGAAGAATTGACAGAAGCCTTTTTCATGCACTCGCTCAAAATGTGGCGAACTCCACGATCGGTTACTGCCTCTCCCCGGCTATTTACAAATAAGTAATCGTGTTTTTGATTCTTCATCAGTTTAGGACGCGCATCTTCCATATAATGTTCCAACGCGTCTTGTGCGAATTGCCCATAAGGGATGTAACGTTCTTTTCTGCCTTTGCCCATCACCTTGACAATCTGTATGGCTTGGTCTAAATCACCTAAGCGAATAGAGACGCACTCGCTGACTCGCATTCCTGTCGCGTACAACAATTCTAAGAGCGCGGTATTGCGTACTGATAATTTGTCTTCACCTAGAACGGACTTAAAAAGCTGCGCAAGCTCTTCTTCATAAAAAAATTGTGGGAGACGTTCTTCTTTTTTTGGATGGTAGAGAGATCTAAATGCAGCTTCATCTAGTCCAAACTCACGATTGCCGTAACGGAAAAATGATCGAATCGCAGAAATTTTCCTAGAAACCGTCGTTCTAGACAACTTGGCATCATATAGCTTTGTCATATAGTTTCGGGCATGTATATACTCAACTTCTCTAATGTTAGGTACGCCTTCAGCATTCAAAAACAGAAAAAAATCCGCCAAATCATGTTCATAATGGTGGACAGTGTGTTCTGAATAATTTTTCTCTAATTGAATATAGGTCATAAAGGATTCAAGCATCTTTTCTTTCTCCATATGTGCTCCACCTTTCACCAAATAGAAAAGCCTCTAAATTATAACAACATTTAGAGGCTTTTATCAATTAAACCGTTACTGTATTCATATAATTTTGAATTGATTCGAGTGCACGGTTTGCGTGTCTTTCAGCACGTTCTTGTTTCGAACGAATCCGTTCACCTAGCTCCGGGAATAACCCAAAGTTAACATTCATCGGCTGAAAATTCTTGCTGTCTGCTTCAGTAATGTAACGTGCCATGCTACCTAACGCTGTGTCCGCTGGGAACACTAGCAATTCTTCGCCCAACGCTAATTTCGCTGCATTGATTCCTGCTAGTAACCCACTTCCTGCAGATTCTACATACCCTTCGACTCCAGTCATTTGACCTGCGAAGAAGATATTGGCATCTGCTTTCAGCTGATACGTCGGTTTCAGTACGCGTGGTGAATTGATGAACGTGTTACGGTGCATCACACCATAACGCACAATTTCCACATTCTCTAAACCGGGAATTAATTTCAATACCTCTTTTTGAGGTCCCCATTTTAAATGCGTCTGGAATCCAACAATATTGTAAAGTGTTCCAGCAGCGTCGTCTTGACGAAGTTGAACGACCGCATACGGACGCTCGCCTGTTTTCGGATCTTCTAGTCCTACTGGTTTCATCGGACCAAACGTTAAGGTTTTTTCACCTCTAGCCGCCATCACTTCGACAGGCATACAGCCTTC
Source organism: Planococcus sp. S3-L1 (assembly GCF_030063085.1). NCBI lineage: Bacteria > Bacillati > Bacillota > Bacilli > Caryophanales > Caryophanaceae > Planococcus > Planococcus sp. S3-L1. Next base: position 359,710 of record NZ_JASISN010000002.1, on the reverse strand, counting down.
AAAATAAATCTCTTTTTCAAATTCTTTCAGAGGCGCAACTTCTGCTTCGACAAGCGCGGTGTGGAAACGTTTAAATTCTTCTTCTGTCATCGGACAGTTCAGGTAAGCCGCTTCGCCTTTATCGTAACGGGACTTCAAATAAACCTTATCCATATCAATACTGTCTTTTTCAACGATTGGCGCTGCTGCATCATAGAAGTATAAATATTCTTCGCCAGTCAAGCCACGTATTTTTTCAGCAAGCGCAGGAGATGTTAATGGGCCTGTCGCGATAATCGTAATGCCTTCTGGAATCTCTGTTACTTCTTCGTTGATTACTTCTACTAACGGATGGTTTTTTACTTTGTCAGTAACGGCCGCCGCAAATTCATGGCGATCCACCGCAAGTGCCCCTCCAGCCGGTACAGACGCACCGTCTGCTGATTCGATAATCACTGAATCCAGTTTACGCATTTCTTCTTTAATAACTCCAACTGCATTAGTTAAAGAGTTAGCACGTAGTGAATTGCTGCACACCAACTCGGCAAATTTGTCTGTATGATGGGCTGCTGTCTGTTTAACAGGGCGCATTTCGTATAAACGGACATTAATCCCGCGTTTTGCGATTTGCCACGCTGCTTCACTACCAGCTAATCCTGCCCCAATTACGTTTACATATTTCGTCATTTTCAAACACCTCTATAGTATTATTGAACTTCTTCTTTATAATCACAGCTTGTGCAATTGATTTGAACGCCTTTTTTCACTTTTTTCTCTACCAGCAACTCGTTACATTTCGGACATGGGCGTTCAATTGGTTTATCCCATGATACGAATTCACATTCTGGATAACGTTCGCAGCCGTAGAATATCCGGCGCTTCTTACTTTTTCTTTCAACAATTTCGCCTTCTTTACATGTTGGGCATTTCACGCCAATATGCTTGACGATGGCTTTTGTATTTCGGCATTCAGGGAAATTGCTACAAGCCATGAACTTACCATAACGTCCCAATTTATAAACCATTGCCGAACCACACAGTTCGCAATCTTCACCAGCTGGTTCATCTTTAATCTGTACTTTTTCCATTTCATTTTCTGCCACTTCGACATTTTTTTCGAATTTCTGGTAAAAAGCATCGATAATGGTGCGCCATTCAATTTCGCCATCTTCCACTGTATCCAAATCATGCTCCATTTTAGCCGTAAATTCGATATTTAAAATGTCCGGGAAAAACTCGAGCACTAGCTGATGAACAATTTCACCTAACTCCGTTGGAATAAAGCGTTTAGCGTCTAATGTAACATAGCCGCGTTTTTGAATGGTATCCAAAGTTGGTGCATAAGTTGATGGACGTCCAATCCCTAGTTCTTCAAGTGCTCGTACTAAGCGAGCCTCTGTAAAACGCGGAGGTGGCTGCGTAAAATGCTGATTTGGTGTAACGTCGACCGCTTTCACGATATCGCCTTCAGCCATTTCCGGCAGTATATTATCTTTTTCTTCTTTTTGGTCATCGGTGCCTTCAATATAAAGCTTCATAAAACCGGGAAACTTAACCTGTGAACCATTTGCACGGAACACTGCTTCACCGTTTTGCAACTCTGCCATAACTGTATCTAGAACAGCCGATGACATTTGGCTCGCTACAAATCGATCCCAAATCAATTTATATAGACGGTAAAGATCACGTGATAAAATGCTCTTCATCGATTCTGGCGTTCTCATCACGCTTGTCGGTCGAACCGCTTCATGGGCGTCTTGTGATTTTGCTGACTGCTTAGCTGGCGCTTTTTGTGTTACGTATTCCTCGCCGTAGTTCTCGACGATAAAGTCCATTGTGTCTTTTTTTGCCGTATCCGAGATTCGGGTAGAGTCCGTTCTCATATACGTAATCAAACCCGTGATGCCTTCTTTCCCTACTGAAATACCTTCATACAGCTGTTGTGCAAGCATCATGGTCTTTTTAGCTCGGAAGTTTAATTTACGAGCAGCTTCTTGCTGAAGTGAAGAAGTTGTAAAAGAAGGCGAAGGGTTTCTTTTTCTTTCTTTTTTCACTACGCGATTTACGGTAAAGTTTTTTCCTGACATGGAAGACATGACCGCTTTAACGTCAGCCTCATTATGCAATTTCATTTTTTCTTTTGTGTTGCCATAAAATTGCGCTTCGAAGTTTTTCTTCGCTTTTTCGAACTGTCCAGTGATTGACCAGTATTCCTCTGGTTCGAAGCTCTTGATTTCATTTTCTCGATCGATAACTAAACGCAACGCGACAGATTGTACGCGTCCAGCTGATAAGCCTTTTTTTACTTTTTTCCAAAGTAATGGGCTGATGCTGTAGCCGACAAGTCGATCTAATATCCGTCGTGCTTGTTGCGCATCGACTAAGTCCATATCAATTTTACGCGGATGCTTAAATGATTCCTTAATCGCATCTTTGGTAATTTCATTAAAAACGACACGGCAATCTGAAGTTTGATCAATACCGAGTGCCGTCGCCAAATGCCATGCAATTGCTTCTCCTTCTCTGTCGGGGTCAGCCGCGAGAAAGACTTTTTTCGCTTTTTTCGCTTCTTTTTTAAGATCTTGTAAGATTGGTCCTTTACCTCTTATCGTAATATATCGAGGTTCATAATTGTTTTCCACGTCTACACCCATTTGACTCCGGGGCAAATCGCGTAAATGTCCAAGTGAAGCACGGACTTTATATTTCTTACCCAAATACCGTTCGATCGTCTTAGCCTTTGCAGGCGACTCAACAATCACTAAAAAATCCGCCATAACTATTTCCTCCTCATAGAGGTTTCTCAAAATGCTTAAAAGAATTACCTGTTGCAAAATGTATAACAGATTTTAGCTTAATGCAAGGCTTTTCATTTTTTTCATTGTTTTTCAGCTGTCATTTGTTGGTATTCTTCGAGTACTTGCCAGCCATTCCACACGGGTTTTGCGCCTTCTAAAATTAATTTATGCGGTCCTTCAGATAATAGCGAACCAATATCTCCAGGAACTGCAAAAATATCTTTTCCGTGATCTAGCGCATGTTCAATTGTACTCAAAGTACCACTTTTCACTAGAGCTTCCGTTACAACAATTCCTTTAGACAATCCACTAATGATGCGATTTCTCATCGGAAAATTCCATTTTAAGGGTTTCATATAAGGGGGATACTCAGTCAAAACCAACTGTTTTTCTTCTATTATATCGTTTAATGCGTTGTTTTCTTTTGGGTAAGGATGCAAAAAACCACTACCTGTAACAGCAATCGTTCGACCACCTAAGTCAATCGTTTTTTGATGGGCCATCGCATCCGCACCTCTTGCTAATCCACTTACAATGATAAAGTTGTTCTCAACAAGAGGGGGAATGATTGTGTGCAACGCTTTTTGCGAATAAGAAGTGGCTTTCCGAGAACCAATAATGGCGATTTTTTGAGGATTTGCGAGTAAAGTGAGGTCTCCCTTAGCATAAATTACAGCCGGTGGATCGATTAATTCAAATAAACTTTCGGGATAAAAAGGATGTTGATAAGACATGGGGAGGATCTTATATTTGTCGTAGGCTTCACGTAAGGGATATGTCAGGGATTGTCTGTAAGAGGCTTTTAGTTTGATTGCTTGTTCTAATTTAATGTTCAGTAGTGACATTAATTCATTTGGTGATTTTTGTTCAAGTGCTGATAAATCTGGATCATCCGCCAGTAGTGGCAGTAATTTGTTCAAGCTTTTTGGATATACGTAATGCAGCGCTAGTAACCGTTCTGTAAATTCTTTGTTCATGTTATTCCTCCTGTTCTTTTTTAAGGTAAAAATGCATATCTTCGCATGCACTTATAGTCCATATTAATAGGTTTTACACTTGCTGTAAATAAAGGAAAATGAATAGTAAAGTTTTTTACTAACCATATGACCGTTCGGACAGAATCCTTTTAATGGATTATCAAAAGCTAAGATAAAACAGTCAGTACTGTATCGGTTTTGATAAAATCAGGAATTCTATAATTAATCCAGTTATTGCCAGTTTGCTTTCACCGGATTTTCACAATGCAAAAAAAGGCTCAAAATACTGATAACACAGCATTTTGAGCCTTCCTTATAGATCAATGAGTTTTACACTTGTCGTATAAACCTTTTTCTTTAATCACTTTAATCAACGTTTCTCCAATTACGGATGGAGTGTCTGCAACTTCGATTCCAGCTTCGTTCATTGCTTTGATTTTATCAGCAGCTGTTCCTTTACCGCCAGAAATAATCGCACCGGCATGGCCCATACGTTTTCCTTCAGGTGCAGTTTGTCCGCCGATAAATCCGACAACAGGTTTTGTCATGTTCGCTTTAACCCACTCAGCAGCTTCTTCTTCAGCTGTTCCGCCGATTTCACCGATCATAACAACTGCGTACGTATCTTCATCTTCGTTGAATTCTTTCAACACATCGATAAAGTTTGTACCGTTTACAGGGTCTCCACCGATACCGACAGCTGTCGATTGGCCAATTCCCTCTTCAGACAATTGGTGAGTCGCTTCATACGTCAATGTACCTGAACGGGAAACAACGCCAACATGTCCTTTTTTGTGAATGTATCCAGGCATGATGCCGATTTTACATTCGTCCGGAGTAATAACGCCCGGGCAGTTTGGTCCAACAAGACGTGTTTTCTTGCCTTCCATGTAACGGTTCACTTTCACCATATCCAATACAGGAATGTGCTCAGTGATACAAATTGCCATGTCAAGCTCAGCTTCAACAGCCTCAAGAATTGCGTCTGCTGCGAAAGGTGCCGGTACGTAAATTACAGATACGTTAGCGCCTGTAGCTTTTACTGCTTCTTCAACAGTATTGAAGACAGGTACGCCTTCAGCTTCAGTTCCGCCTTTACCTGGTGTTACACCCGCAACGATTTTCGTTCCGTATTCAAGCATTTGCTTTGTATGGAAAAGGGCAGTTGACCCTGTAATTCCTTGTACAAGCACTTTTGTGTCTTTGTTAATGTATACACTCATTTTTGTCCCTGCCCTTCTTTAGCCTACAAGTTCTACGATCTGTTTAGCGCCGTCTGCCATTGTTCCAGCAGCTACGATATTAAGACCTGATTCATTCAGCAGTTTTTTACCGATTTCTACGTTTGTTCCTTCAAGACGGACTACTAATGGCACTTCAAGGCTTACTTCTTTGGCAGCTTGAATAACGCCTTCTGCAATGATGTCACACTTCATGATACCGCCAAAAATGTTAACGAAAATTCCTTTTACATTCTTATCTGAAAGAATGATTTTGAAAGCTTCCGTTACTTTTTCAGCGGTCGCACCGCCCCCAACGTCAAGGAAGTTAGCGGGTGTTCCGCCGTAATAGTTGATCGTGTCCATTGTTGCCATAGCAAGTCCGGCGCCGTTAACCATACAGCCGATGTTCCCATCTAAAGAAATGTAGCTTAAGTCATACTTAGAGGCTTCGATTTCTTTTGCATCTTCTTCGTCGAAATCGCGAAGTTCCACAATGTCTTTGTGGCGGTAAAGAGCGTTTTCATCGAAATCAAATTTCGCATCAAGCGCTAAAATATTGCCGTCGCCAGTTTCAACTAACGGGTTAATTTCAACGATAGATGCATCTTTTTCGATAAATACAGTGTATAGACCAAGCATGAATTTCGCTGCTTTGTTTACAAGCTTTGGCGGAATATTCATGTTGAAAGCCATGCGGCGTGCCTGGAAACCAGTCAAACCGATTACTGGATCGATAATTTCTTTAAAGATTTTTTCAGGAGTGTTTTCAGAAACTTCTTCGATATCAACTCCGCCCTCTTCAGAGCCCATAAGAGTAACACGAGCAGTTTGGCGGTCAAGCACCAATCCGATGTAATACTCCTTCTTAATGTCAGATCCTTCTTCGATCAACAGGCGTTTAATTTCTTTGCCTTCTGGACCTGTCTGATGAGTCACAAGAACTTTACCTAAAAGTTCTTTTGCATATGTACGGACTTCATCCAGATTTTTAGCGATTTTAACACCGCCAGCTTTGCCTCGTCCACCTGCGTGGATTTGCGCTTTAACCACGACAACATCCGTACTCAGTTCTTTCGCCGCTTTTACTGCTTCTTCCGGAGAAAAAGCAACAGTGCCGTAAGAAACTGCTACGCCGTATTGTCTGAGGAGTTCTTTTCCTTGATATTCATGGATATTCATCTGTCATCCTCCAATCAAACATCTTTATCGTAATTTTATTGCCTTTACCATTGTATTAAAGTTGTCACAAAAAGTCCACCGTTGTTCGTTATTCCGACAAAACTTCATCTATTTAAACCAGTGAATTTTTTGTCAAAAGAGATTTTATCGGTTCGAATGTTGATCGGTGGATTTTACATGGACCATATTTTTCAAGCGCTGTAATATGATCTTTCGTGCCATAACCGGAATGTTTTTCAAATCCGTACTGTGGATATTGAAGAGCGTATTCCGCCATAAGGGCATCTCTTCCTGTTTTCGCTAAAATAGAAGCTGCTGCAATGCTTAAGCTCTTAGCATCACCTTTGATGATGGATTCACAAGGCATTGGCAGTTTGAGCATCATCGCATCAGCCAGTACGATATGAGGAGAAGGGGAGAGCGCCAGTGCTGCTTGGGTCATCGAGCTTTTTGTTGCCTGATAAATATTAAGCCGATCAATTTCTTCAGGGGACTGGACATGAACCGAATAGCTAATGGCAATCGTTTTAATAATTTCTGCAAACTGATCGCGCTTAACTTTACTCAACTGCTTAGAATCATCTAAACCCACAAGGCTCGAGCAGTCCTCAGGCAAAATGACGGCAGCTGTTACCACAGGACCAGCTAGTGGACCTCTTCCGGCTTCATCAATTCCTGCTACTAAATCAGCTTTGGCTTTTCTGAATACATCGTCGAACACTAATTTAGAATTATGATTTTCCAACAATTTTTTCCGATGCATTTGCTTGCGTAGCCAAGATGCTAATAAAGTTTGAACACTTTTACGCGTGTCCTTTTCAAGCTCCTCCATCCACGGTTGCCATTCCGTTATGCCATTCAATTTTTCTTTTATTTCCGTAGTTGTTTGCATCGATTCAACTTCTCTCACCATTTAATTTTTTCTGAATTATTCGTGCTGTTTCACTACACCATCGCTTTTTTCAATTCCAATGCTACGGTTAAAGCCGCAACGCTTGTGTCACTTATCAAAAAAGCTGTTCCTCAAAATCGAGGAACAGCCGGTAATCGAATAGAGGAAACCCTCACTCTTCTTCAATCATTTCATCTCTATAATCGAACGTCACTTTGCCCAAATGCTGGTTCCGAATATCGCGAACAATTATTTCAGCGGTTGTTTCATAGTCGATTTCGCCATGCTGATCTAAACAACGACGCTTTTTTCCGATATGATCAAAGGTATTGACGATTTCTTCATCCACATGGTCAATTCCATAACGCTCCATCATGCGTTCTGGATAGCGTTCTGCTAGAAATTTCAGAGAATAAATAGCCAGTTCCTGCATTTGAATAACTGAATCTTTGATTGCTCCCGTAACGGCCAGTTTCAATCCAGTCTCAGGATCTTCAAACTTCGGCCATAAAATACCCGGTGTATCCAATAGTTCAATTTCTTTCCCGACTTTAATCCACTGCTGAGCTTTCGTAACACCTGGCATATTTCCAGTTTTCGCTAAGCTTTTTTTCGATAAACGGTTGATGAGTGTCGATTTACCGACATTTGGAATTCCAACAATCATCGCTCGAATGGCACGAGGCTTAATACCTTTTGAAATCATCCGATCCCATTTTTCTTCAAGTATTTCTTTTGATGCTTTCGTAACTAATTGCAACCCTCTGCCTTCAAGTGAATTGATGGCAACTGCACGAGTACCTTGATCTTCGAAATAACGAATCCATTTTTTCGTTTCAACTTCATCGGCCATGTCCATTTTGTTTAAGATAATAAGACGTGGTTTTTGCTGAATCACTTGATCGATCATTGGATTTCGTGAAGATAAAGGCAATCTGGCATCCACAAGTTCGAAAATAATATCCACTAACTTTAGTTTTTCAGTAACTTGTCTTCGCGCTTTCGCCATGTGTCCAGGAAACCATTGTATCGTCATAAAACCACTCCTTATTTTACAATTCCCGCTTCAGCCAATGGCCAGAAAACAAAATTTGTGTCCCCGATCACTTCATCGGTCGAGACCAATCCAATATGGCGGCTATCTTTGCTTGCACGGCGATTATCCCCCATCACAAAGATAGATCCTTCAGGTATGGTACTTTGTCCTTCGGTAACATCTTCTAAGACAAAATCTTCTGTCAGTGTACCGGTAATTCCTTGCTTATAAATGTCTAGATAAGGTTCTTCTACTGCTTCTCCATTTATATATAATTGGTCATCTTCATAGGCAATGTGATCACCTGGCAAACCGATTATACGCTTAATATAATCTTTTTGTTCAGGGGCATGAAAAACGATAATATCGAAACGGTCAGGTTCCCCAACTGAATAACCAATCTTGTTGACAATCATGCGATCTCCGTGCTCTAAAGTCGGCATCATTGACTCTCCATCTACTACAATCGGTGTGAATAAAAAGAAACGGATAATTGCTGCCAAACCGAAGGCGATCAACAGAGCTTTGGACCATTCCCACATTTCATTTTTCTTCTTCACTTCAGTCTCCATGCGCGTTCCTCCCCAAACTTACTGTTTTAATTGTACAAGGAATTAAACTTTTTAGCAAAAAGAAAGAGGGCGCAAGCGCCCTCTTTCATTAATACAAGCTTATCGAATTTCTTTGATACGAGCTGCTTTACCGCGTAGGTCACGCAAGTAATACAATTTAGCACGACGGACTTTACCACGACGGGTAACTTCAAGTTGTGCAATTTTTGGTGTGTGTACAGGGAATGTACGCTCAACACCAACACCGTAAGAGATTTTGCGAACAGTGAATGACTCACTGATTCCGCCTCCGCGACGGCCAATTACGACTCCTTCGTATACCTGAATACGTTCGCGTGTACCCTCAACAACTTTAACGTGGACGCGAACAGTGTCTCCAGGACGGAACGTTGGAAGATCCGTACGAATTTGTTCTTTAGTGATTTCTGTAATAATGTTTTGCATTATTTTTCTCTCCTTCTACAGATGTTCTTACACCAAATCAGCTGTTGCAGCGGAACATCGTGATCCTGTACTTCACATAAAAGTACAGTGTCCATAATACCACTGATAACCTGACAGCGCAAGAGCAAGCTGCACTCTATTTTCATTTCTTTAATTGGGCGATTATTTTTTTCTGTTTGTCATCCAACCTGATGTGTTCGAGCAGATCTGGTCGTCTTTCAAGCGTCCGTTTTAAGGTTTGTTCTTCGCGCCATTGATCAACTTTACCGTGATTACCGGAAGTTAAGACATCTGGTACTTTCCAACCTCTGAAATCGGCAGGACGGGTGTATTGCGGGTGCTCTAGAAGTCCTGTAGAGAATGAGTCGCGAATTGGCGAATCGGCGTTACCTAGCACCCCAGGAAGCAGTCTAACGACACTATCAATGACCGTCATGGCTGCAAGTTCTCCTCCGGTTAGCACAAAGTCTCCAATTGAAATTTCATCTGTGACCAAATGTTCCCGAATTCGTTCATCATAGCCTTCGTAATGTCCGCAAATAAATACTAGTTCCTGTTCGTTTGCTAACTCTTCAGCTTTTTGCTGCGTAAAGCGCTCACCTTGTGGACACATTAAAATAACGCGTGGTTTGCTGTTTGGCGTGAGACTTTCAACCGCATTGAAAATCGGTTCTGGTTTTAGAACCATTCCTGCTCCGCCACCAAATGGGTAATCATCAACTTGGCGTTTGTTATCGGCAAATTCACGAATGTCCACAACGTTTAACCTAACTGCATTTTTATCCTGCGCTTTTTTCATAATTGAATGTTGAAAGACCCCTTCAAACATCGGCGGAAATAACGATAGAACATTTATGTTCATCAAGACAATAACCCTTCTATTACTTCGATCACGACTTTCTTTTGGTCAATATCAATTTCTTGGACGATTTCTTCAGTATAAGGAATATAATGCTTCTTCCCCGACTCAGGTGTAACTTCCCAAACGTCATTGGCACCCGTTTCCAAAATTTCACTGATCTTTCCGAGTTCTTGCCCTTCGGTTGAAAACACTGTGCACCCCAAAATTTCATGATGGTAATACGCATTATCTTCTAGTTCAGTCAAATCATGTTCAGAAATTCGCAAATAAGATTCTTTAAACGGCTCTACGTCATTGATATATGGATAACCCTCAAAAGTTAGTAACTCGAAGTTTTTATGTCGGCGCTGACTGGCGATTTTTACCATGATTGGTTTTTTTGCATCCGGCATGAAAAGCCCGAGCTTCGTCCCAACTGCAAAGCGTTCTTCTGGAAAATCCGTACGCGATAAAACACGTACTTCGCCACGAATTCCGTGTGTATTGACAATCTTTCCTACATTAAACCATTGCATAAGCAAACATCCTTTCACTTTTATTTTTCTGAAAAAAAAAGAAGGAACCTGGGCTCCTTCTTCTTAATCAACAATATCGAGATACGTTTTTTTCTTATGATAACCACCTGCTGCTGAGTACACAATTGAACGAACAGCTTTCGCTACACGCCCCTGCTTCCCGATCACTTTCCCTGTATCCTCTGGATGCACAGAAAGCTTGTAGACAATTCGGCTTGCGTTTTCGTCAGTAACGACGCGAACTTCTTCCGGATAATCAACTAACGGTTTGACAATGCTCTCAATCAGCTGCCTCATAAAAAACTCTCCCTTATTTGTTTAGTTTTTCGTTATGGAATTTCTCCATAATGCCTTTTTGAGAAAACAAGTTACGTACAGTATCAGATGGTTTTGCACCATCATGAAGCCATTTCAATACTTGCTCTTCGTCGATCTTAACTTCAGCTGGAACTGTCAGTGGGTTGTAAGTACCTACTGTCTGGATTTGACGGCCGTCACGTGGAGCACGTGAGTCAGCTACTACAATACGGTAAAAAGGAGATTTTTTAGCTCCCATACGTTTCAAGCGAATTTTTACTGCCATTTCTTAAAGCACCTCCGAATAGTTTCACACAAGATATTATATTAGCAAGCTTTAAATAGTTTGTAAAGTATTTTTTCTTAACACCTTGAAATCTTTACTTAAAAAGTGAGTCTAGGCCCGGCATTCCCATTTTTTTTCTTCCTTTTTTCGTGTTCATACCAGACATTTGCTTCATCATTTTCTTCATGTCTTCAAACTGTTTTAGCAGTCTGTTGACATCTTGAATATTGGTCCCCGACCCTTTAGCAATTCGTTTTTTTCGATTGGCATTAATGATTTCGGGAGTGGTTTTCTCTTTTTTGGTCATCGAATAGATAATCGCTTCTACGCGATCCATTTGGCCTTCATCGACTTTTGCGTTTTCTAACCCTTTGATTTTATTGGCACCTGGCAACATTTTCAGTATCTCATCCAATGGTCCCATTTGTTTGACTTGTGTCATTTGTTCAAGAAAATCATCAAAAGTAAAAGTAGAAGTTCTGAACTTTTCTTCTAACTCTTTTGCTTTTACTTCATCGACATTTGACTGCGCCTTTTCAATGAGCGACAGCATATCGCCCATGCCAAGTATTCGTGACGCCATACGTTCGGGGTGGAAAGCTTCAAGCGCATCCATTTTTTCACCCATCCCGACAAATTTAATCGGTTTTTGAGTGACAGAACGAATGGATAATGCCGCACCGCCTCGTGTATCACCATCAAGCTTCGTTAAAACGACGCCAGTGATGCCAATGGCTGCATCAAAATTTTGAGCCACGTTGACAGCATCTTGCCCTGTCATAGAATCGACGACCAAGAAAATTTCATCTGGCTCTTTAAGCGCACGAATATCTTTCAATTCCTGCATCAACGCCTCATCGACATGCAAACGCCCTGCTGTATCAATAATGACCGTATCCAAATGCTCTGCCTTCGCATGTTCAATTGCCTGACGCGCAATTTCCACAGGAGACATGTCTGTCCCTTTAGAAAAAACCGGAAGCGATAACTGCTTACCAATCGTCTCTAACTGCTGAATTGCGGCCGGACGATAAACATCGGCCGCTACGAGTAGCGGTTTACGATTGTGTTTTCTGCGCAACAAATTAGCAAGTTTTCCCGTGGTTGTCGTTTTACCGGCACCTTGCAAACCAACCATCATAATGACCGTCGGTTGTTTTGTGGAAAACTCGATTTTCCGCTCTTCGCCACCCATCAATTCTGTCAGTTCATCTTTAACGATTTTAACGACTTGTTGTCCTGGTGTTAGGCTGTCCATGACATCTTGTCCAATCGCTCGTTCACTGATTTTCTTGACGAATTCTTTCACTACTTTTAAGTTGACATCCGCTTCGATCAAGGCGAAACGAACTTCACGCATCATTTCCTTAACGTCTGCTTCGTTGACTTTACCTTTACCTTTTATCTTAGTCATCGTCCCTTGCAGGCGTTCGGATAAACCTTCAAATGCCATTCTTTCCGCCTCCTAATCCCATTCCTTTAGTTCGCCCAAAAATTGCTGGACGCGCTCTTCTGTGAATGGCTGTTTTTCAAATGACGAAACCAGTTGCTGCCGTTTCTGAAACTTTTCAAATAGCTGCAACTTGCGTTCATATTCTTCTAGCATTGCTTCTGTCCGGCGAATGTTATCGTAAACTGCCTGACGGGTGATATGGTATTCTTCGGCAATTTCGCCCAGTGAATGGTCGTCTAAATAATACAGCATCATATAGCTACGCTGTTTTGGCGTCAGTAACTCCTGATAGAAATCAAACAAATAGTTCATACGTGTTGTTTTTTCTAGTCCCATCATTGACGCTCACCCCATTCATTCTATTGCTTACAATACTGAAAATCGACAAAGCTGTCAAGTAATTTTACTTGTCTGCTTTTGCATCTTCCAATTCTTGCTCTTTATCCAATCCTTCAGCAAACAAGCCGTAAACGTATTTTTGCGCGTCGAAAGGTTGCAGGTCATCTAGTTTTTCACCAAGCCCTACAAATTTCACAGGAATTTTTAATTTATTGCGAATCGCCAAGACAATTCCGCCTTTTGCTGTCCCATCTAGTTTTGTTAGCACAATGCCTGTAACATCGGTAACTTCTTTGAATGTCTGCGCCTGGAGCATAGCATTTTGACCGGTCGTAGCATCAAGTGCCAGTAATACTTCATGAGGCGCACCGGGAATTTCACGCGAAATAACACGATGAACTTTTTGCAGTTCGTTCATCAAATTGACTTTGTTTTGCAGACGTCCTGCCGTATCGCAAATAAGCACGTCCACTCCGCGGGATTTAGCGGAACGTACAGCGTCATACATAACCGCTGCTGGGTCTGACCCTTCACTTTGTTTAATCACATCTACGCCAACTCGCTTGCCCCAGACATCCAATTGCTCGATTGCACCGGCACGGAATGTATCACCTGCCGCAAGCATAACGGTCTTGCCTTCATTTTTGAAACGATGAGCGAGTTTTCCGATAGTGGTAGTTTTGCCAACACCGTTAACTCCAACCATCAAAATAACCGTCAATCCTTCAACAAAATTGATTTCATTGATTTCTGCTTCACCAGCTTCATAGATTTCCACCAGTTTTTCCGAAATAACGGATTGGACATTTGACGTATCTTTTACGTTTTTCCGTTGCACTTCAAAACGCAAGTCGTCCATTAACTCAATAACCGTTTCGAAACCGACATCCGCTTGCAACAAAATTTCTTCTAGTTCCTCAAAAAAGTCTTCATCGACTTTTCGGTATTTCGCTACCAAATCATTGATTTTTGATGTAAAACCAATACGAGTTTTGGCTAATCCTTCTTTGTATTTTTCAGTTGATTCTTCAGCTTCGGTATTGCCAGCAAATTTATCTTTTAGTTTTTTGAAGAAACTCATGTGTATCCACTCCTTTTTCAGGTTTTTTCTTCGAGCCTGACCGAAACCAGTTTCGATATCCCAGATTCTTGCATGGTGATGCCATATAAAACGTCGGCACCTTCCATTGTCCCTTTACGATGTGTAATGACGATAAACTGCGTATCTTCGCTGAATTTCTTCAGGTATTGACTGTAACGCACGACATTCGATTCATCAAGCGCCGCCTCGACTTCATCAAGCACACAGAAGGGTACAGGACGCACATTCAAAATCGCAAATAATAAAGCGATCGCTGTAAGTGCACGCTCTCCACCAGATAGCAAACTCAAATTTTGCAACTTTTTACCAGGTGGCTGGGCAATAATCTCTACACCTGTTCTCAACATATCTTGCGGATCTGTCAATACTAAGTCAGCAGAGCCCCCACCAAACAACTCTTTAAAGACCCGTTGGAACTGCTTGCGAATGGCATGAAAAGTATCGTCAAAACGACTAGTCATTTCTCCGTCCATTTCTCGAATTAATGTTCGCAATGTTTCTTTCGCTTCGTTTAAATCGTTACGCTGCTCTGTTAAAAAGGCATGGCGGTCAGAGACATGTTCAAATTCTTCGATTGCACCAATATGGACAGGCCCTAATTCTTCAATAGATTGTTTCAGCAATTTAACTTTTCTACGAACAACGACTTCTTCATCAATCATTTCAAACTGTTTTGCTTGCTCTAGTGTCAGCTGATAATTGGTGTCAAGCTGGGTAATAAAACTTTGAATTTGAACTTCTAACCGTGTTGATTTGACTTCATAAATTCGAATCGCTTCCACATAGCCTTTATAAATACGTTGGTGTTCTTTTAAATCTTCTTCCAAACCAGTTAAGGTATCTTGCTGTCCTAAGCGTTGTTTTTTTGTCTGCTCAACCGTTTGCAACATGTGCATTTTTTTCGTTGACCAGGTCTCAATTTCTTGCAGAATTTCCTTGTCTGAATACACTTTTACTGCTTCTTCTGACTGAATCCATTGCAACTCTTTTTGATTTTCTTGCAGTTTGTAATTGCTTTTCTCGAGTCGCTCAAAAAGCTCCGCTTCACTCACTGTTAATTGATTGAGACGTTCTTTTGTTACAGCATCTAACGACTTTTGTTCTGCTAATTTCTCCAAAACTTGATCACGTGCTGATTGGTTTTGCTGCTTAAACAGCGTGAGTTCGTCAATTTCCACGGTAATAGCAGCCAATTCTTTTACGATGCTCTCACGGCGTATAGATGCTACTTCTTTTCGTCCAGTAATGGCTGTCAAATCATATTCTTTGTTTTTTTGTTCTGCTTCAAAAAGATGGAAACGCTCTAACGTTGTCTTTAAAACAGCTTCAATTTCACGAAGAATGGTCGAACTTTCCGCTTCTGAATCCCGGTATTTCTCCCCTTCATTTTTCAAGGCTTGAATGGATTCCTCTGCCACTTTCACTTCTGCCTGTTCTTTGATTACTGTTTTTTCAGCGTTTATGATGGTCTCTTTTAACTCTGCTGATTGCACAAGCAATTGCTCAAGTTCAGCTTTTCGCGTGAAGAATGAAGCTTGGGTTTTGTTAGCACCGCCTGTCATCGATCCACCGGCGTTCACGATATCGCCATCTAAGGTTACGACACGGAAGCGATTGCCGGTTGCTTTAGCAATCGCTGTCGCGCCTTTCAAGTCTTCAGCGATAATGACATTGCCTATTAAATTTTCGATAATCATCGCATACTGTGCATCGTAATCGATTAATTCGCATGCCATATTCACATAGGCTGGGTGCTCCCGCACAGTAGCCAATGTATGTTCTGGGATCTTTCGCGATTTCATGACAGTCATTGGTAAAAAAGTAGAACGTCCCGCCCTCTTTTTACGAAGAAAATCAATGGCTTCTCTAGCATGCTGCTCGTTTTCTGTAACAATGTGCTGACTTGAAGCACCTAATGCCGTTTCAATGGCCTTAGCATAAGTTTTCTCTACTTGCGCAATTTCAGCAACTGCTCCTCTAATGCCTGCTAGCTGGCCTTTTTCACGTGCCATTAATACTTCACGGACACCTTGAAAAAACCCTGAGAAATCGGCTTCAAGTTCCTGTAAAGTACCAACGCGAGCCGCAAGCTGTTTTTCAGACTGATAGGCTTGAAACAGCATCGCTTGCTTTTGATCAAATGATTGCTTTTGCAGTTGATAAGAAGCTTCCGCGTTTTTATATTGCTGACGCTTGTCTTCTAACAAGGTACGAATGTCTGCAACATTTTTTTCTGCATGCGTTTTTTGGCTTTTCAATTTCGATAGTTCCAACTCAAAGTCAGCCCGTTGCGAAGTAATTCGTCCGGTTGATTCTGACAGTTGTTGTTCTTGCAAACCAATATTTTTAAGTTCGTTTTTGACTGTTGCCTGCTCGTTCATCAAATCGATATAGACCGACTTGCAATTTTCAATTTCGTTGTCGATATCGGCCGGAGTTCGGTTCAACTGCTCTTCGAGTTGTTTAATCGTCGTCCGTATTTTTTGACGCTGTATTTTGCGTTCTTCTAATAACACCAACTGCTCATTGTGTTTTTTCTGAAGCAAAATATTTTCTAGTTTTTCCGCATCTAAATTACTTTGTAATTGCTGCGCTTGGCGATGAGCATTGCTTTTTTTCTCGGACATCAACAGTTTGCGTCCTTGCCATTTCTCCGTTTCGGCACTCGCTTCAACTAAAGCATTTTGCGCTTGATCTATTTTGCGATCCAACTCTGCGAGCGCTTGACGAATTTCAGCGACTGCACGCTCTTTCGTCGTAATTTCTGCAGCTATTTGCTGCTCTTTTTCTAAGTGAACTGCTGCTTCTTGCGCTAGTTGATTGAGTTCCTGCTCCAAGTTGCTGGCATCATGAGCCAACAAGGCGATATCGGCATCTTTTAACTGTTCGTTCATATCCAAAAAATCGCGTGCAGTGGAGGCTTGAATTTGAAGCGGCTCCATACGACCATCCAATTCATGTAAAATATCCAATACACGATTAAGGTTTTCATCGGTTTCATTTAGTTTCATTTCAGCTTTTTTCTTCCGCTGCTTGTATTTCAACACACCTGCAGCTTCTTCAAATATAGATCGACGTTCTTCTGCTTTTGAATTCAGAATTTCATCTACTCGTCCCTGCGAAATAATGGAAAAGGCTTCTTTACCCAATCCAGAATCCATAAACAAGTCTGTAATATCTTTCAATCGACAATTTTGCTTATTCAGCAAATAGGCACTTTCACCACTGCGAAAAACCCTTCTCGTTACGCTAACTTCGCTGTAATCGAGAGGGACACGCCCGTCCGTATTATCTAAAATCAACGTAACTTCTGCAAAATTTAACGGTTTTCTTGAATCACTGCCCGCAAAAATAACGTCCTCCATTTTTGCACCGCGTAGTGATTTTGCTGATTGTTCTCCGAGCACCCAACGGATGGCATCGGTAACATTGCTTTTGCCGCTACCATTTGGTCCGACAACGGCGGTTACTCCGGGTACAAAGTCGATGCCGATACGATCAGCAAATGATTTGAACCCCATGATTTCCAATCTCTTCAAAAACATTACGACTACTCCTCCGCCAATTCTTGCAATTTACGGATTGCCAGCTGAGCTGCCTGCTGTTCCGCTTCTTTTTTCGATCGACCATTACCGACGCCAAGTTCCTTATCCGCAAGCGATACACGAGTCACAAATACACGGCTATGCGCTGGTCCGATTTCATCAATAATTTCGTAATTCAATGCTCCGGTATTTTTTTGTTGAACCAATTCTTGTAATTGGCTCTTATAATCCATCACATGCGAAAAAGCACCGATTTCCACTTTTGGAAATAATACCGTTTCCAAAAATGCGACAACAGGATCTAATCCTTGGTCTAGGTAAAGAGCGCCAATATACGATTCGAAAACATCTGCCAATAAAGCTGGACGTGTTCTTCCACCTGTTAACTCTTCCCCTTTACCTAAAAGGATATATTTACCGAACTTTAGTTCATTGGCAAATAAAACCAGAGAAGGTTCACAAACGATTGCTGCACGCAACTTTGTCAACTGGCCTTCGCTCATTTGTGGGTATTTCGTATACAGATAATGCGAAACGGATAATTCCAATACCGCATCTCCTAGAAATTCCAAACGTTCGTTGTCGGTAAATTGTTTTCTTCGATGCTCATTCACATAGGATGAATGGGTAAAAGCTTGATGCAATAAGGCAGGTTTATTAAATGAAACATTGAGTTCTTTTTGCAGTTGTTCAAATGACGCTTTGACACTTTCTTTTATGGTACTGGTCTTTTGGTGATTTACTTTTTTATTCATGGCCATTTTTATCTGCCTTCCTTTGTGTACTTCTTTCAATTTTACCTTTTTTTCAGCGATTGTGCAAAAGAGAATTGACGCACAATCGCTTAGTGTAACAGCAATTGTGCGTCAATGGTTTTAAGTATAATTTTCTGGTAGAACGTTTAGCGCCCAGACTCTAGGATCATAAGTCTCTCCAGCTATGCGGCAAAGTACGCCGCTTCGCCGGAGTGTCTTATGCCCGTCGAGTCTACACGGGCGCTTTCGCTTTTCTTGGTTACGCTTGTTTTTTCTCGATATACGTTACTGCGTCGCCTACTGTGTTCATGTTTTCAGCGTCTTCGTCAGAAATCTCCATATCGAACTCATCTTCAAGTTCCATAACAAGTTCTACTACGTCCAATGAATCTGCACCTAGGTCACCTGTGAATGAAGCTTCAAGTTTCACTTCGTTCTCTTCTACACCTAGACGATCCACGATTACTTTCGTTACTCTATCTAATACTGTTGACAATGTCGTCACCTCCCCTCAAATCAGTATACAAAAAAATTACCTACATGACCATGCCGCCGTCAAGATGAAGCGTTTGGCCCGTCATATAGGATGCATCATCCGAAGCTAAGAATAGCGCAGCTTTTGCAACATCTTCTGGTGCACCAAAACGACCTAATGGAATTTGTCCCATCATCGCTTTTTGAACGTCTTCACTCAATTTTTCGGTCATATCGGTTGTGATAAAGCCAGGAGCGACAGCATTGGCTGTAATTCCACGACTTGCTAGTTCACGCGCTGTCGTTTTCGTCAAGCCAATGACACCCGCTTTTGCTGCAACATAGTTTGCTTGTCCAGCGTTGCCCATCACGCCTACGATTGAGGCAATATTGACGATTCGGCCAGAGCGCTGTTTCATCATTTGGCGTGTTACTGCTTTTGTGCAAATAAATACGCCTTTTAAGTTAATATTGATGACATCGTCCCATTCGTCATCTTTCATACGCATCATCAAATTATCACGTGTGATACCCGCGTTATTCACTAAAATATCAACAGATCCAAACGTTTTCATCGTTTCATCGACCATCGCTTTAACTGATTCGGCATCTGAAACATTGGCTTTCACTGCAATTGCAGTACCACCATTAGCCTCAATATCCGCAACTACTGCTTCTGCTTTTTCTTGGCTACCGCTATAATTGACAACTACTTTTGCACCGTCTGCTGCAAATTTACGCGCTATTTCTGCTCCAATTCCACGAGATCCACCAGTAATAATGGCTGTTTTCCCTGCAAGTTTAGTCATTTTGCCAACTCCTCTACCGCTTTTTCAAATGACGCTAAGTCATAAACTGGCAAAGTTTTAACTGAGCGATCAATTTTTTTCACTAATCCACTCAATACTTTCCCAGGGCCAATTTCGATAAATACGGTTACACCAAGATCAATCATTTCGCGCACCGATTGTTCCCAAAGAACTGGTGAATACAATTGACGAACAAGAAGATCTTGAATTTGTGTCGCATTTGTTTCCGCTTTTGCTGTAACGTTTGAAACGACTGGTATTTTCGCATCTAACAAGAAAGAAACGCTCAGTTCTTTCGCTAAATCTTGGGATGCCGAACGCATCAATTCCGAGTGGAACGGTCCGCTGACATCAAGTGGAATGGCACGCTTAGCTCCACGCTCTTTAGCGACGATACACGCTTGCTCAACTCCTGCTTTTGTACCCGAAATAACGATTTGTCCTGGGCAATTCAAGTTAGCAAGTTGCACAACACCTGTCGTGTCCGTCACTTCATTTGTTACTTTTTCAAGTTCTTCACTTTCCATACCAAGAATAGCAGCCATTGTCCCTTCTCCTGCTGGGAAAGCTGTATTCATAAACAATCCACGCTTATGTACAATGTTAACCGCTGTTGGAAATTCTAACACATTCGAAGTTACGAGCGCGCTATATTCGCCAAGGCTATGACCCGCTGTATAATCCGGTCTAATCCCTGCTCGAATCAATCGTTCTGTAATCATTGAACTAACTGTTAAAAGAGCTGGTTGCGCATGATAGGTTAACGTCAATTCTTCTTGTGGGCCTTCTAGCATCAACTTAGATAAATCTAAATCAAGTGTTTGGTTGGCACTTTCAAAGAAATTACGGCTCGTATCGTCTGTTAAAAAGCTTTCGCCCATTCCAACCATTTGCGACCCTTGGCCTGGATAGATAAATGCAATCTTAGTCTTCATGTAAAGCCTCCTTTTTCAGCGTACTGTAAATTGTTCCCGTTACATCAAATTCAACCATCGTACGTGTTTGGCGTATCGCATTGAATAAGGCATTAGCATTTGACGAACCATGCGCTTTTATAACGGGTGCTTTTAAACCGAATAATCCGGCGCCGCCATATTCGCTATAATCCAACATGCCTTTCAACCCTTTTAAATCATCTTTCACAAGAAAAGCCGCAACTTTTGTTTTAACTGAGCTCATAAAGACATCTTTCATCATCGCAAAAACATTCATCGCCGTTCCTTCGATGGTCTTCAACACCATATTGCCAGTAAAGCCGTCGGTCACCACAACATCAGCCACACCATTTAATAAATCACGTGACTCAACGTTGCCAATAAAATGGACTGGCGCTTCTTTTAATAATGGAAAAGCGGCTTTTGTTAAGTCATTGCCTTTTTTCTCTTCGGTTCCGATATTCAAAAGACCCACTGTTGGATTGCTAATGCCGCGAACTTTTTCAGCATAAATGCTGCCCATAATCGCATATTGCACAAGATGTTCCGGTTTTGCTTCTGCATTGGCACCCATATCAAGCATGACAAACCCTTTGCCATCAATAGTTGGCAAAGTTGGGGCTAATGCTGGACGATCCACCCCATCAATGCGACCTACAACAAATAAACCTGCCGACATAAGAGCCCCTGTATTTCCTGCAGATACGCAAGCGTCGGCTTCGCCATCTTTTACAGCTTGTGCCATCCGAACCATCGAGGCATCTTTTTTTCGTTTAACCGATCGCACAGGATCATCTTCTGAAGTGATTACTTCTTCACAATGGACGATTGTTAACCGGTCATGTTCCGTCAGAAATTCTTGCATCTTTTCTTGATGGCCATATAGCTGAATTTCGACATCTGCGAATTCTTTTAAAGCTTTATATACACCTGCAATAATTTCTTTTGGCGCATGATCTCCACCCATTGCATCTACTGCTATTTTCATTCTTTGTCACCTTCCCTTTGCTCTGTCATACGGTACATTTCAAAAGTGCCAATAAAAACCGTCTGCTGTTCTACCGATGAAACTACTTTAACAAACGCCCTGTTTTTTTCAGGGTGGCTGTCGATTACTTCTGCTTTTGCAACAATCCGTTGCCCGGCAGTTACCGGTCGCAAAAATTGCAGTTCCGACTTTACCGTTAATGCCAGTTCTTCGTTCATTACTGCCACGGCCAACGAATTGGCTTGTGCAAATAAATGATGACCTCTGGCAATCTGATTACGTTGAAAAACGTGTTCTGGCTTTACATCAAAAATCGAAATCGCTCTTTTGTCTAGTTCAATGTCAATAATCTCACCAATCACTTCATCGATTGGCAAAGACTTCACTTCATCTTCGAAGGTTTTCACGGCTACGTGTTTAATGCGTTCGCGCAGCTCTGGAATGGCAAGCTCCATTCGATCTAATCGAATGGTTTGAACACTAACGTCAAATGCTACCGACAATTCTTCATCGGTGACAAAAGGATTTTCTTTGATTGAGTCTTTTAACGCTTGTTGCCGTTGTTTTTTTGGTCTTTTCACTGTGTCACCGCCCGCTATTAGCACTTGGTACTAATATGAGTATATAAATAACAAAAAAAGAATGCAAGGAAAATAATGATTCCTGCATTCTCAATCTAACCGGCCACCTGTTAATATTCCTGACTGTTCTATCTGTTGACGTAAACAACGCATATCATCCGCTTGCCAAAATTCGTCGCTGCTGATTAGTTTTTCAGCATCTTTTCTAGCTGCTTCAAGCGCTCGGTAATCATGAATCAAATCGGCCATTTTAAATTCTGGAATCCCACTTTGTTTACGGCCGAAAAAGTCACCCGGACCTCTTAACTGCAAATCTTTTTCTGCTAGCACAAAACCATCGTTGGTTTCAGTCATCGTCGTCATACGCTCTTTACCAATTTCTGTCTTCGGGTCTGCCAACAAGATGCAATAAGACTGTTCACTGCCACGTCCAACACGGCCTCGTAATTGGTGTAACTGAGACAAACCGAAACGTTCGGCGTCGTAAATAAGCATAAACGACGCGTTTGGTACATTAACGCCAACCTCTACAACCGTTGTTGACACTAATACGGCAATTTGTCCTTCTGAAAATTCGCGCATTGTCTGTTCTTTTTCATCTGAGTGCAAGCGTCCGTGCATCAATCCAACCGTAAAACGCTCATTGAAATACATCGATAGCTGCTGAAACAAATCAACGGCATTTTGATAATCCAGTTTATCGGATTCCTCGATCAGTGGACAGATGACATAGGCTTGTCGTCCTGCAGCCAACTCTTTTTCCATCCGCCCGACAATTTTGCCGAACATCTCCTTTTTCATCCAATAGGTTTCAATTTCTTTACGACCTGCTGGCATTTCATCGATAACGGATACATCCATTTCTCCAAAAGCAGAAATCGCCAACGTTCGTGGAATTGGTGTAGCCGTCATAAATAGAACATCAGGATTATAGCCTTTATCCTTTAACACACGTCGCTGATCCACGCCAAACCGGTGCTGCTCATCGGTAATAACAAGACCGAGCTTGTGGAATCGTACTTCTGGCTGAATCAACGCATGCGTTCCAATTAACAGATCGATTTCCCCATTTGCTAACTGTTCCAAAATCAATTGTCGTTTCTTTCCTTTTACTGAGCCTGTTAAAAGAGCAATGTTCACTGAAAACGGACTGAACCACTGCACCAATGTGTTAGCATGTTGTTCCGCCAAAATTTCAGTAGGCGCCATTAACGCACCTTGTAGCCCTGCTGTATGAGCTGCATATAACGCAATTGCCGCTACTACTGTTTTACCTGACCCCACATCCCCCTGCAGGAGTCGATTCATACGGAACGGCTCTTTCATATCTTTGCAAATTTCATTGACCACTCGTTTTTGTGCAGCAGTCAAATTGAAAGGCAATGAGTCAATAAATCCCTTCAACCGTTCGAGATCGTAATCGATAAAAGAGCCGCCTTCTTCCTCACGATTTTTTTTACGAAGCGCTTGCATCTTTAATTGAAATACTAATAATTCTTCGTAAACAAAACGCCGACGCGCTTGTTTGACTTTTTCACCATCTGGAGGAAAATGAACCCATTCTAAAGCATCTTGTACCGGCGCTAATTGATAGGCATCAACAAACCTTTTTGGCAAACAATCTTCCATGTCTTCTTTTACTAAATCCAATGCTTGGCGCATCAGCTTGCGAAATGTCTTTTGGTGAATGCTGCCTTTTAAGCTGTAGACTGGTTCGAAATCCGCTCCATTTGTCCTCGGTCCAATCGTGTGACTTGATACCGTAATGACTTGACGTCCACGATCCCATTTACCCGTTAGTGTAATAATTTCTCCCAACTGCAATTTCGCTTTAACATATGGCTGATTGAAAAATATAGCCTTTATCAGATGGCGCCCTACTAACACCCGGACTTGCGTTCGCGATTTATTTTTACCTAAAAAAAGGACGGAAGGTTCGCTTTCGACCCTTCCCTCCACTGTTACGCGTTCATTATGAGGTGTATCGGCCAGATCTTTTAATTGAAAATCCTCATGGCGATACGGAAATGTCATGATCAAGTCATGCAATGTCTCAATTTTCATTTCCTGTAAGGTTTCGGTTGCTTGCTTCCCTACTCCTTTTAATGTGGCGACTGACTCTTTACTGCCCACTTCCGACAACTGCTCCTCCAAAAATTTTGGATTCAAGCCATTTTCCAGTAGGCGTTGCGGCAAGTCCGCCTTTTGCGGTTTCTCTTAGCGCACTCGGCATCGATTGGCCGATTTCGAACATCGCACCAATAACTTCGTCACACGGAATACGGCTAGTCACACCAGCTAACGCCATGTCTGCCGCTACTACTGCATTGGCAGCTCCCATTGCATTACGTTTTACACAAGGCACTTCTACCAATCCCGCCACTGGATCGCAGACTAGACCGAGCATATTCTTCATCGTAATGGCAAATGCTTCTGAGCTTTGCTGAGGCGTACCACCAGCCATTTCAATAATAGCAGCTGATGCCATACCAGCGGCTGATCCGACTTCTGCTTGACAGCCACCTGCTGCACCTGAAATCGATGCATTATTGGCCACAACAAAGCCAAAAGCGCCTGCTGTAAATAAATAACGGATCATTTGCTCGCGTGTTGGATTTAATTTATTTTGCACAGCAAATAACGTACCTGGCACCACGCCAGCAGATCCCGCTGTTGGTGTCGCACAAATTGTTCCCATCGCTGCATTGACTTCGTTAGTCGCAACCGCTTTACTAACTGCGTCAAGCAGCAAATCTCCAGAAAGCGTATTGCCTTTTTCACGGTAAGCTTGCAATAGTACAGCATCTCCACCCGTTAATCCTGAGACCGAGTGAACTCCTTTTAATCCTTTTTCTACCGCTTCTTCCATGACCGTCAAGTTACGATCCATTTGAATCATGATGTCTTCACGCGATCGATTGGTCATCAGTATTTCTTGTTCAATCATAATTTCAGAAATTAATTTCTGTTCTTTTTCAGCCCGTTCAACTAACTCTCTTACATTACGGAATAAAGCTTCCATTATCATAGCCTCCAATTTAATCGGCGATTCGTGTCACCTGCGTGATATTCGGAAGTTTTTTCAATTCGTCCATCACTTCTTTATCAACATTTTGATCTACTTCGATGACCATCAATGCCATATGTCCTTTTTCTTTCCGAGAAACTTCCATGTGACCGATGTTAATATCGTATTTGTAGAGGCAATTCGCAACATTGGCGATACACCCTGAACGATCTTCATGGACAACTAAAATTGCCGGATGGTTCCCTGATAAACGAAGCGGGAAGCCATTTAACTCAGTGATTTCGATTTTTCCGCCACCAATTGAAATGCCCATCATCGACATTTCAGATTTTTCATCTCCAATGACGATACGTGCTGTATTCGGATGATCAACATGACCCGTTTCAGGAATAAACTCATAGGTCATCCCGGCTTTTTGCGCTTCTTCAAACGACGTTTTGATGCGTTCATCAAAAGTATCATAGTCTAATAATCCACCGATGATGGCAACGTCTGTACTGTGCCCTTTATAAGTTTCTGCAAACGAACCGTAAAGGTGCACTTTTGCCCAATCCGGTTGTCTCCCGAACAAATCCCTCGCTACTCTTCCGATGCGGGCTGCTCCCGCAGTATGCGAAGAAGAAGGCCCAATCATGACTGGACCGATTATATCAAAAACAGATTTGAACTTCATGGCTCAAACCCCTCACTTTCAATTTACGTATACTGTTAGTGTACATGATTTCGACTTATTTAACAAAAATAAAAAGCGCATACATTCGTATGCGCCTTAGCCATTTGACTATATTGAAAAAACAAAAATAAAAATTATTCTACAGCAAGTATGAAAGGATACAATGGCTGTTTACCATTATGAATTTCAACTTCAACCGCGCTATTTAAAGACTCAATAAATTCGCCCAATTTCTGAGCATCTGCCGCTGTCGCATCTTCTCCATAAAGAATTGTGACAATTTCCGCTTCGTTGTCTACTAGCTTTTTAGCCAACTCTTCAGTGACACGTTCTAGATTGCTATCAGAAACGATGATTTTCCCTTCGGAAATACCCATGAAATCATCTTTCTTAATGGCAATGCCATCAATCGATGTATCCCGAACAGCAAATGTGACAGAACCTGATTTCACATGTTTTGAAGCACTTGCCATTGCTACTTGGTTGGTTTCTACGGTTGCTTCCGGGTTGAAAGCGAGTAGTGCTGCCATTCCTTGAGGTACATCTTTAGTAGGCACTACAGCCGCTTCAATATCTAAAAGTTCAGCCGCTTGTTCGGCTGCCATAATAATGTTTTTGTTATTCGGCAAAATCAAAACACGCTCTGCACCAATCGATTTAACAGCATTAACGATATCCTCTGTCGATGGATTCATGGTCTGCCCGCCTTCAATGACATACGAAGCTCCAATACTACGCAACAGTTCTGAAATTCCTTCACCCATGGCAACTGTTACAACCGCATAAGGATGTGTCGCTTGTTGTTTAGGTGCATTTTTTTGGAAGCCTTCGCCAACAATATCGATATGCTGTTGACGCATATTCTCGATTTTCATACTGATCAAGCTGCCGTAATCCTGACCATATGTAAGAACTTTTCCAGGTTCTTCCGAATGAATATGAATTTTCGCCACTTCCTCATCTGCGATGACCAATAGCGAATCCCCGTAACTACTCAAGTCAGAACGAAATAAAGCCTCATTAAATTCTTTTTTGCCTGTTTCGAACTTCACCATAAATTCTGTACAGTAGCCAAACTCAATATCGGCGGTATCCATAAAGCCAGCAATGTTTTTATGATGCTCTGCACTGACCAAATCGTTCATTGAATGATGTGCGTGTTTTTCAGGTAATTCTTCCCCTTTTAGCGAAGCAAGAAAGCCTTCGTAAACATATACAAGACCTTGTCCGCCGCTATCAACAACGCCGACTTCTTTTAATACGGGAAGTAAGTCAGGTGTCCGTTCCAAAGAAGCTTTTGCTTCGGTCACTACAGCCTCGAACCAAACAATGAGGTCTTCTTCTGTTTTTGCTGCTTCCATGCCTTTAGCAGCCGCATCTTTTGCGACTGTCAAGATTGTTCCTTCAACTGGTTTCATAACCGCTTTATACGCTGTTTCAACACCGTGTTGAAGAGCTTCTGCAAACTTAAGCGCTGTCAATTCTGATTCTGAAGCAATGTATTTACCAAAACCTCTGAAAAGTTGCGAGAGAATAACACCCGAATTTCCACGTGCTCCCATCAATAAACCTTTAGATAAGGCACCTGCTGTCTTGCCAATATGCGCTTCTGCTTGAGCTGTTGTTTCTTTTGCTCCAGAAGTCATTGACAAATTCATATTGGTCCCCGTGTCTCCATCAGGAACGGGGAAAACATTTAATGCATCAACATAATCCGCATTTTGAAAAAGATGGTGAGATCCCATCTGTACCATTTCTGCGAACTTTACTCCATTTAATGACTTCATAACTGATTCTTCCTCCTCCTACGGGTTCGTTACACGAACTCCCTGGACAAAAATATTGACTGCTTTTACAGACATACCTAATGTTTTAGTAATGGTGTACTTCACTTTGGACTGAACTTGATAAGCTACTTCAGAAATTTTCGTTCCATAGCTAATGATGACATACATATCAATAACCAAATTTTCATCTTCTTGGCGCACAAGAACTCCTTTGGCAAAATTTTCTTTGCGGAGTATATCTGTCAAGCCATCGCGTATTTGGTGTTTCGTTGCCATGCCTACAATGCCATAGCATTCGATTGCTGCGCCGCCTGCTATTTGAGCAATTACATCATTGGAAATATCGATTTGACCATATTCATTCTTTAATTCAATCGACATTGAAATTCCTCCTTGAGTCCTATTTCACTCTTCCCATTCTACCTCAAACCTTTATAGATGAAAAGCCGCCGTTTAAGGTGTAAAGGTTTTTTTCTTTAAAGACCTTCAAATATAGTTGCAAACCCCATATTTCTGTGTTAAATTATTAAAGTATGTGAAACGAAAAACGAACTGAAATTCTATCATAATTTTCAGCTTCACTTGTGAGGAGGGACTTACATGCCTAAAGTATGTGCAGTTAGTGGACGTAAAGCTCGCGCGGGAAATGCCCGTTCGCACGCAATGAATTCGACAAAACGTACATGGGGAGCAAACCTTCAAAAAGTTCGTATCCTTGTAAACGGTAAACCGAAACGTGTATGGGTTTCTGCGAGAGCAATGAAATCAGGTAAAGTTGAGCGCGTATAATCGCTCATGGATAATGCCAGGCTGATCTAATCAGCCTGGCATTTTTTCGTTTTTCACCATGGGTAAAGCACCTTTACACTAGCAATAAAATAGACGGAGAAAAGGTATATTCTTTTCTCCGTCTATTTTATTTGAGAAACTGTATAAGTAGTTCTATCGAAAGTTTACTCCATCCCTAAGCATCTGAACTTTCTATCATCAGACAATAACCGCTGTTGATCGTTACACTTCCAACATTAAAAAGTTCATTGCTGACGAAGCGTGTCGTTCCAAAAGAAATGTCTTCATCCGTTACAGGATATTTAAAACCCGTTAACGTCAAGCCTTTAACTTCCTCTGCAAACGGATAAAACGACACGTAGCGGAAACGCTGATCTTTTTCAAGGCGATGAGTCCCAGGACTTAAAAAACGGAGCCGGTTTTGATTGTTCAACAACACAAAGCGAGTTTTCGGAAATTGCTGTTGATACTTGAACAAGACGTGCAAAACGCTCATGTAATGATCGAGTCGGCCTCCTGTTACTCCCGAAATTATGACAAGATTTGGATGATAGCCCATTGCCGCCTCAAGTCCGAGTTCTGTATCAGACTGATCTTTTTCAGACGGAGAACGTGACAACTCAGGCAAAGCGATCCGTATTTGTTCGTACTCTTTAACGCTTACCGAGTCGAAATCACCGACAGCCGAAATGGGTTGAATTTTTTTGGCGAGCAATGTAAGTGTTCCCGAATCGACGCCTATATACAAAGCTTCTGGAAATAAAGAAAAATCCGGCAGTTCATCTGCCGGACCTCCTGCGATTAAAACGATGTTCAAGAAATCGCCTCTTCTCCTGCTTTCTTGATTGCTTGAAGAGCTTGTGTACGGTCATTTTTGCTATAAATAGCGGAACCTGCCACAAAGACAGTGGCACCTGCTTGTGCACAAGGCACGATTGTTTCTTCATTGATGCCTCCATCAATTTCAATGTCGATGGATAAGCCTTTTTCTTTGATTATATCAGCCAATTGTTTAACTTTTGGCACTACCGAATGAATGAATTTTTGACCACCAAATCCAGGATTGACTGTCATAAACAACACGAGGTCGATGTCTTCAAGAATGTGTTGAATGGTTTCAACCGGCGTATGTGGATTTAACACGACTCCCGGTTTAACACCAAACGAGCGAATCAACTGAATTGTCCGGTGCAAGTGAGGGCATGCTTCTACATGTACCGTAATATAGTCAGCTCCCGCTTTTGCAAATTCTTCAATATAAAGATCTGGATTTTCAATCATCAAATGAACATCCATTGGTAATTTAGTCAACGGCTTAATAGCATTTAAGACGACTGCTCCAAATGAAATGTTCGGCACAAAATGACCATCCATAACATCCACATGAATCCAATCTGCTCCTGCTTTTTCTACTTCTAACACTTCTTCTCCAAGTTTTGCGAAATCTGCTGCTAAAATAGACGGTGCAATTTTAATCATTTGAATACCTCGGCTTTCGACTCATAATTTCTTCTAAAAACTTCAAGTAATGCTTGTAGCGATATGCTGGAATTTCTTTCGCTTCAACTGCCGCTTTAATCGCACACTTCGGTTCATTCATGTGTAAGCATTCTCGGAACTTGCATGCGTTAGAACGTACCGCAAATTCAGGGAAGCACGCAGACAATTCTTCCCGCTCCATCGTTTCAAAGTCAAACGAACTAAAACCAGGCGTATCAGCTAGTAAACCATTATTAACGGCGATCAACTCCACGTGGCGCGTTGTATGTTTGCCTCGGTTTAACGCTTTGGAAATATCGTCCGTCTTTAATTCTAGTGACGGTAAAATCGTATTGAGCATCGTTGATTTTCCAACTCCAGATTGTCCTGCTAACACACTAATTTTGCCTTCAAGGACCGGCATCAATCGGTCTTTTAAATGCGGATCGTCTATGAACGTCGGAATCACTTCATAACCGATTTTTTCATAATCTTCAATATAAGATTGGATTTTTGCGTGTTCTTCTGGCTTTAACAAATCCATTTTCGTTAAACAAATAATGGGTTGAATCGAATGTGATTCAATAGCGGTTAAAAAGCGATCTAACAGTAATGGATGAAAATCAGGTTGTTTTGCTGAAAATACCAAGATTGCTTGGTCAACATTGGTAATTGGTGGACGTACCAATTCATTTTTCCGTTCATGGACATGTAAAATTGTGCCTTCTAACTCATTATCTGCTTTATAGTCGACGTAATCTCCAACTAAAGGTGTTATTTGGCGATTGCGAAAAACTCCTCGTCCACGGCATTGAGTGTAACGTTCACCATCCTCGTCTAATACATAATAAAATCCGCTTAATGCTTTTCTGATTTGACCTTTCGGCATTGTTTCACTCCTTTCATTGGCTATTCTACAGTTGAATAATCAAAGGTTTCTTCTAAAATAATTGTGGAATCACGAACAATTCGGTAAGAGGCACTTTGACCTTGTGCTATTTGCAACTCAATGCGATGAGATTGATCTTCAGTAATGGTAAACTCCTCAAATGGCTCTACCATTGTATGTGTATTGTCTTGAATATAAACTTGAATGGTCTGTTTGACCGGTTCTTCACCTTCAGCAGCAGGCTGGGCCGGTTCATACGGAATTTCTGCCGTGTGAATGTAAGTCTTCAGTGGCTGTTCTGCTTCGCCTGCTGATAATGTCACTTCAATCGTTCCACCCGCTACGAGTTGTTCTCCAGCTGCTGGGCTTTGAGACATAACTTTTCCAGCTTCTACTGCATCTGATGCTTGTTCTGAAACAATACGGATATTAAACCCTGAAGACCGAGCATAGTCGTTCAGATTTGCTTCTGTAAATCCAGCTAAATCTTCTACATTTCGAAGGTCTTCACCTTTACTCACTATAAACTCAACATCCGTTTCACTGACAATCACTTCTTCACCAGCTGCTGGTTGTTGACTCAAAATGGTCCCAACCGGTTCTTCAGAAAATTCTTCAGTAGGTTTTACTGAAGCAAACTCTTTGTCGTTTAGAGATTTTGTGGCTTCTTCTAGCGTGTTGCCGATAAAATCAGCCATTTCGACTTTTTCTTTCCCAATACTAACAAATAACTGAACTTTGGTTTCACGGTCCCTCATTTTCCCAGCTTCTGGAATTGTTCGAATCACATGATTTTCTGCTATTTCTTCTGAATACCCTTCGGTTTCATCGCCTATAACAAAGCCAGCTGCTTGTAGCTCTTCTACCGCTTCGGTGCGTTCCATTTCTGAAACATCAGGCACTGCTACTTGTCGCGGCTCAAACAGTCCAGGAAATGCAATTGCTTGCACCAGACCAGCTAGTAATAAGAAAGACAACACCCCAATAATCCACGGCCATTTCTTTTTCTTCTTTTTGATAGGAGCTTTTTGTTGTTCTTCTACTTTTTTAATAGGTAGCGGCATTGTTTTTGTGTTTGCCTCGCTACCATAAGCTGCCGGGTCTTTAATTGCTGGCATGGCACGTGTTTCATCTTGGTCCACTGGCACAACGAATTTTGGTTCGTTTAGTCGCTCTGGCATCAAAACAGTCGCGAGATCTGCTTCCATTTCGTCAGCAGATTGATAACGATGTTGCACATTTTTAGCAGTTGCTTTTAAGACGACATTTTCCAAGCTTTGTGGCAAAGAAGGAACCGTGTCACGCAGTGAAGGTGTTTCTGTTTGTAGATGCTTTAATGCAATAGAAACAGCTGACTCGCCTGAAAATGGTAACTTACCAGTAATTAATTCGTACATTACAATTCCGAGTGAATAGATATCGGATTTCTTATTGGCTGTACCACCTCGTGCCTGTTCTGGCGACAAATAATGGACGGTTCCTAGTACCGAATTTGTTTGCGTATAGGATGTTGCACTTAACGCCATTGCAATTCCGAAATCGGATATTTTTACATTGCCTTCTGCGTCCATCAAAATATTTTGCGGCTTAATGTCCCGATGGACGATTTGGTTGTGGTGGGCATGCGCCAAAGCCGACGCCAATTGCCTCATAATCTCAACAGCACGCTCAGGAGCTACTGGTGAATGTTCGATTATGTATTCTTTCAAGGTTTTTCCTGGAACGTATTCCATGACCAAGTAATGAATCGACTTATCTTCGCCCACATCAAAAATGTTCACGATATTGGGATGTGCCAAACTAGTCGTAGACAAGGCTTCTCTTTGAAAGCGCCGACGCAATTCTTCTTCATTAGAGAAATCATAACGCAAAATCTTGATGGCGATATCCCGGTCCAAAATCATGTCATGTGCTAAATATACATTGGACATCCCACCGCCACCGATCAATTCCTTGATCTTATAGCGGCCGTTGATACTTTTTCCAATCAACATAATTACACCTCCTTATCCATAGAGGACAGAAGAATTAACGAAATATTATCTTCTCCTCCTAGATCGTTGGCCAAATTTACTAGCTCCTGGCCCTTTTGGGATAAAGGAGCCGTAGCACGAACGATGGAGGCAAGTTCTTCTTTCGGAATTTTATTGCTCAAGCCGTCTGAACAAATTAATAGGTACGAAGCATCTGCAAATGAAAAATCGATTAACTCTCTTTCAATCCCCGATTCAGTACCAAGTGCACGAACGATCCAATTTTTCTTTGGATGCGCTTCCGCTTCTGCTTGAGTAATTTCACCACTGTCTACAAGTACGTTAACGTAAGAGTGATCTCTTGTAATTTGCTGTATCGTCTCGTTAATTAGATACGCACGGCTGTCACCAATATGACATAAAACACCTTCATCGCC
Source organism: Planococcus sp. S3-L1 (assembly GCF_030063085.1). Taxonomy (NCBI): domain Bacteria; kingdom Bacillati; phylum Bacillota; class Bacilli; order Caryophanales; family Caryophanaceae; genus Planococcus; species Planococcus sp. S3-L1. Next base: position 326,614 of record NZ_JASISN010000002.1, on the reverse strand, counting down.
TTCAATTAGCGCGGCGATTAATGTCGTGCCCATACCTTTACATTCTTGATTAGCTACCGAGTGATCAAACACTACACGATTAATCGTATCGATTCTTCCTGAAAGCCACTCCTTTTTGCTATCTAGTGTCAAAAACGCTGTGTCGTCATCTTCTAAAAAGTAGTGACTCAACTGATCAACAGTCATTTGACTAGCAACGTCACCAGCCTTGTGACCACCCATACCGTCTGCTACGATCGCCAACATTAGTCCACTTGGTCGCTTAAGTACTGCAACACTGTCTTCGTTCACGACGCGAATTTTACCTGTATCGCTCTCAACCACATACTGAAACAAATTACGACACCCCGATTCTCTTTAAGCTATTGCTGTCTTTTGTGTCTTTTTGAAAGCTGCAATGAAAAAACCATCGCTTCCATAATCCTGCGGAAACACTTGAACAAAACCTGTATGTTTAATGCCCATTGTTGCTGGCAAAGCTGCCTGAACCTTCTCCATTTCAGGATGTTCTTTCAAAAACCGTTCAGCTGTCCCTCTGTTTTCAACAGCATCTACTGTGCAGGTGCTATAAACCAAAATGCCATCCTCTTTTAATAAACGAGCTGCTTGGTCCAGCAATTCGAGTTGAATTTCTTGTAACCGCGCAAAGTCCGCTTCTTTTTTTGTGTACTTAATATCAGGTTTGCGCTTAATAACACCTAATCCACTACAAGGTGCATCCACGAGAACACGGTCAAATTGCTCTTCGCCAAAACGTTCGACACTTTGCTTGCCATCACCTACTATTGTTTCAATAACAGTGTGACCCAGTCTTGCAGCATTTTCATCAATTAGCTTTACTTTGTGCTGATGCAAATCAAGCGCGTACAAAGTCCCGCTATTGTTCATTTTTTCAGCGATATGAGTCGTTTTCCCACCCGGTGCTGCACACATATCTAGAACTGTCATACCTGGTTCAACTTGCAAGGCGTAAGCTGGAAGCATCGAACTTTCATCTTGAATCGTAATAAAACCTTTTTCAAATGTTGCCGTTCTCGCAGGTTGGCCATTTGTAACGATTAAACATTCCGGAATCAGTTTGCTCGGTACAGCTTCTAATTCTTCTGACTGAAGCATTTCAATCACTTCATCAACCGAAGCACGAGCTGTATTAACACGCACTGTTTGTGCTGGTGTCTTGTTATTCTCTAACGCCATTTCACGTGTTTTTTCTAAACCGAATTGCTCTGCCCAGCGTCTAATCATCCATTCGGGATGACTTGTTTCGATGGAGATTTTTTCGAATGGGTCGCTGATTGTATTGAATGAGCGAACACCGTTTCGCTGCACTGAGCGCAATACGCCGTTGATGACAGACGCAACTCCCCCGTGCCCGCGACGTTTAGCAATTTCAACTGCTTCGTGAACGACGGCGTGTGCAGGAATTCGATCTAAATAAACAATTTGATACAAAGACAGTCTCAACAAAGTTTTGACCCATGGCTCAATTTTCCCTTTTAAGTAAGGCTCTAAATAATAATCCAATGTCATTTGGTGTTGCAACGTACCGTACGTAATTTCTGTCAGTAAGCCCCTATTTTTAGCTGCGATGCCGTAGCTTTCGATAGTTTGATGAAGCAATAGGTTACTGTAAGCTTGCTTGTTTTCAACAGCCCAAAGAATCGAAAACGCAGCATCTCGGACATTGCCTTGAAGTTTTTTATTTTTCATTGGAATAAATCTCCTACCTGGATGTTAAGTCCTTTTAAATAATCTTTTGCTGTCATGCGTTTTTTTCCAGCTGGTTGCAACTCAGTAATTGCCAAAACACCTTCACCCGTTTGCACCAAAATCGAATCTTCGGTTAAGCCGACTACTTGACCCGTATGGCCTTTTGCGTTTGACGAAGTTTTTTCTGTCCACCAGATTTTCATAGTAGCTCCATTAACACTCGTATACGCGACCGGCCACGGGTGTAAACCGCGTACTTGGTTGTAAATCGCTGTAGCCGATTTCGACCAATCGATTTGTTCTTGTTCGCGCGAAATATTGCGTGCATAAGTAACAGCCTGATCATCTTGTGGAATACGGTTATTGGTCCCAGCAATTATCGATGGTAACGTTTGTTGTAACAAATCACGCCCTGCAACACTCAATTTATCGAACATACTACCGGTATGATCTTGTTCTTCGATTGACACAGTTACTTGCGAGATGATGTCGCCTGCATCTAGTCGGTCAACCATATACATGATTGTCACACCAGTTTCAGACTGACCATCTATAATGGCTTGATGAATCGGAGCACCACCACGGTATGCTGGCAGTAAAGAAGCATGCACATTGATTGCGCCAAGTTTTGGAGCTTCTAGTAATTCACTTGGTAAAATTTGTCCAAATGCTGCGGTGACGATTAAGTCTGCTTGTAAGTCTAACACCTGTTGAAGTTCATCTTTGTTTTTCAGTTTTTCTGGTTGATATACGGGTAAGCCAAGACGCAACGCCTCTTCTTTTACAGGTGTTGGTGTCATTATTTTTTTACGTCCCACTGGTCGATCAGGTTGCGTGACTACTGAAATTACATCGTAGCCTTCTTCGACCAGCATACGTAATATTGGTGCTGAAAAAGCCGGAGTTCCCATAAAGACAATTTTGGTCAAACCTGTTCCTCCTCTGCTTCTTGCTGACGAATCATTTCATCTAATTCTTCTTGTGTAACATATTTGGTGATTTTGCTAGTAAACAAGATACCATCTAAATGATCCATTTCGTGTTGAATTGCACGAGCTTCGTAGCCTTCTGCCTCTAATTCGTACCAAGAGCCATCACGTTCTTGTGCTTTAATTTTTATGTGGTCGTAGCGTTCCACTTCTCCGAAAATTCCTGGAAAACTTAAGCATCCTTCGATATCCGTTTCAGCGCCTTCAAACAGCACCAATTCCGGGTTAATCATTTCAATCGGTTCTTGACCTTCACGAAAATCGACAATGGCTGCTCGGACTGCGATGCCTACTTGAGGAGCAGCGATTCCGACGCCATCTGATTCAACCATTGTGTCGTGCATGTCATCTAAAAGAATCGCTAAGTTCTTATCAAAAGTAGTTACAGCTATACATTTTTTCTCTAATACTTCGTTAGGGTGTTTTATAACAGGTCTGATTGACATATTCATTTCCTCTTTTCTCTTACATGACCGATGTCGGGTTCATATCAATCGACAAAGTAGCACCTTTTTTTAGCCACTCCGCGCGGTGCATTTTGATCAACTGCTGCATCGTCTCGGTCAGTTTCGGTTCTTTTTTGTATTTTATCAAACATTGATAGCGATATCTATTGTTGACACGAGCAATTAGCGAAGCTGAAGGTCCGATGATCAAGGTTCCAGGGGACAACTGACTCTTCAAATAACGGACTGCTTGTTCTGCATATTCGGCGACTGTCATTAAATCCTCATGCGTAAACTGGATATTGACAACATAATAATACGGCGGGTAACCGCTTGTTCTGCGCATCGCCATTTCTTGCTCGTAAAAAGGTTCGTACAATTGATCTTTTGCTAACGTAATTGCGTAATGTTCTGGCGTGTACGACTGAACAAAAACAGTACCCGGAAGAACGTCACGACCTGCTCGACCACTAACTTGCGTTAATAATTGATAGGTCTTTTCTGCCGCACGAAAGTCAGGCAAATGAAGTGTCGTATCCGCTGACAGTACACCGACTAATGTGATGTTGGGAAAGTCCAGTCCTTTGGCAATCATTTGAGTGCCAAGCAAAATATCTGCTTTGCCTTCGCCAAATGCTGAAAGAATTTTTTCATGTGCGCCTTTTGTACGTGTCGTGTCAACGTCCATTCGTAAAACTCGAGCTTGCGGCACTACTTTTGCTAACTCTTCTTCGACTTTCTGTGTACCGGTTCCAAAAAACCGGATATGCTCACTTTCACATTCCGGACAGGTTTTCGGTACACGTTCGTCATAGCCGCAATAATGGCACCTCATCGTTTCGCTTGACCGATGATACGTTAGTGAAATATCGCAATTTGGACATTGCATGACCGTACCACAATCACGGCATAGTACGAACGATGAATAGCCGCGTTTGTTAAGAAACAGCACAGTTTGCTGTTTTTTCTCTAAACGATCACGAATAGCGTCCGCCAATTGTACAGAGAACATGGAACGATTGCCATTCCGCAATTCTTCACGCATGTCGACAATATGAACTTCAGGCAAAGGTTGATTTTTTGCACGTTTTTCCAGCACTAATAATTCATAGACGCCTTTTTGTGCGCGCGCGTATGATTCGAGTGAAGGTGTCGCACTGCCCAAAATAACCGGACAATTATGATACTCACTGCGCCAAATTGCCATGTCTCTTGCATGATAGCGCGGGGAATCGTCTTGTTTATAGCTTGATTCGTGCTCTTCATCGAGGATAATTAGACCCAAGTTCTGAAACGGCGCAAAAATAGCCGAACGCGCCCCGACAACCACTTTCACTTCAGCTCGTTGGATTTTACGCCATTCGTCGTATTTTTCACCAGCCGACAAGCCACTATGAAGAACTGCAACTTGATCACCAAATCGTTCTTTAAAACGAATGGTCATTTGAGGCGTCAGTGAAATTTCTGGTACGAGCATAATTGCTTCTTTGCCTTGCTTAAGCACTTTGTCAATTGTCTGTAAGTAAATCTCTGTTTTCCCACTTCCCGTAATACCGTGCAATAGGAAGGTTTTGGGTGTATTCAATGCGCTATCAATCCGATCAAAAGCAGCTTGCTGCGCTTGAGTCAATTTCAAGAAAGATTTCTGTTCAATTGCCGTTAACAGCATTGGATCGCGGTAAGATTCCATATTGGAAATCTGAGCTGCGCCTTTTTCAACCAAACTATAAATAGTTGGCAAGGTAACCCCGGCTTCTTTTTGCAGTTGAGAAGATTCGATGGCCCGTCCTGCATTTTTCAGGAAATACTCCATTAGCTTTACTTGTTGTTTTGCATTTGCGCGAATGTTTAAAGCTTCTAATGCTTCTAAACTACTTGAGATATGAACCATTCGCACCTTTTTTACAGCAGTTTGCTGCTGAATGTCCGTATCGGCTATAATGGTTCCTTTTTCCATTTCTTTTTTTAATAGTCCGTAGACATCGACTGCATCCTGCAATCGAATGAATGGTCGGCTTTCAAAATAAGGGCGTAAAGGAGGCGCAATTTCTTCAAGCGCTGCATTCAGCACAAAGCGTTTTTCGTATTTTGCACGCAAGGCTGCCGGTACCATAACTTGCAGCGCATCAATTTCAAAACATACCGTTTGTTGCTTCATCCACTGTGCCATTTTTAATAATTCTTCATTTAATACAGGTACTACGTCCATTAGCTCATGGATGGGTTTTAGACGTTTCGGATCAAATTCTGAGGACGACTTAATTTTCGTAATGAATCCTAGCACTTTACGGTTGCCGAACGGTACTTTCACACGCATCCCTGGCTCTGCCAAAACTTCCACTTCGGTTGGGATGGCATAGTCAAAAGGCCGGTCGATTGGATGTGCAGCAACGTCTACGATAACTTCAGCTATCATGCGATTCTTCTCTATCCGTAATCAGCTTAAACAATTGGCGTGCCAATTGCTGCTTGGGCATCATGTCAAAAATTTGCTCAAAGTCATTTTTCCCATAAATCGTAACTCGATTCGTATCCGATTCAAACCCTGCTTGGACTTCTGTTACATCATTGGCAATAATGTAATCTGCATTTTTACGCGCTAGCTTATCTTTAGCATATTGACTTACATTATTGGTTTCAGCTGCAAAACCAATCAATATTTGATTGGTTTTATGCTGACCAAGATGTTGAAGAATATCAACTGTTCGTTCTAGAACAAGGGTTGAATTGCCTTGTTGTTTTTTTATTTTTTGATTGGCAATTGCTTGTGGTCTATAATCGGCAACTGCTGCTGTTTTAACAACATAATTTGCCGTCTCGTATTGAGCTGCTACTGCCTGCAACATGTCTTCAGCGCTTTCCACTAGAATTCTTGTTACGCCACTCGGTACTGGTAATGAAACCGGACCACTAATCAAGATTGTTTCAGCACCCATCTCAGCTGCTGCTGCGGCCATGGCATAGCCCATTTTTCCGCTGGAAAAATTAGTCAAAAAACGAACCGGATCAATTCGTTCACGAGTTGGTCCCGCTGTTACAACTACTTTTTTACCAGCCAGTATATATTCACTTGAAAAATAATCGTTGATTAATGCTGTAATTTTTTCTGGTTCTTCTAAACGACCTTTCCCAACATATCCACAGGCAAGAAACCCTTCAGATGGCTCGATAAAACGGATGCCGTCTTCATGAAGCTGCTGGATATTGCGTTTGACTGCCGGATGGTCATACATATGGACATTCATTGCTGGTGCAATCCAAATAGGTGCAGTTGCAGCAAGTAAAGTCGTTGTCACCATATCATCACCGATGCCATTTGCCAATTTCCCGATAACATTGGCAGTGCCAGGCGCTACAATAATCAGGTCTGCCCAATCCGCAAGATCGATATGCGCAATGACAGAAGAATCCTTTTCATCAAACGTATCCGTGTAGACATCGTTTCTCGACATGACCTGAAAAGTTAGCGGTTGCACAAATTGCTGCGCTGACTCTGTCATCATCACTTTTACAGAAGCGCCGGCTTGAGACAGTTTACTAACAAGTGCCACCGCTTTATAAACGGCGATTCCTCCGCTGACACATAATAGAATTTTACGATTCTCCACCAACTGAAACACCCTTTCTAAACAACAAACTCCCAAAGAACAAATTTGCTCTGGGAGTCGTCTGTTGCGATTAATGGTTAAATTTCATCTTCATATATTGCGAATTCATCTTGTTTTTCTTGTGTTAAAACGCCAGCTGCTACTTCTTCAAGCGCTTTTCCAACCGATTTAACTGAAACGTATGAATCTAGTTTTTCATCACCGTTTTCGTGCAATTGACGTGCACGTTTTGAAGCAAGTGCCACCAATGAGTATTTTGAATCAATGCGGCTTTTTAGTTTATCAACGGATGGGTATAACATCAGACATTCTCCTTTAGCATATCAAAGTATCTTCTTTCAACACGCTCACGCTTGCAATGTTCTGCAATAATGATGGCATTGATTCGATCACAGGCATTTTCAACTTCATCGTTTTCTACAACATAATCGTACAAGTTCATCATTTCCAACTCTTGACGAGCGGCTTGCAACCGAGAAGCAATCACTTCATCCGATTCAGTACCACGTCCGACAAGTCGCTCTTCTAATTCTGATAAACTTGGTGGTGCTAAGAAAATAAACAAGCCATCTGGAACTTTCGAGCGCACTTGTGCTGCACCTTGAACTTCTATTTCTAGGAACACATCGCGGCCAGCATCGCGCATTTTGTTAACATACGCAAGCGGTGTACCGTAATAGTTCCCAACAAATTCTGCGTACTCTAGCAACTCATCTTGCTCAATCAATCTTTCAAATTCACGCTTCGTCTTGAAAAAATAATCTTCTTCGTCAACTTCTCCTTCACGAGGCGACCTAGTCGTCATCGAGATAGAGTATTCATAATTTGTATCCGGCTGTGAGAACAGCTCTTTTCGTACCGTGCCTTTGCCAACACCCGAAGGCCCTGATAGGACGATCAGCAGTCCACGTTGGTTTCTCATTTTATCCCTCATTTACCTCGTCATCATTTTCTACTTAAACGCAGGAACGCGGTCTTGGCAAACACCATAGAAACCCATCCATAGCTATTTGCTACGCGATTCCCAGATCAGTTAGTTTGCCGACGTGTGAGTCTAGTGTGATAATGGAAACCATTCGGCTGACCGGAGATGCTTTCAATTATCAACAAAAAGAAATGTTGCGTTTCTCACCAAACTCTTCGCCGCCATTTACGACCAATCGTTGTTCTTCGTTTTCTTACTAACTGTCTTATTATATCATAATACACCGTGAAAATGATAAGATGGAACAAAACGATTTGAAAGAGGGATATTTAATGGCATTTGATGGATTATTCACAAAATCGATGACTGGCGAACTTCAACAACTGGTCACCGGCAGGATTTCAAAAGTTCATCAGCCCAACCAGCTTGAACTACTTTTACATATACGGGCTCAAGGAAAAAATCATAAATTGCTCATTTCGATTCATCCATCGTATTCACGGATTCACTTGACAGCAGCAGCGAACGTCAACCCTTCTGAACCACCGATGTTTTGCATGTTGTTACGCAAGCATATCGAAGGCGGCGTCATCACAGAAATTTCTCAATACGGAATGGACCGTCTCATCATGCTGAAAATCAAAGCAAAAAATGAAATCGGCGATGACATTGAACGTGAGCTACACGTTGAAATGATGGGACGACATTCCAACGTTATTTTAATCGACGCTGAGCGAACCATGATTCTCGACAGCTTGAAGCACTTGCCGCCAAGCGTCAATTCGTTTCGGACCATTCTTCCCGGACAGCCGTATATCTTTCCACCTGCTCAGGAGAAAAAGGATCCATTTGAATCCATTGACGAATTGAACAAAGCTGAACCCTCTGAAATTGTCGGTCAGTTTTCTGGCTTTTCGCCACTCAACGCACGTGAACTTGCGTTTCGTCTAGAAAGCTCTGCGGATAAGACTGAAACGACTAAAGCGTTTCTTGCTGATTTCTCAAAAGCTGATCCGACCGGCTATTATGTCGAATACCAAGGAAAAAGCTTCTTTTCTGCCAGCCCATTAACCCATATCGCAGAAAACGGTCTTGAATTTAGCACACTCGGTGAACTACTCGACCGAATGTATTATGCCAAAGCCGAACGTGATCGTGTAAAACAACAAGCCGGTGATTTGGAAAGATGGCTACAAAATGAGATTTCTAAACTAAAACTCAAGCTGAAAAAACTAAAAAAAGAGCAAGACCAAGCTGAAAAACGCGATGTTCTTCAGTTAAATGGCGAATTAATTATGGCCAATCTTCACCGTATGACTAAAGGCATGAAGGAAATCGAAGTTGATAATTATTACAATGATGAAAAAGTGACCATTACGTTAGATCCGCGTAAAACACCAATTGATAATTCACAGCGTTACTATTCACGCTACCAAAAAGCTAAAACAGCCGTTGTCAAAACGCAAGAACAAATAAGTAAGACAGAAGAAGATGTCGAGTATTTCGAAACCTTAATGTCTCAAGTTCAACAAGCTGGCATTTCAGATATTGAAGAAATTCGCGAAGAACTAGCTGAACAAGGATTTATGAAAGCACAGAAATCAAAGAAAAAGAAAAAACCTACTAAGCCTTCTGTGGAGTCTTACGTGTCTTCTGCGGGAATACCCATTTCTGTCGGTAAAAACAATAAGCAAAACGATTACGTGACATTTAAAGTAGCAGCCAAGTCTGATGTATGGCTGCATACGAAAGACATTCCAGGGTCTCACGTCATTATCCATGATAACAATCCGGATGAAACGACGATACTTGAAGCAGCCACAATCGCCGCATATTTCAGTAAAGCAAGAGAGTCGTCTTCTGTTCCTGTCGATTACACCGAGGCACGACAAGTAAAAAAACCGAATGGCTCAAAACCAGGTTTTGTTATTTATTTCGAACAAAAAACCGTGTTTGTAACGCCTGATGAAGAACTGGTTATTAAGTTAAAAAAATAGTTTATGTGCCGGAAAGCTCTTTGCTTTCTGGTTTTTTTGTAAAAATTAAGAGGTTTGTCTAAACAATAGCTTTGGACATCGCTCTCGCAATTAGCCGGAGTTTAATAATTTGAGAGTACATACTCTCTCTTTAAGAGCAACCAGCTATTTAGTTCACATAATTAAAATACCGTTAACACAAAAATAAATTCAATTTGAAGTTAAAACATTGCCCTAGTTTAGAGTAAATGCTATGTTCTAAAAAGATTTAAATTTAAGGGGGTTTTATTACATGAATACATATTTCTTGAAAAAAAAGACGTTTTTAACAACCGGTGTACTTGCTACATTGTTATTGGTTGGATGTAGTAATGAGGAAAGTTCAACCACGAAAGAAACATCAGCTTGGGACGAAATTCAAGACAAAGGTTCTTTAACAGTCGCTACTTCTGGTACATTGTTAGCAACATCTTTTCGTGATTCTGAATCTGATGAATTAACCGGTTTTGAAGTGGAAGTTGTACGTGAACTCGGTAATCGTTTAGAACTTGATATCGAATTTAAAGAACTTGGATTTGATGAGATGTTGACGAGCGTAAATACAGGCCAAATAGATCTTGCCGCAAATGATATTGAAATTACAGAAGACCGTGCCGAAGAATTTATTTTTTCGACGCCAATTAAACATTCATACGGCACAGCTGTTGTTCGAAAAGATGATTTATCGGACATTTCAAGTTTAGAAGATTTACCGGGCAAAAAAGCAGCTGGGGCTTCTACTTCAATTTACATGGAAATTGCACGTGATTATGGGGCCGAAGAAGTTACTTATGATAACGCTTCAAACGAGGTGTACTTAAGAGACGTGTCCATCGGTCGGACAGATGTTATTTTAAACGATTATTATTTGTCGACATTTGGAGTAGCGGCTTTTCCTGAACTAAATATCACCATTCATCCGGATATTAAATACGCACCATCAGAAGTGGGTCTTGTCATGAACAAAGACAATACGGAACTTGCTGACCATGTCGACACAGCTCTAGAAGAAATGTTGAAAGATGGTACAATTACAGAAATTTCTAAAGAATTTTTTGGTGGTGCAGATGTCTCTATTAAACCTGATATTGAAGAAAATTAAACAGGAGGTCATTTGATGAATGACATTGAATGGGGATTGCTATTCGATCCCGCTTTAGCGATTGAATCTTTGCCCTATGTGCTTGAAGGCATCGGTTATACATTGCTGATTTCCGTTGTTAGCATGATTGTCGGTATGATTATTGGCTTTTTCTTATCACTTGCTAGAACGTCTAGATTATTCGTCTTGCAATTTCCGGCACGCCTTTATATTTCCTTTATGAGAGGCGTACCGATACTCGTCATCTTGTTTCTGCTGTATTTCGCTTTGCCGGTCGTCGGCATCGAATTTACAGCTGTACAAGCCGCTTTAATTGGCTTCACGATTAACAGTGCCGCTTATATTGCGGAAGTTTTCCGTTCTTCATTGGCATCGGTTGATAAAGGGCAATGGGAATCCTCGACCGCACTGGGGTTGACCTACTGGCAATCGATGCGACGTATTATTCTTCCACAATCTATTCGTATTGCGATACCTCCTTTATCGAATGTTTATCTAGACTTGATCAAAGCTTCTTCATTAGCTGCGATGATTACCGTTCCAGAAATTTTTCAGAAAGCACGAATTGTCGGTGCACGCGAATACGATTTACTGACGATGTTGATTTTAGTGGCGCTCATTTACTGGGCAATTTGTTCGGTTATGACGATTTTGCAAAACTACCTTGAAAAACGTTACGCCGATTACATTTAAGAAGCATCCGGAGAGTGTTCTTCCGGATGCTTCTTTCGATTGATCGCATTTATATTTCTTGCATATAGAGAACTTCCCACATATGGCCATCCAAGTCTATAAAGCTGCCATAATACATAAATTCGTCGTCTACGTTTTCATTTGCTGGTTGAGCTCCTGCTGTTAATGCCAGACTGATTAACTCGTCTACTTTTTCTTTGCTGGGAGCTGAAATAGTAAGAATAACTTCTCTTTGGCTAGAGGTATCTGCAATTTCTTTTTTTGTGAACCCTTTAAAATATGCCTCAGTCAAGAGCATCACATAACTAGTGGGCCCAATAATCAAAGCTGCACCATCATCATTGGTCATGTTGTTTTCAAATTCAAATCCGAGTTGCTTGAAAAAAGAGACCGACTTCTCTAAGTTTTTCACCGGCAAATTGACGAAGATGTGACTCGATTGGATACTCATGCTGTTGCCTCCCTTTTTCTTTTTATCTTTTTAACATTAGTTATTCGCTGTAGCCTTCTGTTCTTCCTGCAAAGAAAAAAAGATCCTCAGAAAGGATCTTTTAAGCTAGCCGATATCGCATCAAATAAGGCAGCATGAGACTATTTACAGGAATGATAATTAACACAGCCAGTATAAATGTTTGTGTGCTAGTTGGATAAGATAAAAGATTGAAAGCAAAAATTGGTCCTATTAGTAGTAAGGAAGCTAAAATGCGGGACAGAAATTGGACTTTATAAAGCTTTCCACAATTTTGGCAAGCAATCGGCTTATAAGCAAGCCACAAAGATTTACTAACTTGTTTCCAAGTAAATGAAGTACGGCAGATTTCGCATTTCTGCATTAGGTATCCGCCTTAAGCTTATCTACATATTGTTTTGCTTCTAACAGCGACCAGCCGAATTCCTGTCGCGTGCGTTTTACCGCTTCAATTGTTTTACCTTGTTGTAAAAGTTCGCGAAGTTCTTCATTGACCTTTTGTTCTACCGATGCCATCTCTGGCATTGTTTGTTTAAGCAGTTTCTCAACTTTACTGACTCTGTTTTCAAGTGTTTCAATGTGTTTCTCTACCGCGCTATATACAATATAACCGGCTATAAGAATTGTTCCGACTACAATACTAATCCACGTTAAATCCATTTTCAGCCTCCTAAATAAGCTTTTCCACGTTGATAAAATCCGTTCATTTCTTCTTGTGGCACTAACGCACCGCCAGTTGACCAAACAATGTGAGTAGCTGCAGTCATCGAAACTTGGTTGGTTTTTGCGTAACCCGAAGCCCTAATTTTCAGTGGACCCAGCAATCCGGCTGTAGCAGATGGTTCAATGAAGATTTCTTCACTATCTGCTAGAAGAGTCAATAATTTAAATAGCTCCTGATCTTCAATCGTATAGATGCCACTAATGGTTTTTTCACTAATACCAGAAGCAAAGCTCGACGGCCTTCCAACTGCCAGTCCGTCTCCTTCTGTGACGTTATCGATGCCGAAATCTTGGACGCAGAGCTTTTCTTTTTCACCTGTCATTAATCCGACCAACACGGCAGGAGAACGCGTTGGTTCCACGAAAAAGCAATGAACCGCATCTCCGAAAATTTGGCGCATTCCAAATGCAATGCCACCAGGTGCTCCGCCTACTCCACATGGTAAATAGACAAAAAGTGGATGGTCAGCATCCACTTGAATAGCTGCAGCATCTAATTGTTGCTTAAGACGAAAAGCGGCAACACTGTACCCTAAAAATAAATGTTCAGATTTTTCATCATCAACAAAATAAGCATCGGACTTGGCGAGCGTTCTCTGTCGCCCTGCAGCTATGGCTTCACTAAAATCTCCTGCAAATTCTACGACAGTTGCTCCTTTTTCACGCAGTAAGTCTTTTTTCCATTGTTTCGCGTCTGAAGACATATAGACGGAAACTTGGAATCCGAGTTTGGCGCTGATAATACCAATACTAAGACCGAGATTCCCGGTAGAACCTACGCCAATCGAATAGTGGCTAAAAAACTGCTTGAACTGTTGAGATGAGAACTGCTCATAACTTTGTTCCGTTGCCAGCAGTCCTGCAGCTATGGCTAATTTCTCTGCATGATGCAGCACTTCATAAACACCGCCACGTGCTTTAATGGATCCAGCAATTGGTAATTCATTATCGCATTTCAAAAATAACTTTCCTTCAATTTCCCCGTCGTAATGATCATCGAGTTGCTGTTTCATCATAGGAATTTCACGTAGCGGTGATTCTACAATGCCGTTAGCTGCCGCAGTATCTGGAAACTCTGTTGCTAAATACGGCGCAAATCGTTGCCAAAGCTGCTCTGCTCGTTGCATATCTGCTAAATTCACGGCAAGCCCAGATATGTCCGCCATTTTTTTACGTTTTGAATTTAACCAAAAAACTGTCTCTAAATTAATCATATTTTTCAGCATTGGATATTGTTCGATCCAGCTGTTGATTTGTTGTTGTTGCATAAACTTGAAATCTCCTTTCATTCGAATAGTCTAGTAATTACATTATAAAGGAGCCACTAAAGAATTTCATCCTTGCTAATTTTCCATCAACTTGTTGAAAGGTGACTCACCCCTTTCGTTACTCCTAATAAAGCCAGTCCAATCAATAGAAATACCCACCACTGAATTTGGATGACTGGACCAATTCCTTCAAAGACATAGCCAACTCCCATTATAAAAGCAACTCCGGCCATACCAAACAATCCGGATTGAACATAAATTTTCCAGTTTTGAATTTCCTTTTTGAAAACAGAAGAACGAATAATTCGAAAAACAATAAATACACCTAGAATACCAACCAGAAACAATGCCAGTAAAATTAGCAACACACTTCCTAATGCAAAATCATTATCTACAGGAATAAAAATCGAAATCACACCATTTAGGATTCCATATGAAAGTGCAAACCAACCTGCCAACCCAAGCATGAATGATGTCGCAAGCAACATAATATTTCGTTTATCCTCTTTCGGTATATTGGCAATGAGTTCATCTGCATAAGCTTCTGGAGAATCACCAAACAAATCCGTAGCATTTTTGCCATTCTCCTGCCCTTCAATTATGTGATCTAATAAATCCATCAACAGCTCTTCTGCTGCACGCTCATCAACTCGAAGATCTGTTCGTATATACAGCAATAAATCTTCATAGACTTTCTCGTTTTCAGAAGTTAAAAGCTCTCTTTTATCGTTATTCTCCTTAATCAGTTTAATCGTTCCTCTCATCGTGTCCACCCCTTTTCAGTAATTGACTGACCGGCTCGGCAATTTGCAGCCACTCAAAAGCCATTTGCTCTAGCTCCACTTTTCCTTCCTCGGTCAAAAAATAATACTTGCGATTCGGCCCGGTTGCAGAAGGTCTCATTTCACCGCGGATAAAGCCATTTTTCTGCAGCCGAAGTAACACGGGATAAATAGTGCCATCACTAATGTCCGGCAACCCAATTCTTTGTAGCTTTTGCGAAAGTTCATAGCCATAGATCGGTTGCTCTTCCACTACAGCCATTACACAAGCTTCTAAAACCCCTTTTAGCAATTGGCTTCTAAGAGCCATATCAGTCTCTCCCTTCGGTACTCGGCAATACAAGATAGTGTTTCAAAAAAATAACTACCTTGCATTACCAACTAGTTGTTTATAGTGTAATCAGTTTACTCATTTATGTCAACAATTTCAACATAGAAAAAAACCGACCAATTGGCCGGCTTTACAAAGTTCCTGCTTTTAACTTTTCATGCCAATCTGCAAGCATCGGCAGTTCGTCTTCACTAATAGCACCCGTACTCAACGCCTGTTCAACAAGCGCTGGGAAATCCGTTAACGTGTGGAACGTGTAACCTGCTCCTGTGATGGCCTCGATGGATTGCGGTAAATCGTAAGTGAAAATCGCCACGATTCCAAGTACGTCAAAGCCTGCTGCTTCTAACGCTTGTGCTGCTTGCAAAACAGAACCACCTTTAGAAATCAAATCTTCTACGACCACTACTTTTTGACCTTTTTCGATTTTGCCTTCAATCATATTTGTTTGACCGTGTTCTTTCGCTTTCGAACGTACGTAAACCATTGGCAGTTCGAGTATATCACTAACCCAAGCCGCATGCGGAATACCTGCAGTGGCAGTTCCTGCAACCACTTCACAGTCAGGATAATATTCGTTAATGGTTTCTGCTAGACTGGCAGCAATGTCTTTGCGTACTTTTGGGTAAGACATTGTCAATCGGTTATCACAGTAAATCGGTGACTTAACGCCTGATGCCCAAGTAAAAGGATCTTGCGGACGCAATTCGACTGCACCAATAGATAGTAAATGATTTGCTACTTTTAACTTCATTATTGTCCACTCCATTCTGTTGCAATCTGGCTGTAACTTTCTGATGGGTTGTCAGCTTTTGTAATGGCTCGACCGACCACAATATGACTAGAACCTTTTTCACGCGCTTGCGCTGGAGTCGCGATGCGTTTTTGATCGTTTGCTAAAACGCCTGCCGGTCGAATGCCTGGTGTGACACGCAAAAATTCTTGTCCGCATGCATCTCCTATAGCTTGTGCTTCTAGTACGGAACAAACCACACCGTCTAATCCTGCTTGCATCGCACGTTTTGCGTAATGCAATACGGATTCTTCCAGGCTGACATAAATCAATTGATCTTCGTGCATCTGTTCTTCACTAGTTGAAGTCAATTGTGTCACAGCAATCAGTTTTGTATCACTATCCGCTAGTCCACGTTTAGCTGCTTTCATCATTTCAAATCCTCCTGCAGCATGAACATTGACCATGTCCACCCCAAGTTTAGACAAGCCACGCATAGCAGATTCAACGGTATTAGGAATATCGTGTAGTTTCAAGTCTAAGAAAATTTCATGACCGAGCGATTTGATGTAACGAATTAGCTCAGGCCCTTCTTGGTAATAAAGCTCCATGCCTACTTTGACAAAAAGCGGCTCAGAAAACTGCATTAAAAATTCTTCTACTTGTTGTTTTGATGCAAAATCTAAAGCAATAATGGGTTTACTCACAGACGGTGGCTCCTTCCGACAAGTTGTTCGACTGAATCAAATCCAAGTTCATGCAAGCGTTCGGGTAGTTGAGCGATGATTTCTGGGCACACAAACGGATTGACGAAATTGGCTGTTCCGACCGCTACAGCGCTCGCGCCGGCTGATAAAAAGTCGATGACATCGTCCACATTTGTTACCCCACCCATACCGATAATTGGCAGCTTAGTATGCTGGCTAACTTCATAAATCATCCGCAATGCGACCGGTTTAATAGCTGGGCCTGACAAGCCACCTGTAATATTGGCGATAATCGGACGTCCAGTTTTCGTATCCATGCGCATGCCGAGTAATGTATTAATCATCGTAATGCCATCCGCACCACCTTCTTCGACTGCTTTGGCGATTGACACGATATTCGTCACGTTCGGCGACAATTTAATATAAACCGGCACAGCAGACACTTCTTTTACAGCACGTGTTAATTCACGTGCTACGTCTGGATCGGTACCGAACGTGATGCCGCCTTGCTTAACGTTTGGACACGAAATATTGATTTCCAGTGCATGAACATTTGGTGCTTGTGAAATAGCTTTCGCGACTTCGACATAGTCTTCTGTCGTCGTTCCTGCTACATTGGCAATGATCGGCACGTCGTACTTTTCTAACCATGGTAATTCTTGACCGGCTACTTTTTCAAGGCCAGGATTTTGTAAACCGATAGCGTTTAGCATACCCGATGCTGTTTCTGCAACTCGCGGAGTCGGATTACCAAGACGCATTTCAACGGTCGTTGCTTTAATCATGATAGCGCCAAGCTGCGACAAATCGTATAATTGCGCATACTCTTTACCAAAACCGAAACAGCCAGAAGCTGGCATGATTGGGTTTTTTAAGTTGAGTCCTGGAAGTTTAACTGTTAAATCAATCATGAAATCACCACTCCTGCTGGAAATACCGGCCCATCTGAACATACTTTGATGTAATCCGTTTCACTTTTCGTTGTCCGGCAAACGCAAGCGAAGCAAGCTCCAATGCCACAACCCATGCGCTGTTCATAAGACAAAAATCCTTTTTTCTGTGGATAAGCCCATTGCACCGCTTCAAGCATCGCCGTTGGGCCACAGCTATAATACGTATCAAAATCAGTTGGTAATTCATTTAAGATATGCGTGACAAACCCTTGCGTACCATGAGATCCATCCACTGTCGCAATATGCGTATCGCCAAGTCCACGAAATTTTTCTTCGTAGAAAACGGCTTGTTTGCTTTCAAATCCGAGGATATGGACAGTTTCGATACCGCGCGCGTTTAACTGTTTGGCGAGTTCATATAGCGGTGGAACACCGATTCCTCCGCCAATTAAATACGCTTTTTTCACAGCTTCTTCTACTGGAAAGCCATGTCCGAGTGGTCCGAGTACGTCTAAGGTATCACCGGCTCTTTTTTCAGCCAATAACTGTGTACCGCGTCCTTCTGCTCGGTAAATCATTGTGAATTGCGAAGCTTCTAGATCGATCGAAGCCACTGAAATTGGGCGCCGCAACAACGGTTCAAAACTATCGGCCACACGAATATGGACAAATTGTCCAGGCTCTGCCATTTCAATGGCAAGAACCCCTTTTACAGTTAGTTCAAAAATATGATGGGCGATTTGCTGCTGCTTGATAATTTGCATACGTTCTTGTTTGATCATATACCTGCCCCCATTTCCTCCGCTGAGAAGGTCATTGATTCGATGACACGTAGCATCGCTTCTGCCGTGTCTAGTGAAGTTAGGCAAGGAATGCCATTTTCAACCGATTCACGACGAATGCGGAAGCCGTCACGTTCTGGCTGTTTGCCTCTCGTCAATGTATTGATGACAATTTGCGTATCGCCATTTTGAATCGCATCGAGTAAGGTTTTTCCTTCTGAACCAATTTTGCCGACAGGTACTACAACAATTCCTGCTTCTTCAAAAGCTTTTGCCGTTCCGCCAGTCGCCATGATTTGGTAGCCGATTGCTTTAAAGCGTTTAGCTAAACCAATTGCTTCTTCTTTGTCTTTATCCGCGACTGTTAATAACACCGTACCGTGATCTTTCACTTCCATACCTGCTGCTGCTAGTCCTTTATACAAGGCTTTTTCAAGTGTCGTGTCTTTGCCCATGACTTCTCCGGTAGATTTCATTTCTGGTCCGAGTGTAATGTCAACACGGCGTAGCTTAGCAAAAGAGAAGACCGGTACTTTGACGAATACTCCTTTTGAAATTGGTGCAAGTCCTGGTGTAAAGCCTTGGTCAACGATGCTTTGCCCTAAAATTGCTTTTGTCGCAATATTAGCCATTGGAATTGATGTAATTTTACTCATGAATGGCACTGTACGACTTGATCTTGGATTGACTTCAATCACAAAGACTTCGCCTTTCGAGATAACATACTGGATGTTCAATAAGCCGATGATGTTCAATCCTTTTGCTAATCGTGTGGTGTAATCAACGAGTGTATCAAGTAATTCTGTTGAAATGTTTTGTGTTGGGTAAACTGCGATCGAGTCACCTGAGTGAACGCCTGCGCGTTCAATATGTTCCATAATCCCTGGAATTAAGACATGTTCACCGTCTGAAATGGCATCTACTTCAATTTCGATTCCTGTTAAGTAACGATCAACGAGTACCGGATGTTCTGGACTTGCTTCTACTGCGTGTTCCATGTAGTATTTCAAGTCTTCTTCGTTGTAGACGATTTCCATTGCGCGTCCTCCAAGTACATACGAAGGACGAACGAGTACCGGATAACCAATGTCCGCAGCGATAATGATGGCTTCGTCTGCATTGACAGCCGTTTTTCCTAAAGGTTGTGGAATGCCGATTTCGTGCAAAGCTGCTTCGAATTTATTGCGATTTTCTGCTCTGTCTGTATCTTCTAGTGAAGTTCCTAAAATTTTAACACCGTTTTGCTCAAGTTTTTCAGCTAAGTTAATGGCCGTCTGTCCGCCGAATTGAACGACAACTCCTTTTGGCTGCTCCAGATCGACAATGTGCATAACATCTTCGATTGTCAGCGGTTCAAAATACAATTTATCGGAAATCGAGAAATCGGTTGAAACGGTTTCCGGATTATTGTTGACGATTATCGCTTCGTAACCCGCTTCTTTAATCGCCCATACAGAGTGCACCGTCGCATAGTCGAATTCAACGCCTTGACCGATACGGATTGGGCCTGAACCGAGAACGATGACCGACTCTTTGTCTGTTTTTACTGATTCATTTTCATCTTCATATGTGCCGTAAAAATAAGGCGTTTCCGATTCAAACTCTGCCGCACATGTATCGACCATTTTGTAGACCGGCATTAATTTTTGTTCTTTGCGCCAGTTATACACTTGCTGCTCTGTTGTGTTCCAAAGTTTGGCGATTGTCCGGTCTGCAAAGCCTAAACGTTTGGCACGTTTTGCTACGTCGTAGTCAAACGCTGCGTTTTTCAAATCTTCTTCGTATTTTACGATGTTTTCGAATTTCTTCAAGAAGAATAAATCGATTTGGCTCCATTCGTTAATGGTTTCGATTGATACACCGCGGCGAAGTGCTTCGCCGATAAAGAACAAACGCTCATCTCCCGCTCGACAAATACGTTTTTGAATCCATTCATCACTCATGCTATCCGCATTTTTTAGCTCTAAGTGGAATTGCCCTGTTTCTAATGAACGGACAGCTTTTAAAATAGACTCTTCAAATGTACGACCCATCGCCATAACTTCGCCGGTTGCTTTCATTTGCGTTCCTAAATTGCGTTTAGCAGATTCGAATTTATCAAACGGCCAGCGTGGAATTTTCGTTACCACATAATCAAGTGCCGGCTCAAATGCAGCATATGTGCGTCCAGTAACGGGGTTCATCATTTCATCCAAAGTTAAACCGACAGCAATTTTTGCAGCTAGTTTCGCTATTGGATAACCTGTTGCTTTTGATGCTAGTGCAGAAGATCGACTAACCCGCGGATTTACTTCAATGATGTAGTAGTTAAAGCTAAATGGATCTAATGCCAACTGTACGTTGCAGCCACCTTCAATTTTCAAGGCGCGAATAATCTTCAAAGATACATTGCGCAGCATTTGATATTCGCGGTCGGATAAAGTTTGGCTTGGTGCGACAACGATGGAATCACCTGTATGGATGCCAACTGGATCAATGTTTTCCATGTTACAAACGACTATCGCCGTATCGTTTTTATCGCGCATCACTTCATATTCAATTTCTTTAAAGCCCGCAATTGATTTTTCTAGTAAACATTGTGTAACCGGGCTGTATTTCAAACCACTTGCTACAATTTCTTTCAGTTGATCATAATTCTCGCAAATGCCTCCGCCCGTTCCACCTAGTGTAAAGGCTGGACGAACGATCACTGGATAACCCACACGGTCAACGAAATTTTCAGCTTCTGTCATGTTGTGAATAATATCTGAATCTGGAACCGGTTCGCCAAGTTCGTTCATCAACGTTCGGAACAAGTCACGGTCTTCTGCTTTATGGATGGCTTCAAGCTTGGTACCTAAAATTTCAATATTCAACTCATCTAAAATACCTGACTCATCCAGTTCAATCGCCATGTTCAGTCCTGTTTGGCCTCCAAGTGTCGGAAGCAGTGCATCGGGGCGTTCTTTACGTAAGATTCGGCTAACAAATTCTAGTGTAAGCGGTTCGATGTATACTTTATCCGCAATTTCTGTATCTGTCATAATGGTTGCGGGATTAGAGTTGATTAATATTACACGATAGCCTTCTTCTTTTAACGCAAGACACGCTTGTGTTCCTGCATAGTCAAACTCTGCTGCTTGTCCGATTACGATGGGTCCTGATCCGATTACGAGTATACTTTGAATATCTTGTCTTTTAGGCATGTTGTTGCTCCTTTCGAGTTGCGTTCATAACATCAATAAAGCGATCAAATAAGTAGTTGGAGTCTTCTGGTCCGGGTGATGATTCTGGGTGGTATTGAACTGTGAATGCTGGGTAATCTAAGTGTGCCAAGCCTTCGTTCGTACCATCGTTTAATGCGCTATGCGTTACTTTTAGGCGAGTTCCTTGCAAAGTATCTTCATCCACAGCGTAGCCATGGTTTTGTGATGTGATTTCGATTTTCCCTGTAACTAAGTCGCGTACTGGATGATTTCCTCCGCGATGACCGAATTTCAATTTGAAGGTGTCCGCACCGCAAGCTCTTGCGAATAATTGGTGTCCTAGGCAGATGCCGAAGATTGGAACTTGACCAAGTAGTTCACGTACCACTTCTACACATTCCTCTACATCTTTTGGATCTCCAGGGCCGTTTGATAGCATAACGCCGTCAGGTCCCCAAGCAAGAATTTCTTTTGATGTCGTGTTATAAGGAACGACAATGACGTCGCAATCGCGATTATTAAGCTCACGCAAAATGCCATGCTTCATGCCGTAGTCAATTAATACAACCCGTTTGCCACGACCAGGGCTTGGATAAGGACGTGCTGTTGAAACTTGCGCCACTTGGTCGCTTGGCAAAATCGTTTCTTGAAGCGTCTTCACGACTGCTGCTAATTGAACCTCTTCACCTGCTGCTGTTAAGACACCTTTGATGGCACCTTTTGAACGAATCAAACGCGTCAGTTTTCGTGTATCAATACCTGAAATTCCAGGAATATCTTTCGTTTTAAATAACTCGTCCAAGGTTGAATTATTTCTGAAGTTGGAAGGGAACTCAGCAAGTTCCCGAACGACCATGCCTTTTACTGCGGGTTCAATCGATTCGAAATCGTCGCTATTAATGCCATAGTTGCCGATTAGTGGGTAAGTCATCGTGACAATTTGTCCGCAGTAAGAAGGATCCGATAAAATTTCCTGATAACCCGTCATACTCGTATTAAAAACGATTTCCCCAACAGAAGCACTATCGCTTCCGAATGCTGTTCCTTCAAATACCGTACCGTCTTCTAAAATTAAATAACGTTTCATTAATTTTTCTCCTCCTGCCATACGATTTCGCCACCAAAGATGGTTGTTACTGGCCACCCTGTACAATTCCAACCATTAAATGGTGTGTTTTTACCTTTTGATAAAAATTCTTCTACTTGAATTGGTTGTTCTTTTTCAAGATCTAATAATACGAGATCCGCTGTTTGCCCAATTTCTAAAGTGCCATATGGCAAGTTGAACGTTTCGCTCGGTTTAATCGTCAACCAGTCGATTAGTTGTTGTAACGTCCATGTGCCGGTTTTGACAAAGTTGCTATAGAGCAGTGGAAATGCTGTTTCAAAACCGACGATTCCAAACATCGAACCATTCATGCCATTTGTTTTTTCTGCTTCCGTGTGCGGTGCATGGTCTGTCGCGATAAAGTCTAGCGTGCCATCAAGCAAGCCTTCGTGTAACGCTTGCCAATCTTCTTTTGCACGTAGTGGTGGATTCATTTTGTAATTGGCATCGTCCGATGGAATATCATCTTCTGTTAAGAGCAAATGATGAGGTGTAACTTCAGCTGTTACGCGCACTCCTGCACGTTTTGCGTCGCGAATGACGCGAACTGATTCTTTTGTGCTGACGTGGCAAACGTGATAATGTGCGCCTGCTGCTTCTGCTAGTAAAATGTCGCGTGCAATATGCACCGATTCCGCAATTGCTGGAATCCCTTTAAGCCCAAGTTCTCTACTGCGTTTGCCTTCGTGCATGACCCCATCGTAAATCAAGCTATTGTCTTCGCAATGTGCAACGACTGCCATGTCAATTTCCGCTGCTTCTTGCATCGTTTCGTACATCATTCCCGCTTCTTGAATGCCGACACCATCATCCGTAAAAGCAAAAGCACCGTTCTCTTTTAGTTCTTGTAAGTTTGTACGTTCTTTTCCTGCTTCTCTGATGGTGATTGACGCGTACGGCAAAACTCGGATAAGCGCATTTTTTTCAATCAATCCGTTGACTAGCTGCAGATTTTCTTTCGTATCCGGAACAGGACGCGTGTTTGGCATCGCACAAATTGTGGTGTAGCCACCTTTTGCTGCCGAATGTGTTCCACTTTCGATGGTTTCTTTCTGCTCACCACCGGGTTCACGCAAATGAACATGGACATCAACAAATCCTGGTGCAATCATCCGGCCTTTGCCGTCAATTTGGGTCTCATTATCCGCTTGTAACTCTTTACCGATTTCTTTAATTTTGCCTTCTTTAATACGAATAGTTGTAGGGGTTAATTCTCCATTTTGCAGCATGTTTACGTTTTTAATGAATAAATTCAAGTTAATCTCTCCCTTTCAATGCGTATTCAAGTACTGCCATCCGAATAAAAACTCCGTTTGCCATTTGTTTAAAAATTCGTGAACGTTCACATTCGACTAAGCAATCTGCAATTTCGACGCCGCGGTTGATTGGCGCAGGATGCATAATAATGGCACCATCCTTCATTTTCTTTTCGCGTTCGATCGTTAAGCCATATTGCTCATGGTAATTTTCTTTCGAGAAAAGAGCTGATACTGCATGCCGTTCATGCTGAACGCGAAGCATCATGACAACATCTGTAGTTTCAATAAAGTCATCCAAATGCTCGGAAGATTCGTACTCTCCGCTCCAGTCCGCCGGGCACACAAAACTCACTTTTGCTCCTAATTGTTTGAGTGCCGCTGCATTTGATTTTGCGACACGGCTATGAGCAATGTCTCCAACGATGGTGATATGAATGCCTTCGATCCGTCCAAACTCTTGATATATGGTCATTAAGTCTAAAAGAGATTGTGTTGGATGTTGACCTGAGCCATCTCCACCATTGATGATAGCAACGTCGCATCCTTCTAGTTGTTGATAATACTCTTCTTCTTCATGACGTATAATGACTGCACCTACGCCAATTGCTTCCATCGTTTTTACTGTATCGTAAAGTGTTTCACCTTTTAAGATGCTAGAAAAAGCTGTTTCAAAAGGTAGTACAGCGAGTCCCATATGATGCTCTGCCATTTCAAAACTCATTTTTGTTCTTGTGCTTGGTTCGAAAAACAAGTTGACGACCGTGCCATCAATTGGCGCTCTCTTGCCTTGCTGAAATTCTCCAGCACGCTTAAGCAAACTCATAATCGTGTCATTTTCTAAGTTGTTCATAGATAGTAAGTTTGGCAAAATTGACTCCTCCTCTCATTCGTCAGACAAAAAAACACCTTCCCAGAGGCAGGAAGGTGTGAGGAAAAAAGGGTAGTGTTTACCCATTCTTCAACCCTTTCCATGCCTCTCTGGACATTCATTAAAAGGTAATTATTCAGTTCCGTCGTCTACTTCTTCTTTGTTCATTCCGGGTAGCACTAAGTTCAAAATGACACCAACAATGGCAGCGAGCGCCATTCCTTCGATTGAGAATGTTTCACTAAATTCAATTTTAGCTCCGCCAATCCCGATAACCAAGATAACTGAAGAAATCACTAAATTTCGGTTGTTGCCAAAGTCGATGTTGTTATCTACTAGCATACGCAAACCAGAAGATGCGATAATACCGAACAATAAGATCGAAATTCCGCCTAGAACAGCCGTTGGAATTGTCTCGATGACGGCCATCAATTTGCCAAAGAACGAAAAGACGATGGCAAACACTGCCGCTCCAAAGATGACATAGACTGAAAACACTTTCGTAATTGCGAGTACCCCAATATTCTCACCGTATGTCGTCTTTGGCGGGCCGCCAACTAGTGAAGAGATGAAGGTTCCAATCCCATCACCTAGTATCGACCGATGTAAGCCTGGGTCTTTTATGTAATTTCGATTGACAATCTTGCCTAGTACCAGTTGATGACCGATATGTTCAGAAATCGTGACGATGGCAATTGGGACCATGACGAACAACAAGGTTGGTGTTACTTGAAAAGAGTAATCCACTCCAGGAATTAAGAATTCTGGTACTGCGAACCATTTCGCGTCAGCAATGACGCCGTAGTCAATAATGCCAATGGCAGCTGAGTAGCCATACCCTACGATAATACCGATCAAAATTGGCATCAATGAAATGATATTCTTAAAATAAATGTTACAAATGATAGCGGTTAGCAGCGTAACAATAGCTGCCGAAAAATGCAGCAAGCTATATTCTGAAGCATTCCCTACTGGAATGGTCATGGCCATATTTACTGCTGTTCCCGATAAAGCCAGTCCGATGACAATGATAACCGGCCCTACAACAATCGGTGGAAGTAATTTCATCAACCAGTGATAGCCTGTTTTCCAAATGATCAACGCGACGATTGCGTAGACCAATGAAACAAACATGGCGCCAATCATTGCTGAGCCAATCCCGCCAGTTTTCGTAGCAATGGTAATCGGCAAGATAAAAGCGAATGAAGATCCGAGATATGCCGGTACTTTAAATTGTGTGATGAGGATAAAGATGATTGTTGCAATTCCACTTGTTAACAATGCGATAGCTGGACTTAAGCCAACCAATTGCGGTACCAATATTGTTGCGCCAAACATCGCGAACATGTGCTGCAAGCTTAGCGAGATCCATTGTCCAGTTTTTGGTTTATCTTGTACGTCTAAAATTGCTTCACTCAATTTCCATTCTCCTTTGTTTCCGACTCTTTATTCGTGAATGGCAACGCGGTCCACTTGATCGCTTTCAACCATTTGAACAATGATTCGTTCATCACTTGAAGTTGGAATGTTTTTTCCGACAAAGTCCGCGCGTATTGGCAATTCACGATGTCCTCGGTCAATCAATACTGCTAGTTGAATTTGTGCCGGTCGTCCTAGGTCCATAACGGCATCCATAGCTGCGCGTACAGTGCGTCCTGTATAGAGCACATCATCTACTAAGATGACTTTTTTATCGAGTATGCTGTGTTTAATATCAACTTGTTGAACTAACGGTTCTTGGTTTTTTGTTTTGATGCTCAAGTCATCTCGATAAAGCGTAATATCAAGTTCGCCTTTCATAATGGGACGCCCTTCGATTTTTTCGATTTTTTCGGCCAGTCGCTTTGCGATAAATGCACCGCGCGTTTTGATACCAACTAATATACAATCATCGATGCCTTTATTGCGTTCGATAATTTCATGTGCAATACGTGTAATTGCCCGGCTAATTGCCTGTTCATCTAAAATATCTGCTTTTTCCACCATAAGATCCGCTCCTTTTTTGCAAATAAAAAACCTCTTGCCAGAGAGGCAAGAGGATAGATGCGCAGAAAAATTCAGCACGGAAGACAGACTTCCGGCTTGCGTAAATACCTTTTCAGCCTCTCTGGACTGTTTTTAAAGGTGTTCATTATTCGATTCGTTTTTTTAAGTATAAAGAAAGAAGGTCCCTTTTGTCAATCCTTGTCGCGAAGAGATTCTAGAAGTTCTGCAAATTCAGCTGGTGGCTCTACAGAGAACTCCATGTATTCGTTCGTTTTCGGATGATCAAAACCGATAACCTCCGCATGAAGTGCTTGACCGCCAACATCCATTGTTTTCTTCGGTCCGTACTTTGGATCTCCAACAAGCGGGTAGCCAATGTATTTCATGTGCACACGAATTTGGTGCGTTCTGCCTGTTTCTAGGCGGCATTCTACTAATGTAAAATCACCAAAACGTTCCAAAACTCGGAAATGTGTTACGGCATGTTTTCCTTTATCCACGATTGCCATGTTTTGGCGTTCTTTTGGATCACGAGCAATCGGTGCTTGAATCGTTCCTTTATCGTGAGGAATGTGACCATGTACGAGCGCTACATATTTACGCGTAACCGTCTTTTTCACTAATTGATCAACTAATGACGTATGGGAAGCGTCATTTTTGGCCACCATCAACAGGCCAGATGTATCTTTATCAATTCTATGGACAATCCCCGGACGCACTACACCATTGATTCCTGACAAATCTGTACAGTGGTGCATTAAGCCATTAACCAATGTGCCTTTAGCGTGTCCCGGAGCCGGATGTACGACCATTCCTTTTGGTTTGTTAACTACGAGGACGTCTTCATCTTCATAGACAATTTCCAAATTAAGATCTTCGGGAACTACATCTAATTCTTCAAGTTCAGGCGGTGTGACAACGATAACATCCTGCAAACGAACTTTGTAATTCGGTTTTACTTTAATGCCGTTAACTTTTACGGCGCCTTCTTTGACCCAATTGCTAATCTGTGAACGTGACCAGTCTTCATCTATTGATGACACAGCTTTGTCTACCCGTTCGCCTGTCATTTCTTCGGTAATTTCAATCGTTAATTCTTCCATTAAGACACCTTTTTCTTTTGTTGTTTTTCGTCATAAATAATAAAAATAATCATCAACACGACACCAATCGTTAATGCAGCATCTGCAACATTAAATATCGGGAAATCATAATTGACCACGGGAATTAGCACATCTACAAAATCGACAACTTCCCCGCGTAGCATGCGGTCGATAAAATTACCGATCGCTCCACCCAAAAGAACCATTAAACTAAGCTGGAACAATGGTTGCCCTTTTGCATGTTTATGAAAATAGTAAAGAATTCCGATAACAACTGCCACGGTAATGACGGCAAACAGCCACATCTGTCCCTCGAGCATGCCCCAAGCAGCGCCGCGATTACGGTGCGACAACCAGCCGAGATAAGGATCAATTACTGAAATCCTTTCACCCAATTCCATATTTTTAAGGACCAACCATTTTGTCCATTGATCTAATGCAATGATTACTAATGCGATTCCATAATAAATAAACATCCATATCCTCCGTCAATTCATCAGTCAATCTATTTTAACACAATGTAAGGGGAAAAAGTAAAGGGTCTAGAGAAGCCGAATTCCAGCTCTCTAAACCCTTTCTTTTTTAGCGGTAGTTTCGATTAAGCAAACTGCGTTTCTACAACACTTGCACAGCGAAGACACAAGGTTGGGTGTGCTTCACTTTGACCAATTTCCTCAGAAATTGTCCAGCAACGTTCACATTTTTCACCTTCAGCTTTTTGAACTGTAACAGAAACTTCGTTCAATTTCACTGCATGTTCTGGTGCTTGTTCTTGCGTTCCACCGTATTCATATTTCGATACAATGAATAATTGAGCAAGATTTTCGTCAGTAGAAGCTAATAAGTTCGCAAGTTCTTCATCACCATAAACTGTCACTTTTGCTTCTAATGATTTACCGATTGTTTTAGCTGCACGCGCTTCTTCTAATGCTTTTAAGACATCATCGCGAACATCCATGAAACGGCTCCATTTCTCATTCAATCCTTCAAATGCTGGATTGGAAACAGCTTCTGGGAAGTCAGTTAATTGAACACTTTCTTCTTCTACAAAGCTTAGGTAAGACCATAATTCATCTGCCGTATGTGGAATGATTGGTGAAGACAGTTTCAAAATCGCCATCAGTGAATCAAACATAACCGTCTGCATCGCACGACGATGAGGATGATCTGCACGTTCGATATAAACAACATCTTTCGCTACATCTAAGTAAAACGAGCTTAAATCGTTCGCACAGTAATTGTTCAACGCATGGTAGATTGTTGAGAACTCATACGTTTCATATGACTTCCGTACTGTTTCTATCATTTTCTGCAATTTCATCACCATGTATTGATCCATTTCACGCATATCTTCAAATGCGACACGATGCTCTTTTTCATTAAAATCAACTAAATTTCCATGAAGGAATTTCAGTGTATTACGGATTTTTCGGTATACTTCCGATACTTGCTTAAAGTTTTCATCGGAAACACGAACGTCCGCCGTGTAATCTACAGAAGCCACCCAAAGGCGCAGAATATCCGCTCCCATCTGGTTCATAACTTTTGCAGGAACAATAACATTCCCGAGCGACTTACTCATTTTGCGGCCGTTGCCATCAAGCGTAAAGCCGTGGCTCAAGATACCTTTGTATGGTGCGATACCATTGATCGCAACACTCGTTGTTAGTGAAGAGTTGAACCAACCGCGGTATTGGTCGGATCCTTCTAGGTAAAGATCAGCCGGATAGTGCAAGTCTTCTCGCTCCACAAGAACACCTTGGTGAGAAGATCCAGAATCAAACCAAACATCCATAATATCCGTTTCTCTAGTGAACAAGCCATTCGGGCTACTTGGATGCGTGAATCCTGACGGCAATAACTCTGCTGCTGAACGCTCAAACCAAATGTTCGATCCGTTTTCGCGGAACAACTTAGCCACGTGGGCAATTGTTTCTTCTGTAATGATGGGATCTCCATTTTCAGCGTAAAACACAGGAATTGGAACGCCCCATACGCGTTGACGTGAGATATTCCAATCTCCACGGTCACGTAGCATATTGTAAAGACGCGTTTCGCCCCATGCTGGAGTGAACGAAGTTTCTTTGATCGCTTTTAAGATTTGGTCACGGAATGCATCGATCGATACGAACCACTGAGCTGTCGCCCGATAAATTACTGGCTTTTTCGTCCGCCAGTCATGCGGATACGAGTGTGTAATAAACGAAATTTTTTCAAGAGCGCCTGCATGATCAAGTGCTTCTGTGATCGACTTATTCGCTTTTTCATAAAACTCGCCTTCAAACCCAGGCGCTTCGTCTGTCATGACTCCACGTTCATCAACTGGACAAAGAACATCCAATCCGTATTTCTTACCGATTAAGAAGTCATCTTCACCGTGACCAGGAGCTGTGTGAACGCAACCAGTACCTGAATCTGTCGTAACGTGTTCTCCGAGCATAACCAAAGAAGTACGGTCATATAACGGGTGTTTTGTTAGGATATGCTCTAGTTCAGCTCCCTGCACTAAGCGAACAACTTCGTAGTCTACCCATTCTAATTCCTCAGCCAC
This sequence comes from Planococcus sp. S3-L1, assembly GCF_030063085.1. Taxonomy (NCBI): domain Bacteria; kingdom Bacillati; phylum Bacillota; class Bacilli; order Caryophanales; family Caryophanaceae; genus Planococcus; species Planococcus sp. S3-L1. The sequence goes on along the minus strand of NZ_JASISN010000002.1, from coordinate 296,378 downwards.
TTCTTTTAATAACTCTTGTGCCACAATATAAAGAGAACCATTTACGGAAACTTCCGCGTAATCCAACTTAGCGTGTACAGAAATACCAAGGTTAGCTGGGATTGTCCAAGGAGTTGTCGTCCAGATTACGAAGTTTGTGCCTTCAGCCAATACGCCTTTACCGTCAGTGACTGGGAAAGATACATAGATTGAAGGAGATTTTTTATCATGATACTCGATTTCTGCTTCAGCAAGTGACGATTCACTTGATGGAGACCAATAAACCGGTTTCAATCCTTTATAGATATAGCCTTTGTTGGCCATTTTACCAAACACTTCAATTTGACGTGCTTCGTATGCTGGTTTTAATGTGACATATGGATTTTCCCAATCGCCACGAACACCGATACGTTTGAATTGAGAGCGCTGGTTATCGATTTGTTGGTAAGCATATTCTTCACATAGCTTGCGGAATTCCGCTAACGACATTTCTTTCCGATTAACGCCTTTGTTTGTTAAAGCTTGTTCAATCGGTAATCCGTGCGTATCCCAGCCCGGAACGTATGGTGCATGAAAGCCCATCATTGAACGAGAACGAACGACCATATCTTTTAGTACTTTGTTTAATGCGTGACCCATATGCAAATCGCCGTTCGCGTACGGAGGTCCGTCATGAAGAATGAAGAATGGACGACCTTTTGTGCGGTCTAGCACTTTCTTGTAAATGTCCATCTGTTCCCATTTTTGTTGCATCTCTGGTTCCCGGTTCGGCAAATTACCACGCATCGGAAAATCTGTTTTCGGCATTAATAACGTATCTTTGTATTCCATTTCCATTCCTCCTATAGGCATAATAAAAAGCCCCCATCCCTGGTAAAGGGACGAGAAGCTTAAACTCGCGGTACCACCCTTGTTGCAGCTCGATAGCTGCCACTCGATCACCGTAACGTGGCGTAGACGGAATTGGGTACTGTTGTTCACCAATTCTGCTCAAGAGTGATTTTCATCTATGAGGTCGTATCAGGCTCTCACTGTCCCTGACTCGCTAAATCATCCTACATAGCCTACTGTCTCTATCAGCGCGTTTTTTTGTATGTCGTAATTATAGAAGTAGAAAGTCTCAGAGTCAAGAGTTCGACTCTTCTTTATCCTTCTCAATCTTCTCTAAATTCTGTGTGTCGATATCGTATTCTAATAAGGTTTCCCAATCATCTGTTTCAATTAAATCTAATTGAGCTTCAACGAGCATTTTGAAACGATTTTTAAAGATACGAGATTGTTTTTTCAATTCTTCAATTTCAGTAGCAATGCGACGTGCTTTTGTCAACGACTCGTTAACAATACGATCAGCATTTTTTTCAGCTTCCTTGACAATCAACTCTGCTTCTTTCTGAGAGTTGCGTCGAACTTCTTCCGAAGCTTCTTGAGCGACGAAAATTGATTTTTGTAAGGTTGACTCGATTGTATTGAAATGGCCAACTCGTTCGTCGGTTGTGCGTAACCGTTCTTCTAAAGTTGCCTTATCTTTTAACAAAATTTCATAATCTCTCATAATTTGTTCCAAAAATTCATTTACTTCGTCTTCTTGATATCCACGGAACGCCCGGCTGAATTCTTTGTTATGTATATCTAACGGGGATAATGGCATTGAGTAAACCTCTCCTTAACTTGTCATGTTATCTTCCTATTATACAGTTCATGGCGCTAAATTTCAGTATTATTTCGTATTTTTTCCGAACCGTCTAGTTTTTTGCTTCTAAGCGGCCAATCTGTAGTCGAACCTTATCCTTCTTGGTGCGGCCTTCGATCATAATCAACCGAACACGACCAAAGCCTCTTGAAGAGATCATATCCGATTCGTGCAGTTCGAATGACGGCTGCTCTTGCAAAGTCCAGTTGACTTTCACTTTTCCACCGTGGATTAACGCCGATGCTTTCTGGCGAGAAATGTGATAAACCGAACTCATTACCGTATCCAATCTCATGGAACTGACCGTATACGATTCTTCAATCCATTCTTCGCTCGTCTCGATTAATTCTTTTTCGTTTGTTATTTCGTTTAACTGAACTTTCACTTTTGCTGCACTAACAAAATTACTTTGCATATAAGGACTGATTTCATTCATAACTGCAAGTTGAACACGTTCGTTATCTATGCGAATGTCTCCAAATTTACTGCGGTCAAGCCCCAATGACATTAATGATCCTAATATATCAGGATGACGCAAGTTGACAAATTTCGATGGATACTTCAATTCAAAAACAGTAATATTAAAATCTTCCTGTTGTGGTTCAAAATAAGAAGGATACAGTAACACTCGTTGTCTTTCTGCATTTTTAAAAACGCCAGACGTCATCATTTTCACGTCGCTCGATCCGATGACTGCTTCAACAATAAAGCGCTGTCGCGGATCGAGAAAATCAGTCAATCTTGGTGAATAACGGTCTTCAACTTCCCGTAGCCAGCCCGAAGCTTGTTCGATAAACTGCTGTTCTTCTTTTCTAAAATGTTGAAATATCTCTTCCATACGAATGCTCCTTCACATGTGATTGGTTTTTAAGAAAAAAACCTCACATCACGTGAGGTTTAGGGTTAGGCTAAATAATTAAATAACACGATGATGCCTTGACTAGCTAAACTCAAAGTGAATATCGCAACAATTGGTGAGATGTCGATCATACCGATTGGCGGGATAAAGCGTCTGAATATATCCAAATAAGGATCCGTAATTTTAGAAATCATTTGTCCAAAGCTAGATTCTTTTATGCTCGGTACCCAACTCATGAATACACTAACAATTAGAATATAGAAATAGATATTAATCGCCGAGAGTAATAAATTAACAAAAATTATCATATTATTTTAAGGCACCTTTCTTATTGTTGCTCGTCGTAGTAATAATCTGAAATGGCGCCATCCACTTCTACAGTGTCTGGTACGCATAAGAAAATATCCGTTCCAATACGTTGAATATCTCCACCAAGAGCGTAAACTGTCCCACTCAAAAAGTCGATGATTCGTAGACCTTGATCTTTTTCAATGCGTTGGAGATTAACAACGACAGCCTGTTTGTTTTTTAGACTTTCCGCTATATCTTGTGCTTCTGCATAAACTCTAGGTTCTGCCAAGCTAACTTTTGAAGATTTTGAAGCACTTTGTAAACTAACTAAATTAGGCACAATGGTCTCCTCTACTTTCTGGCGCCGCTCTTTCGGTGCTTTTTTCGGTTCTTGCATCGCAGCTGGTTTTTCGTAACGTGGAGCTGACTTTTGCTGTGTCATAGGTTGTTCGTGCACTTGCTCTTCTTCATACTCATCTAAGTAAAAGAAATTTTTAAATTTGTTTTTCATACTCATCGCTTTGCCTCACTTTCCGACCCGACTAACGCTGTTCCAATTCGGACAAAAGTTGCTCCTTCTTGAGCAGCGATTAAGTAATCATTGGACATGCCCATGGAACATTCTGTACACGGTGCGTGGGTCCAGTGTTTCTCTGATACTTGGAGTTGGAGTAATTTTAATCCTTTAAATGCTTCGCGAATAATTTGTTCGTCTGTAGTATTTGGCGCCATCGTCATCAATCCAACTACTTGAATTTTATCGAAGTCTTTTAGAGATTCAATAAAATCAATTGCGTTTGCAGGATCAATTCCACTTTTTGACTCTTCACCAGATACGTTAATTTGGACAAAACATTTCACTTGGCGACTTGCACGTTTTTGGATTTCTTTCGCTAAACTAGAGCGGTCCAAAGAATGCAAATAATCAATTTCGTTAATAACTTCTTTTACTTTTCGTGTTTGCAAATTGCCGATATAATGCCAACATACATCTTCTTCAATTGCTTCAAGTTTCGATGCCAATCCTTCTGGGCGATTTTCACCCAAATGGAGGATTCCAGCGTGAACTGCTTCTTCCGTACGTTTCACATCCACTTGTTTAGTCACAGCAATAATTTGTATATTATCTTTAATAGCATTTAACTGTCCGGTAATTTCTTTAAAGACGGGTTCAATAGGTTTCATATATTCACAACTTTTCTATAGAAGTCCCCTACATTGTACCAAGTTTCAGCTGATTTATCAATTAAGCTCTTTCCTAAAAAAAACAGCTGCCCAACGGCAGCTGTTTGGATTAACGTCTCTTTTGACGATTGCGTAAGAAAGTCGGGATGTCTAGTGCATCGTCGCTTTGTTTTTCTTGTCTTTGAGGCTCTTGGTTGTAGTAAGGTGGTTGTTCTTCACGACGTTGCTCGTCACGGCGTTGATCTTCGCGACGCGCATCACGAATTGAAGGCGCTGGAGTCTGTTGTTGAATCGACTGCACACGGCTTGAATTCAATCCAGATCCTCTTGGTGTTCTTGGTTGAAGTTGCTCTTCGTTAAATCCAGTCGCAATAACTGTCACGATGATTTCATCTTTTAAGTTATCGTTAATAACAGAACCGAAAATCATGTTTACTTCTTCATCAGAAGCTGATGCAACAATATCAGCTGCTTCTTGAACTTCATAAAGGCTAAGATTAGATCCACCTGTAATATTCATCAAGACACCTTTAGCACCGTCAACTGAAACTTCAAGTAACGGACTTGAGACAGCTTTTTTAGCTGCTTCAGAAGCACGGTTTTCCCCTGAAGATACACCGATTCCCATTAATGCAGAACCTTTATTCGACATAATTGTTTTAACATCGGCGAAATCTAAGTTGATCAATCCAGGAACGGCGATCAAATCAGAAATACCCGATACACCTTGACGAAGAACATTATCCGCTTCACGGAATGCTTCCAGCATTGGTGTGTTTTTGTCAACGATTTCAAGTAAGCGGTCATTCGGGATAACGATCAATGTATCAACAGATTCTTTCATAGAAGAAATACCGCCGATTGCTTGAGTAGAACGCTTGCGGCCTTCAAAAGTAAATGGGCGAGTAACAACACCAACTGTTAAAGCGCCAAGTTCTTTAGCAATTCCAGCAATAACTGGTGCTGCTCCAGTACCAGTTCCGCCGCCCATTCCTGCTGTTACGAATACCATATCCGCTCCGCGCAAAGCTTCTTCGATTTGCTCTTTGCTTTCTTCTGCAGCTTTTTTCCCCACATCTGGGTTAGCACCGGCACCAAGTCCGCGTGTCAATTTCCCTCCGATTTGAAGACGTACTTCTGCTTTTGAAAGGTTCAAAGCTTGAGCATCTGTATTTACTGCAATAAATTCTACACCTTGTACTCCATGTTCGATCATGCGGTTTACAGCGTTGTTTCCTCCGCCACCAACACCAATAACTTTAATTACGGCCAGTGCATCAATATTTGTATCAAATTCCAACATTCTTTTTCCTCCTAAAATTGCTTAGCTTTTATAGTTGCAAGCTAGATGCAACATTGATTTTATTCAAAGAATCGATCAAACATCTTTTTAGCTTTGGTTACGACACCTTCAGAATTTTGCTTTGGTTGCTTTTGTTTTTTAGGTTGCTGCACTTCTTGGTGCTCAACTTTCGCAGTTCCCGCAACAGCCCCACCATTTCCAATACGGCCATAAAAGACATCTTCCATGTATGCATATTGAATTAGACCAACCGCTGTCGTGTACTGTGGTTCACGTACGCCGATAAATTCTGGTGTGAATAGACGAACTCGAGTTTGCAAAATATTTCGAGCAAGTTCTGGAAGTCCATCCAATTTAGCCATACCACCAGTTAAAACAACTCCTCCTGGCAGGTCTTGAACGCCCAAACGATAAAATTCATCTAAAATCAGTTCGAAAAGCTCTTCCAGGCGAACTCCGATTATTTCAGATATGTATTTTTGGTTATATTGTTCTGTTGAATCCGATCCAATAACAGGAACCTCAAATACTTCGTCTTCTGAAGCATCTTCAAAAAATGCATGGCCATACTCGAGTTTAATTTTTTCAGCTTGATCTGTCGGTGTCTTCAAAATAATGGACAAATCTTTTGTTACGTGGTCGCCTCCAACTGGAATAACAGAAGAAGCGGTCAAGTGGCCGTCTTGGAAGATGGAAATAGAAGTAGATCCTCCACCGATGTCAATACATGCTGTGCCATGATTTTTCTCGTCTTCAGTCAATGCATAATTTCCTGCTGCAAGTGGTTGTACATAAATATCGCGGATTTCAAGTCCCGCTCTTTCTACACAACGAAGTACATTGTGTAAAATTGTTTTTGAAGTTGTCACCATTGTACCATCCATTTCAAGGCGGATACCAATCATGCCTCGAGGATCTTTGATTTCACCCAAATGATCAACGATGTATTGTTCAGGAATGATGTTTACTAGTTCCCGCTCTGGTGGAATCGACATAACTTGAGCCGCTTCCAATACACGATCTAGGTCGTCATCGGTAATTTCCCGATTCTCGCTGTTAACTGCCACAATTCCTTTAACAGGCTGTAGCACCGCTTTGTTAGCCGGAATTCCTAATACCACTTCATGGATTGACTTACCGATCATGCGTTCTGCTTGATCAACCGCTTTTTTAATGGATTGCACCGTTGCATCTATGTCAACAATCGCACCTTTTTTAATTCCATTAGATTTCACATTTCCAACGCCAATAACATTCAGTGAATTGTTGGCCATTTCTCCAATTAAAACTTTAATGGATGACGAACCGATATCTAGACTAACGTATAATTCTGATTGACTCAATTCGTGGCACCTCCTTATTAAACTGCTGTACTTATATTCTATTGCAAATCGTGCACCTTGTCTAAGAAAATCGCGAAACTTAAAAAAATTTCCTTCAATTGTTTAAATTGTTTCTCTAACTGCCTTTTTTTCAGCCCATTTTGCTAAAATAATGCGGCGGATGACCGCAATGTTTTGAAATAGTCGAACACCGAATGCAAAAATAGCAGCCAAGTATAAATCTACACCTAAATGAACACCAAGAAAAGCAAGACCTGCTGCAAGGACGATATTGAAAAAGAATCCTGAAACAAATACTTTGTCATCGTACACTTGTTGCAAGTGGGCACGAATTCCACCAAATAATGTGTCGAGCGATGCCAGTACGGCAATCGACAAATAGTTAGCATATTCAGGTGGAATATGGATATCTGTCAATAGCCCGAGCGATATACCAAGTATTAAACCTAAAATGGACAGCCACATCGCTATTCCTCCTCTGTTGACTGTAAATATTTGGTGTCTATCACTTCATCATACGCTTCGATGATTAGATCTTTTTTAGGAGCCGAAACGGTCAGTGTTAGATTATCGATATAAAAATCATCTAAAATACGTGAAGACAATAAATGATTATACAGCTTTTCTGAGTCTTCCATAGACTCAGAAATTATTTTTATGGAAAACGGAGGCAGTTCTATCGGTTTCGCGTTAACCGTCGTTTGACCATTTATATCTCGTATTGCTGTCGTATTAATAATTCGCTTATTGTCGATTGAAACATACAAACCGTTGTAACGATTAATTTCATTGACTAGCCGAATAAGCAAATCCGGCGAGATCCCTTCTATTTCGAAGCCCAACGCAACCGCTTCCATTGAAGGTTCAACGAGAATTTCTATTCCCGGTCCCGTAGTCTCCGTTAAACCAGCTGCATTTCTCAATTCCCCTGCAGTTTCCCGCAAAGCTTGTTCGGGGCTGGCGTTTGTGTCCACATCATATTTGTTCAACGTCTCATCTAACGTGCTGATTTCTGATAGCAGTTGTGAGTGAAGTTGCTTTTCTCTCGACAGTTCTTGTCTTACTTCCCATACATCTCGCGTATCTCGGGCATCAGGTTCATTAATCGTGTTGTATTGCATAGCAGTCATTAAGCCGATTACAAACATAATCACTGTAAATCGGGTAAGAATTCTTTTTTTCATCTAACTCTCCCCTTATTCACGATTCTGTCAGCAAAGCGGCCATTTTAATAACCTGCCCTTCATCCAATGTGACGATAATGTTGTCATTGAGCAGTTGATCCATAATTCCGCCAGTCAATTCCATCGATGCTGTCAGTACTTCAGGTTCACCGATAGCTTCAATTACGAAAGGAGCGGGATATTGTGCACCATCTACAGTTATGACTGGTCCTGTACAAACAATGTATGAATTTCCATGAATACGCTGACCATTGATTGAAATAGCCTGTGCTCCTGAAATATACAATTCATTGATTACTTGGAAAACGTGGCTTTCGTGCACAATGTAATCGTTTGGATTAACTGAATTTGAATCATAATCCCCGTCTTGCAATGTCACTTTTAATCCACTTCCCTGTACGGGCACTAAACCGAGATATCTTCGAAGCTCTTTGGCTTCTTCTGCATACTCTGTATAGCGATTTTCGCCATCGGCAAAGGATTTTTCATATTCTTGAACTTCGCTTTGCTTTTCTTGCAATTCATTTTTCAACTCTTTATTGCGCTCTTGCTGATCAATCAACTCTTTGCGGTAGCGTTCTTCCTGTTCGAAAAATGCACCACCCGTAAACTCTGCCGTCTCTCTATTAGCATTTGATAAACTATAGGAATAAGCCATAATAAATCCGAGCACCAAGAAAACCAGGGAAAAAACAACCGATTTGCTAAAACTTTTACGGTTGCTCTTCTTCGGTTTCTTCATCTTCAGGACCCTCCTTTGCAAAACCATAAACATCCGCATAAGAACGGAAGAATATTCCCACTTCCATATCAATTATGCCTTGTTGATCATCTTCTAATTGCGCGATGACAGATGGATAGTAATTCATCTTTTCTGCTAATGTGCTTAAAATACCACGAACTTCATTTCCATCATTCATATATAAGGTCACATAATCCGCGTCTTTTTGCTCAGGATCTAGAATAATTTGGGAAATCAGCTGAAGTACTTCAGGATCAATATCTGTTAGCTGATCAATTAACTTTTCTCGTATTTTCTCATTTTCAAAGTTTGAGTAAATCGGACCATCAACATTTGTCACTGGCTGATCTAAAGCCAAGTTATTCGACAAGACAATCTGATAGCTGTTACCGCGATCTAGATATCCCATTTGAACATATTCCTTTAAATCAATTTCCACACCGGTCAACCAATTTTTCTTAACCGTCGATTCTTCCACCCACTCCAACTTTTCCAGTTGTTGCGCAACAGTCCCTGCATCAAAAGACCACATCGAATCTCCGATAGCTAGTCCACTTGCAGCTTGGTAGCTTTTTTGGTCAAAGAGAACGGCACCTTTAATAGTGATGGTCTGGATTTCACTGTACTTCGACTGGCTGTATAATAGTACGGCAAGCAAAGTGAGAAAAATGAGCAGCAGCGCCACGAACTTGCGATTGGTTCTTTTTTTTCGCCGCTCGCGAAGCGACGGGATGCGTTCTTCGATATCAATCACTTTGTCCATAATTGCTGCCCCTTATCTATTATTCGTTTGCTTCTGTCATTTGTTGAACTGCTGCAATAAAAGCATCGCCCCGAATTTCAAAACTATCGTATTGGTCCCAGCTTGCACAAGCAGGTGATAGAAGAATTGTATCGCCACTAGCAGATTCTTTAATTGCTTTGTCAACTGCATCGTCCATTTTTCCTGCTTGAACTATCGTTGGCACACCACAATCTTTTGCAAACGTCGTGAACCGCGTTGCTGTTTCACCTAAGGTCACTAATACTTTGACACGATTCATAAATGGACGAATTTCTTCAAGTGAATGGTTTCGCTCTAATCCACCCGCTAATAAGATGATGTTTTTCGGGAAAGCTTCCAATGCGCTCTTAGTCGCTAAAGCATTGGTAGCTTTTGAATCGTTATAGAATTTGCGCCCCTGCCACTCAACAATAAATTGAGAACGGTGCTTTACACCCGTAAATGACGTTAAGACACGTGTAATGGTTTCTTTTGTTCCGCCTTGAATCAAAGTTGCTGCTGTAGCAGCCAAAATGTTTTCCAGATTGTGCTGGCCACCCAGCATAATCTTCGAACGTTCAATCAATTTTTCGCCTTGCCAATAAACAAATTGATCGTCAGCACTGATACTTGTAGCGGTGCGTCCTTGCAACGTAAAAGGAATGAGTTGCGCTTTGCAGTTCTTTGCATGCTCGACTAGAATTGGTTGATCTGCATTATAGATAAAGTAATCTTCTGCTGTTTGGTTTTCAGTCAGCTTCATTTTAGAAGCTCGATAATCCTCTATTGATCCATGATAATCCAAATGCGCTTCATACAGATTTGTAATAATTGCGATATCTGGACGGAAATCTACAGTTCCCTTCAACTGAAAAGAAGACAATTCCGTTACAATTATATTTTTTGCTTTTGCTTTTTCTGCGACTCCACTTGCTACTGTTCCAATATTTCCTGCAATTAATGGATTTTTATTGTCTTGGTTGAGCATATGAAACAATAAAGTAGTTGTTGTTGTTTTACCATTAGAGCCCGTAATTCCGATAAAGGGAGCTTCGCTAATTAAATAAGCCAATTCAATTTCAGTCCACACTGGAATTTGCTTTTCTATTGCTGACTCAATCAATACATTGGAATAAGGAATTCCTGGATTTTTGACAACTAATTCAAAGCCCTCTTCTAACAAATCTTCAGGATGTCTGCCACAAATAACGGTAACGCCCATATTCAATAATTCCTGTGCTTCAGGATTTTCTTCAAAAGGCTTAGAATCGTTAACGGTAACAAATGCACCTAGCTTGTGAAGAATACGAGCAGCAGTAAATCCGCTTTTCGCTAACCCTAAAACCAGGACTTTCTTTTGATATAAATGTGGAGCTTCCTTCATTTACATTACCTCCAAAAAGACGGCGATTGCCGCACTGATAAGACCGACTGACCAGAAAACAAGGACCACTTTCCATTCTGACCAACCGCTCAACTCGAAATGATGGTGAATAGGGCTCATTTTAAAAATTCGTTTTTGACGCAATTTAAAGCTACCTACTTGTAAAATAACTGAAGCTGTTTCGATAACAAAAACTAATCCAATTAACAACAACAATAATTCTTGTTTTAGTAAAATCGAGACCATTGCAAGTGCCCCACCTAATGCTAGCGAACCTGTATCGCCCATAAAGACTTTTGCAGGATATTTATTGAAGATCAAGAATCCAAGCAGTCCGCCTGTTACAGAAAAAGTGAAAATCGCGATGCCTACTTCGTCTTGATAAATAGCTAATACACCAAATGCAGCAAATGCAATAGACGCTGTTCCAGCTACCAATCCATCTAGACCATCTGTCAAATTAACTGCATTGGAAAATCCAACCAACCAAAAGACGATAAAGAACACGTATAGCCATGATAACTCAAATGAGATGTCAGTAAAAGGAATAGTGACACCTGTCTCAAAGTCAGTCCCACTCAAAACAAAGAATGAAATGACCGCTATAACGATTTGAGCAATTAATTTTTGTAGCGATGTTAACCCTAGATTGCGCTTTAGTACTACTTTGATAAAGTCATCCAAAAAGCCAATCAAGCCATATCCAAAAAGCACCAACAATAAAATTAGTATTTTAGCAGTTACCAAGTCAGCAAACCAAGCGACTAGCAACACCGTGACAATGATTGAGATTAGGAATACCAGACCGCCCATAGTCGGCGTACCCGTTTTCTTCATATGTGATTCAGGTCCTTCTTCACGTATGCTTTGTCCGAATTTCATTCGTTTCAATAACGGTATAAATACTGGCATTAGTATAACCGTTAACAATAAAGCAATTCCTAAACCCATTACTACATAACTATTCATTTATAGAGCTCCTTTAACACGAGATTACTCGGTTGTTTCGTCTGTTTGTGTTTCTGAAGTTGAATCTACTTCTAGTTCTTCAACTTCAGGGTTAACCGTTTCTTGTAGTTCTTCTTTTGCTTTGGCTTCTGCGCGAGCAGGATAGTATATTTCAGGTGGATGAAGTTCGATGACTACTGGCTCATTTTCCTTCACCAGTTGGCCTTCTTCAACACTTTGCGTTAAACCATATCCTTGCCCAGCAATTTCTAGCGACAATCCGCTTAAGGATTGATATGCGAGTAGCTCGCGTTTAGACCATCCACTGAAATTAGGCAAAGCCGTTTCCCCAGAAGTTTTTAAAATCACCCGCCCACCTTTTAACACTGTACTCCCAACTTTTGGGTACTGAGAGATAACTTCTCCAGTATTTCCGGTAACAATAACTTCTAGTCCTAATTCTTTCAATTCTTCCGTGGCTTCGGTTACGGACTTGCCTGTATATTCTTCAACAGGCATCGTGGTCGCTTTCGCCATATTTTCTGGCTCAATATTTAAATACTTTAAGCTATTTTCCATGACAGATGTAAAAATCTTGGCGACCGGTACAGAACCATATTCATCGGCCGGTACGTTCGGTTGTTGAACACCAATATAGATCAGTAATTCAGGATCTTCAGCAGGTGCCATACCAAGGAAAGAAAACAAATAATTGTTTCGTCCTTTTAAATAGCCACCGCCTTCTTTTGGAACTTGGGCAGTCCCTGTTTTGCCTGCTATTGTGTAATCTTGCAATGCAAATCCTCGTGCTGATCCTACTTCAGAAGTGACAGTTGAAGCTAAAACTTCTCTAACTTGATCAGCTGTTTCAGCTGAAATGGGTTGTCCGGCTTCTTGCGGTTCACTTTTAACAGTGACTTTTCCTGTGTCGGCATTTTTAATCTGATCAATAACATATGGTTTCATCATAACGCCGTCATTTGCAATTGCCGATGCTGCTTGAATCATCTGAATCGGAGTCACTGTAGACCCTTGTCCGTATGCGGTCGTCAATTTATTGATCGGATATTGATCCAATATTTTTCCAGTTGCCTCTTTCGGTAAGTCAATGCCTGTTTTTTCACCAAAACCAAAAGCATCCACGTAAGTCATAAAGGTATCTGCTCCGAGTCGTTCCAGTAAATATGCCATTGATACGTTAGAGGAGCGTTGGAAACCTTCTAGAAACGAGATAGTTCCCCATCCTTCTCCACTGTTATGGTCACCAATCGTACTGTCCAGTAAGGTGTAAGTCCCTGATTTATAAGTTGCGTCAGGGTCCCATTTGCCTTCTTCGATTGCAGCAGCAAGTGTAAACATCTTCATTGGAGAGCCAGGTTCAATGGTCAATTCGATGCTTTCGTTCAGCCAGTTATCAGATAAACCTTCTCGCGTATTGGGATTAAATGTCGGACGCTGAGACATTGCTAAAATTTCACCTGTTTTTGGATCAGCGATTACAGCGATCATACGTGTCGGATCGTATTCCTCTTGCACACTGGTCATTGCGTCTTCTAAAAAATTCTGCAAGGTTTTATCTAATGTCAGTTGAACATCTGCGCCATTAACTGCTGGAGTAATAACAGATTCATTATTCGGCAAGAGGAATCCCCATTTATCGGTATCGAATTCCATTTTCCCGTTTTTACCGGTTAATACTTCGTTGTGTATCGATTCTAGTCCGATTCTACCGGTTGTTTTTGTTTCACCATCTTCTAACTCTTCTTTCATGGCATAGCCGATTAAATGCGAAGCAAAGACACCGTTAGGATATAGTCGTTTTAAATCTCGAACAAATAAAAGACCTGGAATGTCTGCTTCTTTCATTTCTAGCATCTGTGTATGACTGATTTCACGACCAGCAGAACCGAATTCCACTTGATAACGGTCTTTTTCAATCCCTGTTTTCAAAGTTTCTAAAATGCTTTCTTCCGAAGCATCCAAATACCCCGCCAATTTCTCAGCAGTTTCTTCGGCATCCACTACATGCTGCGGGTCGCTCGCTTTTTGAGTAACCGATTCGTCGAGTACTGCAACCAGTTTATATGTCAATGTGTCTTCAGCAATAATTTCTCCATTACGGTCGATGATACGTCCACGTTCAGCAGTTAACACTTCTTCTTGGCTGTATTTCGCTGCAGCTTTAGCAGCGAGTTCTTGCCCTTCCACTTTACCCGTGGCTTGTATTGTTACAATTCTTGCCAGTAAAAGGAAAAAGAGCCCTGCAAATAACAAAAACAGCAGAAAGGCTCCTCCTTGAAATCGAAACTTTTTTTTCATTGTCCAGGCACTACCTTTACATTTTGCTCATTTAACTTAAGGCCAAGTTCTTTTGCTTTTGACCAAATGCGCTCATAGGAAGATAATTCGCTCACCTGTACCGACAAATCTGTGTTTTGCTTCGTTTTTTCATTGACTGATTGTTCAATTGTTTGAATTTCTTGAGTTGACGCTTGAATCGTTGACTGATTCTGCAAAACCAGCAATGCACACATAATACAAACTGTTATAAAAGTCGAATATAAAATTTTTTCACCTTTAGTAATTAAACTTTTTTTTCTTGCCGGTTGCTGACTCGGATTTTGAGGAGTGGCCGGCTGTTGGATATAAATTTCAGTTCTTGCATTCAGTGCCATCTGAACACGCCCTTACTCGTTTATTTTTTCTGCAATTCGTAATTTAGCGGACCTTGATCGATTATTATGTGCTAGCTCTTCTTCTGAAGGCAGTATAGGTTTTCTAGTAATAAGTTTTAGGATTGGCTCCATTCCCTCTGGAATTACCGGTAAATTCGGCGGCAATTCAGGAAGTGAAGATGCTTCTTTAAATATGGCTTTACACAGTCGATCTTCAAGCGAATGAAAAGTGATTACACTAATTCTTCCACCGATTGAAAGAACATTGACTGCGTCCTGCAGAGAAGTTTCAGCAGCGCCAAGTTCATCGTTCACTGCGATACGAATGGCTTGAAATACACGTTTTGCAGGATGACCGCCTTTGCGACGAGCAAAAGCAGGAATGCCTTCTTTGATGCATTCGACCAATTGGCCAGTTGTTTCAATGGGTTGCTTTTCTCTTGCAGCTTCGATTTTGCGTACGATTTGTTTAGAAAATTTTTCTTCACCATAGCGATGGAAAATTCTTACTAAATCTTCGAAAGACCATTCATTTACTACATGATAAGCGCTAAGTTCAGCACTTTGATCCATTCGCATATCCAGAGGCGCATCATTATGGTAACTAAAGCCTCGCTCTGGTGTATCCAATTGAGGAGAAGAGACGCCTAAGTCATAAAGTATGCCATCGACTTTTTCCACTCCACGCATTTCCAATTCTTCTTTTAAAAACTTAAAGTTGGCATGGATAAAGGTGATTCTATGTAAATAATCTTGTAGTTTTTCTTTTGCATGAGCTATTGCCGTTGCGTCTTGATCGAAACAATATAAATGACCTTGGTCAGATAATTGCTGAACCAAATATTCGCTGTGTCCTGCTCCGCCCAGCGTACAATCCACATATATGCCATCAGGACGAACGTTCAGACCATCGACAGTTTCATGCAGTAAAACCGTGGTGTGATTGAACAATCCATTCCCCCCGTTCACTTTTTAAAAGTCAAAATCAGTTAAATTTTCCGCGATTTCATTAAAGGAATCTTCGGATTCTGCAAAATAGCTTTCCCATGAATCTTTTGCCCATATTTCAAAACGATTGGAGACACCTAAGATAATGCATTCTTTTTCAAGTTTAGCATGAGAAATTAAGGTTGTCGGTATATTGACGCGTCCTTGCTTATCAAGTTCCAATTCTGTAGCGCCTGAGAAAAAGAACCTTGTAAAAGCACGAGCGTCTTTTTTAGTGACTGGCAACTCTTTAAGCTTTTCTTCAATTTTCTGCCATTCGTTCATCGTGTAGCCAAATAAGCATTGATCCAGGCCGCGGGTGATGACAAAACTGTCACCTAACTGTTCACGAAACTTGGCTGGCACAATTAGCCGTCCCTTTGCATCAACGCTATGTTGATATTCGCCCATGAACATACCCTTCACCCCACTTATTGTAATAAATGTACCACAATCCCCCACTTGTCACCACTTGTTTTTGAAATATTTCAAGTTTGTTACAGGAAAATATCTCAACAAGTTATTTTGACATAAAAAAAGCCTACATATGCAGGCTTTTTTAGTCAAATATAAATAATCTTATGATTTTTGTCATAACAGAGCGGAAGTGCTAAAAGGTCTTTCACAAGCCCAGTTCCATACTGATTCATGTAAACAAATGGACTGTACACGCGTTCTTGAAATCCACCGTTAGGTAATAGTTCGTTTTCAATAGCGGCATAATGACCAAATTCAATACTGTTTTGAAGTATCACTTCATCTTGCAGTTTATGCTTCAAGAAATTTATTTGTTTACTGTGCAACTGTAAATTCTTTTCAACGATTGGGGTCAATCCTTTACTGATTGAAGAAAACTGTTGATTGATTTTATTGTACATTTCGTCAACCTGTTGCTGAAGTTCGCCAATTAACGCTTCTGCTTTTTGCTCACGAATCGATCCCATCAAATTATTTCTCATCACAGTAATTTGACGATCGCTGACGACAGCATCAAAGTCCAATTCGTATTTCTCCAGCAAACGCTGTGTTTGACGATTTATCAAGGTTAAACTCAAGCGCGGCATAATGACTGGTAGTTCCATATTAAACAATGCAAAAGCGTCTTTTAAGGCCGCCCAATAAGCGATTTCACCAGGTCCTGCGACAAAAGCCAAAACTGGAAAGACCATTTCCTGCATCAATGGGCGCGTTACGACGTTATTGCTTAAAAGTTCTGGATTGTGTTGAGCAATTTCCAAAAGCTGCTGTTGAGTATAGCGGATGGCTCCATTATTTGCGACAAACTCTTGATTTTGACGTTCTAGTAGTAGACGCTCTCCTTTTACCGTAATAAACAGATTGGCTGCCGTTTTTTCTGTTCCAATTACTGCACTGTAACCATCTTGTACCAATGATTGTTCTGCTGCTGTAACCGATTCCGTAATTTCAGCTGCCTGTTCAATCATTTTTATAAAGTAAGGAGATTCGTATTTGCGTAGTTCTTCATTTGCAGCATCAATATAAAGCAAGCCTTCCTCTTGGAAGAAATAGCGAAGAAGCGACGCAAAAAAGTCGGTAAAGGAAATAGACTGCTCTAATAACCCAAAAGCCAAATCATGAATTTCTTTAGAATGCTCAGTTTCGGGCATGCTGCGAAAATACTCTTCTAAAAAAGAAGCAGTTTTAGATTTATTAAGCTTTGCAGCAGACGCTGAGCTTTTGCCATATTCAGCGTGTGGGATATTCAATTTGTCCACTCGCCCACTGACTTCCCGGTACAGATGACTAATTTCAGCCAAGTCGTGATCTTCACCAGCAATCCAAAATAACGGCACTACAGGTGTCTCTAATTGGTGTGAAGCTTGCTTTGCTAACATGATGACCGATATCGCTTTATGTATCGTATATAAAGGTCCTGTTAAAATACCTGCTTGTTGTCCTGTGACCACTACTGGTGCACCGGCTTCAAAATACTCTACGTTGTGTTCTGCTGCTTTAGACATTTCACTGCGTCCCATATAAGCTCGCATAATGCCTGCTAGTTTCTGGCGATCAACAGAATGATTTTGCAGTTTTTTCAATCTTTCAGGAAATGATGCCATCTGCGGATCGTATGAAAAATAATGGCGGATTGACGATTGCCCATTTATATAATCACTCATTAGTTTACTCGTTGGCTCTACGTATTGTTCCTCTACCTTCATAAAAAAAAGTCCCCTTTTCCCTTTACATTCAAATCTACTATAGCAAACGCATCACTTAAAGAAAAAAAATACGCTTGCTAAATTGATTTAACAATAACTGTCACTAGGCCAATTAGCCATACGACCGCGTAAAGAGAAGCTAGCAGCAAAAAGTACGTTCTCCATAGCTTTCGAAAAAACGGAATGATTTCAATTTCCTTAGCAGTTCTCCATTCAATGATTAAAAGAATAATGGCCAATACCAGCGCCACAAAATAAATATACGCAGAGATAGAATATCCCCATAAAATTTCTACACAAGCCGGCACGGAAAAAAACAAGACAAATGTTGTTATATCCGATGCTAAGCCTAACGCTTTTCTTTTTCTTCTTTTCAGTGAAAGAAAATAAATAACAGCGAAAAGGAGAAAAGGAATATAAAGAAAAACAGTTCCAATTGTAGATATTATCGTCATTTTGCTACCTCAACTGTTTTCAAAAGATGATATAAAGATTTAAAGAGTGGCAATTCCAACTTCGTCCGATTTAACACATACAGCATCAATCCCTCAACCTCCATTGGATCACCCGCTAGACGGTCTGCCAGCATTCGTGATATAGCATTAGGCTCTGCCGCACACGAAGCTGCTACAAGTTCAATAGGTTGTAGCGATTCAATTTCTGGAAATGCGAGATAAAGTTCATTATATAGATTTCTAAACAACTCATAAGCATGAGGATTAGTAACCAGCTCACCGTTTTGAATTTTCATCATAGCTGTTAGTGGATCGATTAAACTGGCAAGCAACACATTTTCAAATAGCTGCGCTTCCACACGTTCTACCCAAATAGCTTTCCAACTCGCCGCCTTTAGAAGACCTTGGAATTCCTCCACGTGACCTTTGACTAATCCGAACGTCACTTGTGGAGTTTTGTCAAAGTGAATTTCAGTGTCACTCAATTTGACACAATCCGTTTCCAGAATTGCTGCTGCAATATGGCGATGTGATAAAGTTTTCGCTTTTTCTAAAAACAGCATTCCTTGTTGCAGAAAAATAATTTTATTGCTTGCACACCGAATTTTCAACAATCTTACTATCGGTGACAGCTCTTCGTAAGTGCTTGTCAACACAACAAAAGCATCCGAATCGATGTGCTCGAGATCCGCATAAGCGGTCAGTTGCTGACGATTTTCACCATGTATAATTCCGTTCTCATTAATCAACGCCACTTGTTCTTGCTGTTGCGAAATCACTTGCACTTCATGACCGGCTTTTTTTAATAGATAAGCCGTCAACAATCCGGTGACTCCAGCTCCAATAATTGCAAATTTCATAAAATCACTCCTTACAGTGCCAAAAATTTTCTTAAAAAAGAAGCCTGCCCATATTAGGCAGACTTCCAATAATAGTTTTTATTATACAGGATAAATCGGATGTTTTCGATATGGCAACGGCAAATCTTTTGTTTCGTAAAAAGATAGACGCTGTGAAAGGACTGAACGCAATTGATAAGGTGCCACAATTTCGTCGATAATCATTTCAGATGCCAAGCGATAAATATCGATTTCTTCTTTGTATTCTTGGTGTTTTTCTTGAACGTACTTAAGTCGTTCTTTTGGATCTTCAATGGCTTCAATTTTATTTGAATAAACAGCATTAACAGCCGCTTCCGGACCCATCACTGCAATTTGCGCTGTTGGCAATGCGATACAAACGTCCGGCTCGAATGCAGGGCCTGCCATCGCGTAAAGACCAGCTCCGTATGCTTTTCGCACAATAACTGAAATTTTCGGTACAGTTGCAGAACTCATCGCAGCGATAAACTTCGCGCCGTGGCGAATAATACCGGCACGTTCTACTTTCGTTCCAATCATAAAGCCAGGAACATCAGCGAGGAACAGTAATGGAATCGAGAACGCGTCACAAAGATTGATAAATTTAGCGCCTTTATCAGCTGAATCACCGAATAATACGCCACCTTTTACTTTTGGCTGGTTAGCCAGAATGCCGACAACCTGACCGTCAATTCGCGCGATACCAGTAATCAATTCACCGGCAAATAATTTTTTAATATCAAAAAAGCTACCTTCATCGACTACTTGATCAATCAGTTCATACATATCAAATGGCGCATTTTGGTTTTCTGGGATGATTGCTTCTAGCGATCGCCCTGCTTTCGCTGCTTTAGCCGCAATTTTTTCAGGCTTGATGGCAAAGTTTGATGGAAAGTTCGTCAAGTAGCGACGCGCTTCTGAAATGGCTTCTTCTTCAGTTGTCACTAAAACATCGCCCACACCACTAACCGTACAGTGCATACGGGCGCCACCCATTTCTTCAAGCGACACTTTTTCACCGATAACTTTTTCCGCCATGCGCGGTGATCCTAAGTACATAGAGGCGTTGCCTTCAACCATAATGACGATGTCACAGAAAGCCGGAATATAGGCGCCACCCGCAGCAGATGGTCCAAATAGTAGACATACTTGTGGAACCATGCCGGACATCCTTACTTGGTTATGGAATATTTTACCTGCACCGCGGCGGTTTGGGAACATGTCCAGTTGATCTGTAATACGCGCACCCGCAGAATCCACTAAGTACAGCATCGGTACTTGCATTTTTTCTGCTGTTTCTTGAATGCGAATAATTTTTTCAACAGTGCGTGAACCCCAAGAACCTGCCTTTACAGTAGAATCATTCGCCATCACACAAACTGTTTCGCCGTTTACTTTACCGATAGCTGTGACAACGCCATCAGCTGGCAAGTCAGCCGCCTCTACATTAGCAAAACGCCCATCTTCCGCGTAGTTTTCATCATCAAATAATAATTTCAGCCGATCACGGACAAAGAGTTTATTGCTTTCTTTCATTTTGTCGTGATATTTTTGCTGCCCCCCAGCAAAAATCTTTGAAAGTTTTTGTTCTAGACGTTCGTTATATCCTGTTGTTTCAGTCGTTTTTGTCATTTCGTTGTCCCCTTTGCTTTACCGATTATTCTCCGACAGTCATCAGTACGTCGCCTTCATTAACAAAGCTGCCGACTTCCACATGAATTTTCTCCACTTTGCCGCCAACTTCAGCTTCTACTGGAATTTCCATTTTCATCGATTCGATTGTTAAAACCGCCTGCCCTGCTGTTACTGCCTGTCCTTCAGCTGCTAATATGTTTAATACCGTTCCTGCCATTGACGCTTTTAGTTCTTTCATAATGTGTGTTCCTCCTTTGTTTTTTCCATCCATTCCGGTAATACTGCCGTTGCATAATTGCCTGAGACAAATTGTTCTGATCCAATAAATTCCTTAAATAAAGGAATATTGGTTTTTACGCCATTAATTGTAACACGATTAAAAAAAGTTTGTGATTTTGATAATGCATCTGCACGATCACTACCATGTATGATGATTTTCGAAATCATTGGGTCGTAAAAAGGAGTTACTTGATTGCCTTCTTCATAGCCAGTCTCAATTCGTGCGCCTTCCCCCCACTGGAGTTTTTCAAGCTTTCCAGGAGACGGGAAAAAAGTTTTAGGATCTTCTGCGTAAACCCGGTATTCAATAGCGTGTCCCTTCGTTTGGATCTTGTCTTGAGAAGGTAGTTTGCCCCCGTCAGCTACAGTCAGTTGCCACTCAACTAAATCTAGCCCCGTAACTTCTTCAGTAACCGGATGTTCTACTTGAAGACGCGTGTTCATTTCAAGAAAATAAAATTCATTATTAGAATCGACGATAAATTCGACGGTTCCAGCATTCGTATAATTCACGGCTTTTCCTGCTTGTAATGCAGCGGCGCAAAGACGTTCACGAACATCCAGTGGCAAATTGGGCGAAGGCGATTCTTCAATCACTTTCTGGTTGCGGCGCTGAACTGAACAATTTCGTTCATATAAATGAACGAGATTGCCGTGATGATCCCCAAAAATTTGTACTTCGATGTGACGCGCATCCGCGATAAACTTCTCCAGATACACAACGTCATCTCCAAAATAAGCTTTGGCGCGATTTTTTACCGAGTCGAATTGTTGAGTGAGCGCTTGCTCATTTTCACAGCGAACCATGCCAATACCACCACCACCTGCACTTGCTTTTAACATTAATGGATAACCAATCTCCACCGCTTGTTGCAAAGCTTCTTCAAGCGTCGTCACGCCTTCTTCAGTTCCTGGAACAACCGGTACTCCTGCTTGAATCATCGTTCTACGAGATTCGATCTTATCACCCATTTTTTCGATGATGTCGCTTGAAGGGCCGATAAAAATCATTCCGGCTCGCGCCACTTTGCGTGCAAAATCGGCATTTTCCGACAGCAGACCATATCCCGGATGGATAGCATCAACTCCACGTTTTTTAGCTTCTTCAATAATTTTGTCGATTTGTAAATAAGACTGTACGACCGGATTTGGACCGATCAGTACAGCTTCAGTCGCTTCACTGACGTAAGGCAGATCCCCATCTGCTTCAGAGTGAATAGCGACTGTCTCGATTCCAAGGCGATTGCATGTCCGAATAATTCGACGTGCGATTTCTGCCCGGTTCGCGATTAGGATTTTCTTCATATTTGAAATACCCCCTATGTTTTCTCCCTTCTATAGCATATACGAATTTTGTAAGCGATTTCAACTATTCGTTGAAATATTTCTTTTATTTTGTTTAAAACCGCTTTACTCATTTGGTAGTTGAATAAAAAAAGAAACCCTCTCAAAAAGGATTTCATTTTTTTGTTTTATTGAGAAAGCGGTCGACTGCTTCGTGATGTGCATCTCGTTCCCACAACACAGCACATCTTCTAACCTCTTGTTCGACCCGTTCAGCTAAATCTGTTTTTTGCCATTTGCGAATGGCTATTTCTTTATAAGCCCGGTGCACGTCCGGATGAATTTTTTTCATCTGACTAAAAAATGCCTCAACATCTTGCTCGTCATCAACAATCACCGATGCCCAGCCAAATTCTTTCAGTTCACTAGCCGTGTATACGTTTGCTTCACTGAGCATTTTTAATGCTTGATCGTGCTGCAAGTTTTCCAATAGATAAGTTCCGCCACCCCAACCACTCGTAATAGCGAGCGTGCCTTGTATGAAGCCACATTTCGCATGACTCCACACAAGCCTATAATCGCATGCTGTGGCAATTTCACAGCCACCCCCAACAGCAGTGCCATTAACGACCGCAACTACCGGCACAGGCAACGTTTTGATTGAATACAGCACATCACTCATCCGCTTTAACATGCGATAGGACTGCTCTTCAGTTCGCAAGGTATGAAACACTGACAAATCACCACCTGAACAAAAAGCCTGTTTACCAGAAGCTGTAATAACGACCATCTGGACACTTGCTTGTTGCGCTTTAACGACTAATTCTTCAAGTCCTGCTGTCACTTCATTGTTCACTGCATTGCGTATATGGGGCCGATCAATGGTAAACGTCATGATGCCATCCGTCAGGTCGATCGTATAAGACACAAAAATCCCTCTCTTCATCCCGTTTTCATATAGGAGTTTCGCACTTATTTATGTATAGAGAAAAAGGCTATCGAGAGCCATGGCCTCTCAATAACCTTTCAGCAACAAATACTGTTTTATTTGCTTGCTACTACTTCTTTCCCTTTGTATGATCCACATGCTTTGCAGACGTGGTGAGCCAATTTACTTTCGCCACAGCTTGGGCAAATTACCATGCCCGGCACTGACAATTTAAAATGTGTACGGCGCTTTCTTTTAGCGGTTTTGGACGTTCTTCTAGCTGGTACAGCCATTGGTGACACCTCCTTACACTAATTCTATTCATCTGACTGATCAAAATACTTTGCTAAATCAGCAAGTCTTGGATCCGGTTTTGGTGGTGCCGCTTCTTTCTCTGCTTCGTACTCTTCGTCTGTTGAATACGACCAATCATTTCCGCCTTTTATAACAGACTGATCAGCGTCTTCCTTAAACACTTGAATCGGAATCTCCAGCAAAACAAGTTCCTCTAGTAGTGGCTGAAGGTTTATAACTTCAGTTTCTACAAAGTGAACATCACTAAGCTTGTCTTCTTGACCTTTTCCAGACCAATCAAAGACTTCAACCGTATCAACGTTTATCGGAAACTCAACATCCTCCCAAGTTCTAGCACAAGGTAGCGTAAGCATACCTTCGAGATGGAGTTGGCACGTTAATTGTTGCGAACCAATTGTGCAATGTCCTGTAACATGTACAGGTGAAATTTCCCGAATATCGCTATTCCGTAATTTCACTGCATCCAAATGAACCATTTGGTCAATTGGCAGTCCGTCTTTGCGATGCTTTTGAAGCTGTTGAATCGCTATTTTCATAAGTAATCACCTCAAGACAACAAAGTTGATTATATAATGCACAGAAAAAGATGTCAAGAAAAAATCTTGTCACTCTATTTCAAACATCGGTATACTGGAGTTAATTCTACCAAAGAGGTGAACAAATTGAAAGCTGTAGGAATTATTGTTGAATACAACCCTTTCCACAACGGACATCGCCACCATGCTGAACAAGCACGCATAGCGTCTGGTGCCGACCTCGTCATTGCGGTCATGAGTGGCCAGTTTTTGCAACGCGGTGAACCCGCATTTACGGACAAATGGAAACGGACACAAATGGCGTTAGATGCGGGTATCGATTTGGTAATTGAACTTCCTTACGTTTATGCTACGGCACAAGCTGCCGATTTCGCGAAAGGCGGAATTGCATTACTTGACGCAATCGGCTGTGACTCTTTTTGTTTTGGCAGCGAACAAGGAACGATTGACCCTTTTTTGAATTCTTTGCAGTTATTGACTGAGCAGTCCGACAACTATCAACAACTTATCCATGACGCTATTCAAACTGGCATTAGCTACCCAAAAGCCTTGAACAATTCCTACTTAACTTTGACAGGCAAGCAACCGAATTTTGCGAATTTAACGCAACCCAATAATATTTTAGGGTTTCATTACCTAGAAGCTGCTCAAAATTTGGGTTCCTCTATGAAACCGTTGACCATTCAACGGATTGGTGCAAATTATCACGACTCAATAGAAACAGGTCTGCCGATTGCCAGTGCTACTGGAATTCGTGAAGCTTTTTTTAAGGGAGATTCGGTTGATGAACTATCCACTTATATGCCTGAATCTTCAATTGCCTTATTAAAAAAAGCGCAAGACGAATATAGCTGCTTTGGCAGCTGGGAGCAATTCTACCCTTTGCTGCGGTTTACTATTTTGCGTTCAGGCCCTGAACAAATAAAACACTGCGCTGAAGTAACAGAAGGTATTGAAAATCTAATTTACCAGTCGGCAAAAACAGCCGACAACTTTGAATCCTTTATTTCACTAGTCAAATCAAAACGTTTTACGCGAACTCGGATTCAACGTATGTTAACGCACATCTATACAGGCTTCACGTGGTCTATGCTAAGGTCTTTTGACTCTCCCACTTATGTTAGGCTTCTCGGTATGTCTAACAGCGGAAAACACTATTTAAACCACAAAAAAAAGAACATCACGCTTCCCCTCATAAGTCGCGCAGCTGATCTGGGCGACCCAATGGGAAAACTTGATATTCACGCCACCACCATGTATTTACAAGGCATGGGCTCAGTTCATCTAAAAAAAGAGTTTACGACTCCCCCAATTTACCGGGGCTGAAGCTCCTCTAAATAAGCTAACGCATCTTCAACTGTTTCGACTGGAACAATCTTCATTGGTGTTCCAATTTTCTCAGCGGTTTCAACAGCCGTTTGGTAATTGCTGTCACCACCACCCTCAACTGGTTCACTCGGTGCAAAGAAAATGTCAATGTCTGCAGAGTCGGCTGCCATAATTTTTTGGTCGATGCCACCGATTCTACCGACTGAACCATCACTTTCCATTGTACCGGTACCAGCAATGTTAAAGCCTTTCGTAATGTCTTCATCCACCAATTGGTTGAGGATTTCAAGCGTAAACATTAGTCCCGCTGACGGTCCGCCTATCGTATCGGAATCAATTTCTACTTCAGGCGTCGTTTCAATGCTTTTATCTTCAACAAAAGAAATGCCTAAACCCACTCGTTTTGTGTCTGAAGGCAATGGGGCTAACTGGATGTCTGTACTAATTTCGCGGTCTTTGCGTTTGTAGAGAACTTCCACGCTGTCCCCAACCCTCTTGTCGCTTAAGTAATCGATAAATTGCTGCATTTCGGTAAATTTATTGCCATCCACCTCAAGCACACGATCACCTGGTGATAAGACGCCGTCTGCAGCCCCTCCCATCAGAACACTCAAGACAAAGACACCATTATTGCTAATTTCGTAAGGAAGTTCTGCTTGCTCAAATGCAATTTGCAGCGCATTCACTTGTGAATCAGACATTAGTTTTAACTGGCGTACATTGTATTCTTCGTCGCTCTCATGAGGGCTTCTTACTTGTTCAGGCTGAAGAACTTTATAACCATCTCGAACTTTCGCCCATACGTAAAGTGCCGGTGTAGCCGTCAGCATCGAGACCGTCATTAAGCTGAGACTGCCCTCATCGTCTTCATCTCCTCCGGCAACTTCGACTAGCGGTGACAACTCGTAGGCCCCGCCTGGTCTCGTTACATAAGCATCTAGTTGATAGGAAGAAAGAAAAATCACCAGTGCTATGACGAGAACAAAAATGAATAATCGTTTATTTTTCATCAAATTCTTCCCTTCTTTAACCAGCATCTTGCGCTTTGTCAAATCTACAAAAAAAAGTCACGAGATTCGTGACTTATTGGAATTTCAACTGAAGTGCTTTTTCAACTACATCAGGAACTAGGCCGTTAATATTGCCTTGATATTTCGCCACTTCTTTTACAATGCTTGAACTAAGGAATGAGTATTGGTTATTCGATATCATGAATAAGGTTTCAATATTTTCGTTTAAAAACCGGTTCATCGAAGTGATTTGCATTTCGTATTCAAAATCACTGACAGCACGTAAACCACGGATAATGGCATTGGCCCGCACTTCAACTGAATAATCGATTAGAAGACCTGAAAATGAATCCACTTTGACGTTAGGCATAGACTCTGTAACTTTCGCAATCATTTCCATTCGCTCTTCAACATTAAACAATGGATTTTTGGAAGAATTATTCATCACTACTACTTTTACTTCATCAAAAATAGTAGATGCTCGTTTAATGATATCCAAGTGACCCATGGTAATCGGATCAAAACTCCCTGGAACTACAGCAATTTTAGTCAACTTGCTCTCCTTCTTCCCCCTGATAGCGGTAAATTGAAATCATCGTACTGCCATAAAGCTCTTTTTTATAGCGTTCAAAATACATCGTTCGATCTGGAAGTTCTACTTCACGATCATGTTCACAAACTACAACCGCATCTTCTGTCACAATTCCTAGTTCTCCCGCTTGGTCCATCAAATCATAAGATTTTTTCATATGATAAGGTGGATCGAGAAACAACAGCCTGGCCTGCACACCATTTTTCTTAATCGCTTTTAATGCACGTTCTGCATCTGCCCGGTGAACTTCAGCACGGTCGGTTAAACGGACTTTTTCCAAGTTTGCGTGAATTGTTTCAACAGCCCGCTTGTCTTTATCCGTAAAGATGACGTGATCAATACCACGGCTTAGGGCTTCAATTCCCAATCCACCACTTCCTGCAAATAAATCCAACGCGTATCCTCCGTCAAAAAATGGACCAATCATATTGAAAATAGATTCCTTTACTTTATCTGTCGTCGGTCTGGTCGAATTGCCCGGAACCGCTCTCAATGGAATTCCTTTAACAGAACCTGCTACAACACGCATACTTATCGCCTCTAACTTAAATGATTTTCTTGATGCATTTTAACTGCCTAATGGTAAAATGAAGACTGGAAAGGACGTGAAATGATGATACAACGTTTTATTGAACTCGGAGAAGGGTACGGAGATATCTATGAGCTCCGTGAGCTAATCACAAGCAACAAACAACGCTTTATGCACGGATTTGTATTTGTTTCAACAAATCCGCAGGGACACAATGTATTGTCAATTGCAGCAGTATTTAAACCGGCTTCGGAAGGAAACTTTATGCCGATCTATCTTTGCCGTGAAGGAATTCCAGTCGACTCTAAGCGTTTAGCCGTTTTTGAGCAAGTCGTTTCAGAACTCGGACACAGTCCCATCAAGATGGAAGTCAAGCACTCATCCGTATATGCAGATAAAAAAATCTATCATAGCCATCTAATTTCAGTTTTAAGATTAAATCACTATATTCCGCCTATGCAATAATCAAAGACCGATTTTGTAATCATATTCCTTTGCTTTATCCGGCTTGGCGTTTTCATATTCTGTTTTAAGAAATGGCCGTTGGGATTCGAGTACTTGTTTCACATAAGGTAATTTGTTCAACTTTGTTTTGGTTGCTTCGATAACTTCTTGGTCCATATAAAGGACTACATATTTCAATTTACGTGAAATATAATGAACGTGCCCGAATTTCCGTAGCGATTTGGCTTGTTTCAAATGATGCACATAGACAATGAGGCCTTGGCGATCATGCATAACTATCCCTCTTTTCTTAGAGTCTAGAATACCATAGGAAAGAAAAAAGCCGCAACCGAATAAACTGACAGTACGGCAAACTATTCGCTATACTGTTTTTATTAGAGAAATCCAGGGAGGTAATTTACAGTATGGGAAAAAAGACTACTATCGGTTTAGCAGCTGTAGCCGTTGGAGCCGCAGCTTGGGCAGGCTCAAAGGCTTTAGCTAATCCAAATCAACGTCCTGCTAAAGAAGTACTAAATTACGAACAGCCGATTGTGCTGGCACATCGTGGAGGTGCCAAACTGGCACCTGAAAACACGATGGCTGCCTTTAATCGCTCAGCCGAACTTGGCGTCCACGGCTTTGAAATTGATATTCGCATGACAAATGATGAAGAAATCCTCGTTTTTCATGATGAATTTATTGACCGGACAACAGACGGAGCCGGTAGAGTTGCCGATATGTCACTCGAGCAATTAAAAGCTTTTGATCTCGGGTATCATTTTATCGATTTAGACGGACAACATTCCTACCGTGGCAAAAATGAAAAAGTGGTCTTGTTGCGCGAACTGATTGAACAATTTCCGCAGCTATATATTAATATTGATATTAAGGATGCACCAGAAACGTATGAGGGCAGTTTAGTGCCTTCAAAACTGTGGCGACTGATTGATTCGCTCGGAGCCCAAGATCGCGTGGCTGTTACTTCTTTCTACGATGAACAAATCGATCGTTTTAATTTGTATGCTCAAAATCGTGTAGCAATAGGTGCCGGAGAAAATGAAGTCCGGAAAGCGTTTACGTCTTTTAATAGTCAATTCGGGCATTTGTATCAGCCACGAGCAGATGTTTTTCAGATTCCTGTAAAGTCTTCTCTGTTCCGGTTAGATTCTTCTCGCTTTATCGCATTTCTAGAGAATTTGAATATTCCGGTACATTATTGGGTTATCGATGAACCAGACACGATGCGTGCATTAATTCATGCAGGTGCAAAAGGCATCATAACGGATCGCCCTGATCTTGCTGTCGCTGCTATTTCAGAAACTGCAGAATAATAGGCATAAAAAAAGTGCAACGCAATCGTTGCACTTTTTTTATGAAAATTTTCGAAGTCGAGTCGTTATGCCGAACACGAACAACCGCCACCAGTGCCACAGCTGCTTCCACAGGAAGAGTCTGAAGAGAAAAACGGATTAGAGGACGGGATTTTCACTGCCTCTGATACCGATCGGCCGATGATAAAGCTTACTTGATCCATTAGATCCTGAAGCTCGTTCTCCATCAAACGCAGATTGGCTACTTTTTCATTTAAATCTAAGCGACGCTTATCCACCCGGATTTGCTTCATCACACGCGAGTATTCTGGATGATATTTGCCAAAGCGTTGAACTTCTTCATATTGTTCTTTTAACCTAGCAAAGGCATGGATTTCATTTGCTAGATTTTTATCGTTATAGACAGAGTCATAAGCTTCTCGATAAAGATCGGCTTGCTCTGATTGTAGAATCATTTGGCTCAACTCATCTGCAAAGTCAGTTATTTCAGCCCATTCATAGGTCATAATCATAGCATTTTCCTCCTTTACGCTTTAATCATAGCAGATATTTTTGCATTTCACTATAGACTTGAAAGGAATGTCCTTATGTGTACAATAACTGAGCAATTTGCTCGCATTATAGAAAATAGTAACGAGGAAGATTTAGCTATTTTAACTGATTACTTAAGTAATTTCGAGAAAAAACAACAAGGCGAATTTTCTACTTATTTGAGTGCTAGTCTAAACATGACACGCATTACAGACGAGCAATCTTCTGTCGTCACTATACCGAATACGCCATTTATTCATAATAATGTAGCCATTCCACACGGCGGTATTCTTGCAGTTTTGCTCGACACGGCAATGGGTACTTTGGCAAACAGTAAATGTCCAAACGGCACTACAGCTGTCACAACAAATCTGACCATTCATTATTTGACGGTCGCTACCGAAGAAACCATAAGTGCACGTGCCCATATTATTCGTAGCGGGAGACATACGATGGTACTTGAAGGAAATATCTTTCAAGCAGACGGAAAACACATTGCGACTGCAACCGGTTCTTTTTTCATTATTCCTGAAAAAAAAGAGTCAGTTACTGCTTTACAGCAGTAACTGACTCTTTTTCAAGAAAAATCTGTGTATAATATTTTCCGAACGCTCCCACTCCGGTTTCAGTGTATTGGTCATTCAGTAAGGTTTTACGGTGAATGTCTGAATTGATCCATCCGTGTGCAGTTTCTGCTGCATCATAATAACGTTCAGCTGTATTGACAGCTGCCTCTTTGAATAAGATATTGCCCTCTTGCAAACGCGCATGTAAATCTTTAAATTCTATTTCTTCAGAAGAAAAATTCTGTCTGGCCATATCTTCACTATTGGCTTCAGCAACAATGCTTGCTTGCGGATCAATACTTAATGTTTTTGATTGATGACGCAGACGATAAATATTGACTAAGTCGGCGATTTGCTTAGCATTTGCCTGATCAATCGATTGTTGCATAGTGGAAGAAGGAGCTTGGATTGGCAGCAATTCACCAGAGAACATCATGTCGTATGGATGATGACGAATTAAAGTCTCAGCGTCCATAAAGCGAACAGCTTCTAATACACGATCAGTAGAGTCAATATAGAGCTGTGCGTAAACGCCATCGAATTTAACCAGGATGCGCTTATCCATATCTTCAGCAGTGACATTGAATGTATAAACATTAGCGCCATATTTAACCGTCACTTCATTTTCTAATATGGTAAACCGATATATTTCATCTAGACTTTGCCCAATCTGATAAGGAGTGGCATCTGTTGCAGTACCTGCTGTATAAACTTGAACTACTTTGTCGTCTTTTATCCCTACCATTGTAAAGTGAACATAGCTGGCATTGTAGATCCACCATTCGTAGCCGTAAGCAGAAGGTTCTTTCCGTTCAGGTTCTCCGTACTGTTCAATCCAATGATCGCTAGATTTACCTATATAACTTGAAATTCCTTTTAGAGGACGATCAATATCCAAAGACTCATCTGTAATATGTTCGCTCGGCAATGGATCTGCCGTGCGCGGAGCTTCAAGAACATCATTCTCGTTTATTGAAGGATCCAAGTAAAATAACCCGATCAGAACTATCGATAGAAAAATCATAATACGCAACAAGTCTTTCAACCGAACAGCCCCTTTGCTATTGTATCTTCCTCATTATAACAGTCGCCTCTACACTGACACAATCTAGCCATTGCAACAACTTAAATTATGATCTATTATTAAAGGAGCATGTAGTCTTTTTTGTTAAAGAGGAGGAGAGATCCTATGTATTTTGAAAATACAGGACTTGAAAACATTCACGTTGATGGCGCATTACTTGAAAGCATTATGAACAAACAGAGCTTGACCAAAGAAGGTCAGTGGGATTATGAGCGTGTCACTTATGACCGTAAATTCATCGTGCGTGAAGGCACTTATTATTTACGCGTATTTGCTTATGCTACTTCTGGAGACGTCGATTCAAACGATGCCACAATGCGCGTCTTAAAACCCGTACTTGGTAAGCATTATTATCCACACGGCGTTGAATACGGTGAAGATGAAAATTTCCCAGAACACTTGGTTAAAACTTGTATCGGAATATTAGACGCTATTAAAAAAGACGTCGAAGCTTTCGAAATCAGCGTATGAAAAATCCCGCAGTTCATCAATTGAACTGCGGTTTTTTTAACCAATTCATGAACATTTTAACTTCATAAGGAGGATTTAATACGTGAAGTGGTTGACGAAAAGAACAGTAACAATCGCTATTGTAGTAGTGGCTTTGATTTTAATTTCAGTTTACATATTACCTGTTTCTATCCCTCTGATCATCGCTTTGATCACTGCTATTTTTTTAGAACCGCTCGTAAACTTTATACATAAAAAATTCAAATGGCATAGAAAGTCTGCCGTCATCTCTGTATTTATCTTATTTTTATTAGTAGTTTCTCTGCTGCTTTATTGGATTGTTACTCAATTAATCGGACAAATCATCCAATTTTCTAAGATGGTTCCAGAGTACACGAATTCCCTGTCCGTCATGTGGGATGAGTTTCAAAGTTTTTTCTTTCGCTCAACACGAGATATGCCAGTTGAAGTCATTTCTTCATTTGAAACTGAACTGGCGGGCTTTATGGAAGGAATTCGCAATTGGGTACTGACCATTGTCAATTACGATACAGTAACAAATTTATTGACTGGTATTCCTTCTTTTCTTGTTAGCTTTATTGTCTTTTTAATTGCCTTGTTTTTGTTTATGTTGGATTTACCCGATTTGAAAATCTTGCTTTTCAAACGGCTAAAAGAATCGACAGCTGAAAAAGTTCGTTTCATGTTTGCACGTTTAAATAAAGTGATTTTTGGATTTCTAAAGGCTCAATTTCTCGTAAGTTGTATCATCTTCATCGTGTCACTCATTTCTTTAGCTTTCATTACCCCGGAATATGCTATCGTTATGTCTTTAATCATTTGGCTAATTGATTTCATTCCAATTTTGGGATCTATTATCGTTTTAACTCCTTGGTTTGCTTATGAATTTATAACGGGTGACGTTGTCCAAGGAACTCAATTAGCAGTTCTAGCATTAGTTTTATTGATTATTAGAAGAACGGTAGAGCCAAAGGTTATGGGTACACAAATTGGCCTGTCTCCATTAGCTACGCTAATCGCGATGTTTATCGGATTGCAGCTGATTGGTTTTCTCGGATTTTTTATCGGACCATTGATTGTTATTCTCTTTACATCAGCACGCGAAGCTGGAATGATTAAAATGGATTTTAGAGTATAGAAAAAGGGGCTGTCCCAAAAGGTCATAAACAATGACTTTTTTGGGGTACAGCTCCTTTTGCATGTGTCAAAACAGGCTACTTTCCTTTCCAGCGCTCGCTTTCTGCGGGCACGGCCTCAGCCGGCTACACCCTCTCCATTCCCATCAGCCGTTCTGGAACGAAAAAATGAGACAAAAAATCGTCCATTTCTGTAAAATGAGAGCCATCACACCACCAGTAGAAAAAAAGATTTTATGTGAAATCTGAAGTTGACTTCTCCGAAGGATAGCACGGAAAAGTGATGATGGACGTCCTCTTTAAACAGATAACGCAAAATTGACGGAGAAAGTGTGTTCGGTCTATCAAGAGCAATCCATCATTCCGGTAATTTCTCCTCTGGGACCTCGATAAAGTGCACACGGCGTTCGGGATTGTGGCATTGTCACTTCTACATTTCAGGCGATAATTCCAAAAAAACAGACGAAGAAAAAGGAATTCTTTTTCTTCGTCTGTTTTATGTTAGAGACTGATTGGACAACCTCTTTTTTATCCACCTAAAATAGCTTTGAATACTGAGGTTGTATGGCCACCTTCATAAAATACATAAAGGAGTAAGTAAACCATGACACCAGTGATTGCTGTAGAAAACCAGACAACACTAGTAATCGGACCAATTTTGCGATGCTTCGTCAATTGATTTTTCCAGCCCCAGTAAATAGTGAAAAGGCCCATGATTCCACCGGTTGTAGCCAAGGTAATATGAAAAATCAAAAATACGGTATAAAAGATTTTTAAATCATCTGGCCCGCCAAAAGCGGTATTGCCGATAAAAATAGTCCGAGACATGTAGATGATGAAGAAAGTGAGTGCCGAAGCCCCTGCTCCCACCATCACTTTCTTGTGAGCTTCAATTTTGCGGCGAAGGACTAGATTCCAGCCAATCGCTACTAAAATTGCGCTTAATACGATAAAAAATGTACTGATAGTCGGCAATAGCGGCAAATTCATTTAAGTTATTCTCCTTTATGATTCAAGCATTGTGTCTGTGGTAAGCCATATCTTTACGGTCTTGCAAAGATTTTGCTGTAATTGCATCCGCATTTTCTGTTTCATTACGTAACCACTCGTAGAATACTAGCCATAAGAAACCTGTAAAAACAAGCTCCTGAAGCACTTTCATTGTAATTCCACCAGTTCGTTGATCTTCAATCGCTGACATCGTAGAGAATAGCTCAGG
Source organism: Planococcus sp. S3-L1 (assembly GCF_030063085.1). Classification (NCBI taxonomy): domain Bacteria; kingdom Bacillati; phylum Bacillota; class Bacilli; order Caryophanales; family Caryophanaceae; genus Planococcus; species Planococcus sp. S3-L1. The sequence continues at coordinate 262,325 of NZ_JASISN010000002.1, read as the reverse complement.
ACCTGATAGGTTAAGCTGCGATAGCGTTCCAGCAGGCACACATAGCGCCATTGCTTGCAGCCAAGCTTCACCATCCGTATAGGTTGCGTAAAAAGGAGTTCCACTAAAGATGATCAATGCACATGCAGGGGTCATTAACACGCTAAGTCCAAATAAATACCCCAATTTCTTCAAACCATGAAATTTATGCATGCCTTCCATTTTATTCACTACCGGCCACCAGTAAAATATAGCAGAGGTAAACAATATAACGTTAGTCACTCCGTGAATGAGCATATCTTGTTTAACAAAATCAAAAACCAATGGAATGTGGTAGAGTGAAAAGACCATTCCGAACAAAATCAGAGCAAGCATTGGATTAGTGAAAAAATTAAACAATGGCTTGACAACTGGCAGATTGATAAACGCTCTCCACAGATAAGTTGGTATCCCCATAATCAACAATGGCGGAATCAACAGAAGCAATAACGCCATCTGGATCATATGCATAGTAAAAAGAATATGTCCATATAAATCTACAGGCGAACCTTTAATAATATAGAGCAGAATTATACCAGTTACAAAAAGTCCAGCTTCTTTTATGTTAAGCGGCTGATGGCCTTTAAACTTTCCGCGCCATTTTACAGTGATTAAAAAATAGAGAATCGTCACTAAAACGAGGACGGCTAAGTAAACGGGACTCCATAAAGCTTGGAATCCGAAGATACTGATTGGCATGGAACGGACCTCCTTTTCCTCAAGTACCCTAATTATATAGTGGTCTATGAACTATATCAATGAACGAACTATGAACAATACAAAACACAGACAGATTCATGTCGAATCTGTCATGAATCAAGCGAACGCATTATTTCCATAGCCCGATGCCTCATGACTCTTTGTCGCTTTGTGTACACAACAAATCAATGGCAGAAAAGAAACTGTCATGTAAGTCTTTAACATAAAACAGACGGAGAAAAAGAATTCTTTTTTCTCCGTCTGTTTTTTTGAATTGCGGTCCAGAATCCCGAAATCGGTGTGCATTTTTTCGAGTTCTCCGAGATGATTTTTACAAAACGATCGATTGTCCTTGATAGGAACGACAACACTTGCTACACCAATTTGCATCTGCTGTAGATTTCTGTCATCGATTTATTAGCAAAAGCTGATTTGACCTTTGCTTTCATTTTAAAGAAATGGTCTTTTAAAAGATCCAAACTGGCTAATGGCAGCCAAGACGCTAAGAAAACAGTCCCTCTCAATAGACATCCGTTCATTCTGTCGCACGCAAAAAGGAGCTGCACTCAAAAAGTCATTGATTATGACCTTTTGGCACAGCCCCTTTCTAAGAGATTCTACCACCAAATAATTGTTACGAATGTGAGAACCGTGATGAAAGCTACAAACATTCCACAGAACATAAAGAACGCAACCATGCCGTGTCCTTTACCGCTCATGTGCATGAAGTAATACAGTTGAAGAATTACTTGAATGCCTGCTAACAATAAAATAATAGGAACAATCAAGTAAACCGAAAATCCAGCCGCAACCATAGTAAAAGCAATTAATGTTAAGAAAATCATAATTGCGAAAGTTGCTAGATGGCCTCTCATTTCATCTGCTCTTTTTTTCTTGACGTATTCGAATTCTGCCTGCGATCTAACATGAATATGTGTATCGTGTGCCATTATCCGATCACTCCCATCAAATAGACGACAGTAAAGATGAATACCCATACGACGTCAATAAAATGCCAGTATAACGAAGCTAAATAGAATTTTGGTGCATTGTACATGTTCAAACCGCGTTTTGCGTTACGAAGCATCAAGGCAATAAACCAGCTAAGACCGAATAGTACGTGCGCACCATGCGTTCCAACGAGTGTAAAGAACGCCGAACTGAACGCACTATTGGTATAGCCAAATCCTAAATGGACGTAATGATTAAACTCATAAATCTCCAATCCAAGGAAAGTTAGACCAAGCAAAACGGTAATCCCAAGCCAAGCCTGCATGGCTTTAAAATTATAGTTTTTCATGTGATACATAGCGTAAACACTTGTTAATGAAGATGTTAAAAGAATCATCGTCATAGCAAAAACTAACGGTAGTTCAAAAAGTTCAGCGGCAGAAAATTCCATGCCGCTTGGCCCTTTGTCTTTTAATGCAAGATATGTTGCGAAAAGAGTCGCAAACGTTACTGTCTCAGCTGCAAGAAGCAACCAGAAGCCAATAAACTTATTTTTCCCTTCCATCGTAGCCGTCTCAGGGTGTTCGGGCCATGATTGAGGAGTATATCGTTGATTAATGTCCATCAGTGTTGCCTCCTTTCGCATCTTTCAGTAATTCTGCTTTTGTAATGTGGAAGCCTAAATCATCTTTTAACGAGCGAAGCAACATTGAACCGAAAGTAATGACTAGTCCAAGAATCAAGACCGCTAATGCCCAAGGCTTGTCGCCATCAAGGAAGTACAATGCACCAAATGATGCGATGAACATTCCTAGTGAAATTACGAAAGGAATGATTGAGCCATTTGGCATATGGATATCACCAAGAGGTTCTGCGAAAATCATGCCTTTTTTATTGCCTTCCATTTTTTCGATCCAGTACGTATCAAGACCACGAACTAATGGTGTTTGTGCAAAGTTATAAAATGGCGGTGGAGATGGAATAGCCCATTCCAATGTACGACCGTCGCCCCATGGGTCATTGCCGACACGCTCATTTTTAACCGTTGTAATCACGACGTTGACAAGGAGAATGATGACACCAATCGCCATCAAAACAGCTCCAACTGAACTAATTGCGTTAAACAAATCCCAGCCTTGATCTGCGCTGAACGTGTAAACACGACGTGGCATACCCATTAACCCTAGGAAATGCTGAATGAAGAATGTTAAATGGAATCCAATAAAGAAGAACCAGAATGTCCATTTTCCTAATTTTTCGCTAAGCATTGTTCCAAACATTTTTGGCCAGTATAGATGTGTACCTGCAAGAATACCTAGTACAACACCACCGACAATAACATAGTGGAAGTGAGCTACGATAAAGTACGAATCATGCAATTGGTAATCCAAAGGTGCGATTGCTTGCATGACTCCTGTAACTCCACCAGCTACGAACGTAGGGATGAACGCTACAGCGTAAATCATTGGAACAGTAAAGGAAATATTGCCTCCCCAAATTGTCAGTAACCAGTTAAAGATTTTAATTCCGGTTGGAACAGCAATGATCATTGTCGCTAAAGCGAAAACAGCATTAGCTGTTGGCCCTAAACCAACTGTGAACATATGGTGAGCCCAAACCATGAATCCGTAAAAACCAATTAGGATTGTAGCAAAAACAAGTGCCGTGTATCCGAAAAGACGCTTACGCGAGAAGATTGCAAAGATTTCGGAGAAAATACCGAAAGCCGGCAAAATCAAAATGTAAACCTCAGGGTGACCGAAAATCCAGAATAAATGCTCCCAAATAATCGTGTTTCCGCCCATTTCAACTGCAAAGAAGCTAGCATCGAACATACGATCAAAGATCATAAAGAATAGTCCGACTGTAAGTGGTGGGAAGGCCAATAAGATTAGAGCAGAAGCAACAAAAGTTGTCCACGTAAACAATGGCATTCTCATGTACGTCATACCTGGTGCGCGCATATTGATAATCGTTACTAGGAAGTTAATCCCTGCTATCAATGTACCAAAACCAGATATCGTTAATCCCAGTGAATAAAAGTCGATTCCGTGACCTTCAGATGCAAGTGCGAGCGAAGCATAGTTCGTCCAACCTGCGTCTGGTGCGCCTCCCATAAACCAAGAAAGGTTTAAGAAAATACCACCAAAGAAGAATAACCAGAAACCAAGTGAATTTAAGAATGGGAAAGCCACATCACGCGCACCAATTTGCAAAGGCATAATGGCGTTCATGAAAGCCAGTAAAATTGGCATGGCTGCCAAGAAAATCATGGTCGTACCGTGCATGGTAATAACTTCGTTATATGTTCCAGCACTTAGGAAATCATTTCCTGCTTTAGCTAACTGGATACGGATCAACATCGCTTCAACGCCACCAACAAGGAAGAAGAAACCACCTGAGATGAGATAAAGGATCGCGATCTTTTTATGATCGACAGTTGTCATGAAGTCCCATATTGTAGCGCCGAAGCCCTTTTTTTGAGCAATAGAACTCACAGTGAATACCTCCCTTTTTTAAGCTTTTTTCTACTCTTCAACTGATAGGCCCATTAGATAAGCCGCAAGAGCATCAAGTTCTTGATCTGACAGTGCTTTTCCATTATTTAATGAAGCCGCTTCTGGCATTAAGTTACCAGGTTTGTATTCTTGTGGATCTTGAATCCAATTTTTAAGATTTTCTTCGTCGTGTTCCAAGTATCCAGCAACACGGTTACGATCGCCAAATGTTGCTAAGTTAGGACCAACGCCACCAGTTCCGCCAGCACCAGAAACAGCATGACACTGGATACAAGCTAAACCGTCAGCTCCAAACAATTCTTCGCCTTGTTGAGCAAGATCTCCTTCAACTGCAGCTGGTTCTTCGGCTTGCATAGCTGTTACCCATTGGTCAAACTCTTCGCGATCCACAGATTTCACTTTGAAATCCATCAATGCGTGAGAAGGTCCACAAAGCTCAGCACATTTACCATAGAATACACCGTCTTCAAGTTCTGCTGACTCCTGGTCAAACTCTAAATAGAACGTGTTGACGTTTTCAGGGTTTACATCCAATTTACCGCCAATAGATGGAATCCAAAACGAGTGTTTAATGTCCGCTGAAATCAAGTTAAAGTAAACGCGTTCATCAGTCGGTACGACCAATTCTTGAGCAGTTACAATTCCTTGTTCCGGATATTCAAATTCCCACCAGTAAAGTTTTCCAGTTACGTTGACCGTTAAGTTAGATGACTTACCATCTTTTGCTTCAACGTCCATCGTAGAAACGTCAGCCAAATCAAATGTTGAATAAACTGTTGGAACAGCAAGAATTAAAAGTAAGACAATCGGAACCGCTGTCCATAAAAATTCTAATTTCGCGCTTCCTTCAACTTGTTCCGGAATCATGTCTTCCCCCATTTTCGAACGGCGGAATTTAACGATTGCTAAAACGAAAATAATTGTTACAACGATGATGACAAATAGCATAACAACTGATGATAAAATCAACAGATTAAATTGATCTTGAGCAACTTTGCCCGCTGGTATCAAGGTCGAAATCTCTTCGCGCCCACATCCCGCAAGAAAAACCAATAATGTGGTCATCAATGCGAAAAGCCGCCATTTTTTAATCCCTTTCATCATAGCTTTTCATACCCCTCTCTTGTATAAGTAGTTTCTCTGTAGAAATGGTGTTTTAGATGAAGACAGCAAAAATAATCATTGAAACAAAAAGAATGGTCATATAGTTCAATGAATAAATAAACATCGTCTTCGCCCATTTCAAGTCATCAGTCACCTTAAAGCCACGAATAGCTAATACAAGCCAACCGATGTTTAAAAGTGTCGCTAAGATGATGAAGCCTGTCCCAAGTTCCATTAATAGGAATGGCAACGGGAAAAGCATTACAACCCATGCAAGCATAGATTTCTTGGTTCTGTGAAAACCTTTAACTACCGGTAGCATAGGAATATTCGCTGCCCGATATTCTTCTGTTCGTTTCATAGCTAACGCATAAAAATGCGGTGGCTGCCAAATGAACATGATCAAAAACAATGCCCAAGCACCCGTCCCGAGTGTTGGTTCGACAGCAGCCCATCCGATTAGTGGAGGAATAGCACCAGAGATGCTTCCCACAATCGTGTTGCTGACATAACGTCTTTTTGACCACATAGAATACAAAACGACATAAGCTAAAATTCCGGCAATCCCAAATAAACCAGCTGATACAGAAGCGGAAAACAAAAATAATTCGCCTATAACGATGAAAGAAATCGCAAGTGCCAATACAGCTGATGGCTTGAATCTTCCTGTTACTGTCGGACGTGATTTTTTACTTTCCATCAAAGGGTCTATATCTGTATCAATATAGTTGTTCATAGCTGCTGAACCCGCAATGATTAATGCTGAACCGACAATCGTATACACAAGGATATCCAGCTCATTCAGAAAATGTCGGTCGGAAAACTGAAATGCAAGCCACAATCCTGTAAAGACTGTAATCAGATTAGAATTTACGATTCCAATCTTTATAAGTGCCAAAAAGTCTTTCAGAAATGTAGTTGCTTCCGGTGTTTCGTTTGTCTCTGCAGACATTGCCCGGCCGTTTGACATATAAGTCCCTCCTTTCAAAGTTGTAAGCATACTCCGCTAATCATAACTATATCTAAATTCCAGTTGTTTTTCTACATATAACTGAAATTTCCTGATAAAAGAGATGATTTTCACGTAATTGGTCTCACAAATATACATCTCTTATCATACCCTAACGGCTACACTATTTTAAGATAGAAAAATAATAGTTTTTGAACAGTTTGTGAAGCCCCCTTTATTATGTCCAAATCTTGAAAGTTTCCACTATTGCTGATTTCTCGTTGTATTTTGAAGTAACATTCGCTATTATCGAGTATGCAGGTAAATAGGAGTTTAAAATTTTTTCTATAGAAAAAGTAGGTGGTAACTTGCAGCAAAATAAATACATTAAATGGTTTGCCGTAGCGGCTACTATAGGCATGTTATTGATTCTTTTAGGCGGCGCTCTTGTCACAAAGACCGACAGCGGCTTAGGCTGTGGACGAAATTGGCCAGATTGTAATGGCAAGTTGATTCCAGATAATATTACAGCTGAAGTATTAATCGAGTTTTCACATCGTCTCGTCACAGGAGTAGTTGGTATACTAATTGTCATTTTGGCAGTATGGGCATGGAGAAAGTTCGGACACATTCGTGAAACTAAATTCTTAGCAGTCATGGCCGTTTTCTTTTTAGTCTTGCAAGCATTAATCGGCGCAGCGCAAGTTCTCTGGGGACAAGGTGATTTCATTCTAGCTCTGCACTTTGGAATCTCTTTGCTATCGTTTGCTTCTATATTGCTTCTGACTTTATTAATTTTTGAAGTAGATCGGAAGTTTGATGCAGATCGCTTACAAATTGGTAAGAAATTACGTCTTCACACAATCGGCGTTACTTTGTATTCTTATCTCGTCGTTTATACTGGCGCTTTGGTTCGTCACACAGAGTCTAGTCTCGTTTGTGCAGATTGGCCGTTGTGTCGAAATGACAGTTTCGCATTGCCGAGCAATATGTATGAATGGGTACAGATGGGGCATCGTGCCGCTGCCGGCTTGATTGTCATTTGGTTAGGCTATATCGCTTGGCATGCAATCAAGCAGTATAAAGATCAGCGCGTCATTTACTGGGGATGGAGCATCGCTTTCATCATCGTTTTACTTCAAGCAACGACCGGTATGCTTGTTGTGCTAACAAAACTAAACTTAGTTGTCGCATTGCTTCACTCTTTATTAATTTCTATGCTGTTTGGTTTACTGTGCTACATGGTGCTGCTTGTTTCACGCAGCCGTATCAAAAAATCTTCATAAAAAATAGGGCTGGCGCTTTTGCGCCAGCCCTATTTTTTATTTTCTTTCCATTTCAATTAGCAAATCTCCTGTAGAAATACCGTCATTAGCAACTACATGGATTGCTTGAATCGTTCCAGCAAAAGGAGCTTGAACAGTTGTTTCCATTTTCATCGCTTCTGTCACGAGTAAATGGTCACCGCGTTTTACTTTAGCGCCTGTTTCTGCAAGTACTTTTAATACTGTTCCAGGCATTGTCGCAGCAATATGGTTTTCATTTGTTGGATCTGCTTTTGGTTTGGCCGTATTATCGGTTTCCACCATCATATCCTGAATACTCACTTCACGCGGTTGGCCGTTCAATTCAAAATAGATAATGCGTGTCCCGTCTTTTTGTGGTTCACCAATTGATACCATTTTCACCATAAGTGTCTTGCCTTTTTCAATTTCTACTTCAATTTCTTCGCCCAGTCTCATTCCGTATAAGAATGTTAATGTATCAAGAACAGATACGTTGCCGAATTGGGTATTCGTCGTTGTGTATTCATCAAATACTTTTGGATAAAGTGCATAAGCCAAAACTTCATGACTTGTTACTGGACGTTCTAATTTATCATACAAAGTTCTCTTAATGGCATCAAAATCTGCCGGTTCTAGCAGTTCACCTGGACGAACCGTAATTGGTTCACGCTCTTTTAGAATGACTTTCTGAAGTTCTTCTGGGAATCCGCCATGTGGTTGTCCAATATACCCTTCAAAAAATTCAATAACTGATTCGGGGAAGTCGATTGTCTTGCCGCGTGTGATTACTGTTTTTTCATCTAACTCATTTTGAACCATAAACAATGCCATATCCCCTACTACTTTAGAAGAAGGAGTTACTTTTACGACATCTCCAAATAATAAGTTGACGCGTGAATACATTGCTTTTACTTCTTCCCAGCGCAACCCAAGCCCTACAGCTTTAGCTTGTTGCTGAAGATTGCTGTACTGACCACCTGGCATTTCGTGGACGTAGATTTCTGAATGTGGGCTATTCATGCCACTTTCAAAATCTACATAGTATTTGCGAACGTCTTCCCAATAATGAGACATTTTTTCGAGATTTTTCACATCTGATCGAATTTCACGTTTGCCACCGCTCATAGCATAATGTAGAGAACTTGCACTTGGTTGTGATGTAAGACCTGCCATTGACCCTAGAGCTGTATCAACGATATCAACACCTGCTTCAATCGCTTTCGAGTACATATAAATTCCGTTACCACTCGTATCATGCGTATGAAGGTGAATTGGCAATGACACAGTATCTTTAAGTTCGGATACTAAACGATATGCCGCTTCTGGCTTTAACAGTCCCGCCATATCTTTAATCGCTAAAATATGTGCGCCTGCTGCTTCTAATTCTTTAGCCATATCTTTATAATATTGAACCGTATATTTGTCTCGACTCGGATCCAAAATATCTCCAGTGTAACAAATTGCCGCTTCAGCGACTTTGCCCGATTGGCGGACTTCATCAATCGCCACTTCCATACCTTTGATCCAGTTTAAGCTATCGAAAATACGGAATACATCGATTCCTGCATCTCCAGATTTGCGAACAAATTCACGAATCACATTATCCGGGTAATTCTTATAGCCGACCGCATTTGCTCCTCGGAACAACATTTGGAACAAGACATTCGGAATATCTTTACGAAGTTTGATCAAACGTTCCCAAGGGTCTTCTTTTAAAAATCTGTAAGAGACATCGAACGTGGCGCCTCCCCACATTTCCAAAGAAAATAGATCACTCTGCAAACGAGCAGTTTCTTTCGCAATTTCAAACAAATCATGCGAACGAACGCGTGTAGCTAATAGAGATTGGTGAGCGTCACGGAACGTCGTATCTGTAATTAACACATCTTTTTGTTCATGAATCCATTTCGTTAATCCTTCCGCTCCTTGCAAATCAAAAATTTGCTTTGTGCCATTTGGCGCTGGAGACAATAGATCGATTTCCGGTTTTCTTGGAGCCGTATGAATTGGTTTCTTTTTCTTCTCAATTCCAGGGAAGCCGTTAACTGTCACGTTCCCTATATAACTTAATAATTTAGTACCGCGGTCTTGTCGGACTGGGAAGATAAACAACTCTGGAGTCGTATCAATAAAGCTCGTATCAAAATCGCCTGTAATAAAGTTTTTATGTTTTACAACATTTTCCAGAAAAGGAATATTCGTTTTGATTCCACGGATACGGAATTCCTGAAGATTGCGATCCATTTTAGCAGCTGCTTCTTTGAATGTTAATGCCCAAGTCGATACTTTCACTAAAAGAGAATCGTAATAAGGTGAAATAACAGCCCCTTGGAAGCCATTTCCTGCATCAAGTCTTACGCCAAATCCACCACCCGAGCGGTAAACCATCAATTTTCCGGCATCTGGCATGAAATCATTCAATGGATCTTCTGTCGTTACACGCGATTGAATGGCAAAACCGAATAATGGAATGTCACTTTGTTGCGGAATTCCTACTTCTTCGCTATGAATCATATGTCCTCTGGCGATGTGAATTTGCGCATGAACAATATCGATTCCTGTAATCATTTCTGTAATTGTATGTTCAACTTGAATCCGTGGATTTACTTCGATAAAGTAAAATTCATCATTCGCTACAAGGAATTCGACTGTACCGGCATTTATGTAGTCAATATTTTTCATTAACTTGACTGCAGCATCACAAATTTCATTGCGTAATTCATTGCTGATTGAATTGGAAGGTGCAATTTCCACAACCTTTTGGTGACGGCGCTGGATCGAACAATCTCTTTCATACAAATGGATAACATTGCCCTCAGAGTCTCCCAAAATTTGAACTTCAATGTGTTTTGGTTTATCAACAAATTTTTCCACATACATTTCATCGGATCCAAATGCAGCTTTCGCTTCAGACTTTGCACGTTCATAAGAAGATGCTAATTCTTCGTGAGATCTAACAATTCGCATTCCACGGCCACCACCGCCAAGAGACGCTTTGATCATTAACGGGAATCCGGCTGTTTTGCTGAACTCTTCAACTTCCTCAAGTGAATCAACAGGACCATCTGTCCCTGGAATCACAGGAATACCAGCCGCAATTGCTTGTGTGCGCGCTTTTACCTTGTCTCCGAACATGTCTAAATGCCGCGAAGTTGGACCAATAAAAACAATTCCTTCTTCTTCACAACGTCTAGCAAAATGAACATTTTCAGATAAGAAGCCATAGCCAGGATGAATTGCATCCACATTGGAATCTTTAGCGATACGAATGATGTCTTCGATATCCAAATAAGCGTCAATTGGTTTTTTTCCTTTACCAACCAAATAGGATTCATCCGCTTTGTACCGATGAAACGAACCACTGTCTTCTTGAGAATAAATCGCAACTGTTTGAATTTTCAGTTCTGTACAAGCGCGGAAAACCCGAATAGCGATTTCTCCGCGGTTGGCCACCAAGATTTTGTCAATCTCCTTCACACCGCAGCACACCCTTTACTTTTTGGTTTTTTCGTATTTATTGAACATGGAAACATTCATTAATACTCCCATAGCTAAAGATAACAAAATTACGGACGTTCCGCCATAGCTGATAAAAGGAAGTGTAACACCCGTCAACGGAATGATGCCCGTTAACCCTCCTAAATTCACAAATGACTGGATTCCAATCATACTGGCAATACCTGCTGCAAGCATTCTCGCTAACGGATCATGTGTTGTCATCGCAATCCAAAGTCCACGAAGTACAATAAAGCCTAACCCACCCAAAACAAACACTACACCCAACACACCCAGTTCTTCAGCAATGACTGACATAATGAAATCGGTATGGGGTTCCGGTAGATAGCCCAATTTCTGAATAGATTGACCGAGTCCTAAACCACTCAATCCCCCAGAGCCAATAGCTAGATAGCCGTTAACAATCTGAAAACCAAATCCTAATTCATCCGAAAACGGATTAAAAAAAGCATCCAGACGTCCAAGACGTTTTTCAGTAAAAATCATATCTCCTGCAAAAATCATGAAAGGCACAATAATAATAGATGCTGCCGCAATAAAAATACCTGCAAGACGGATAAATGGTTTTAAGCGAACACCACTCGCTGACATAACCGATAAACCGACCGCTCCAATAATTAGCATAGAACCAAGATCGGGCTCAAGAAATACAGAAAACAGGACAAGCGTCAAAATAATAACAGGTGGTATAATCGCATCATTCAATTTGTTGATGGTGCCATTGTGATATTTGTTTGAAAACACTCCTGATAAATAGAGAATGATGCCGACTTTTGCTACTTCTGAAGGCTGTATATTAGCAAATCCAAGGCTGATCCAACTTTTAGCACCACCCGCTGCAAAACCGACAAAATGCACAGCAACCAAACCAGTAAAAACCACTGCTAGAATGATCATCATCATCCATCTCTTTTTAAAATGTTTGTATGGGAAAACTGCTGCAATCGCGAAAACTGGAAACGCAATTGCTAAATTTATTAATTGTTGTATGTAAAATCGGTCCGGCTCAGAGCCATAATAATTGACTGACCAGGCCATACTTGAACTGTAGATCATAATCAAGCCAAATATTATTAAAGCCAGATAAGTAAAAAATAAAGGATAATCAAAGAACTTTGCGTATTTCTTGATGTAAGATTTCATTTTAATACCTCTTTTAAATTTGATGGATTAGGGAGAAAATGCAAATCGCTGCATAAATTTGATAGGTAACAACAATTTTAAATGAAATGCCAGTCTGCCTGATATATGAAAAAAGGCTACCTTAAAGGCTGACTTTTCAATGGTGTCTGGCACCAACGAACCTCTAATTGATGAAGAGTCTAACTAGAATATGTCCTTAAATTTTAAAAAAACTCAAACAAATTTCGTTTGAGTTTTAGATCATTTATTTGTATACGCTTCGTGAAGAATGGAAAGTTTCTTTTCCAGCGTATCCATTAAATTTTTTCCAGCCTCACGTTCGATTAGCCCCAGCTTAACCGCAAAATCGATTTCACGCGATAGGCCGAACATTTGGGTGTCAAGCACCTCTTCATATAAAGGACAAGATGGCAATGTCAAATGATCCATTTGCACCTTAATCAATTGCTCAATTTTTTCTGCATCAGCTTTGAGGAGTTCCAAGGCCTTCAGATGGTATGTTTGTTCTTCTGTATGTTCCATGAGGAATCCCCCCATATTATGAGTTTTCTTCTCTATTTTCCTGTTTAAAGTGTATCTTTTAAAAAGAGAAAATGCAAGCCTCTATAATGAAAGAGATGAATCCCTTTAGGAACTTGACACAAAAAGGTATACTATTAAGAGAGCAACTATTTAAGATGGAGGGTTTACCCATGGAATTTATTGTACCTTTTAAAGGTGAAGTGAAATTTAAACTTATATTAGATCCTACTGTATGGATTTTTGACGACCGTAAGTTGAATTTGGAAACGTATTTTCAAGAAGAGCGAATCGAAAAAGACGAACTTGAAGACTATAAGCGTGGAATGGGTGAACATTGGTCTCGTGAAATCATGGAAGGCAGTACCGTACCGCCGACTTTGAATTCAGAGAAAACCTATAAGAGTAAAGAAAAAAAAGAAATGCTAACAGGAACTTTCGGCATTCTTTTCAAGCCATTCCTTTTGAATGCAGAACCTTTTGAACATGCAAAACGTGTAGTTTTTGAAACCTTAAACGGTGAATTCGAATTTCCAATTGAGCATGCTGCACAACTAATTTTCAAATTTAGTGATCATGGCAAACCTTTAAAAGAAGATGGTCCTGTTCATGTACTTCTTCCAGATGGATCGAACCAAGACAATCCCATTACCGATATCCAAGCCATCCGAGTCGAATAGGAGTGATTCAATATGCGTGTAAAATGTGTAATTTGCGATAAGATCGAAGAATTAGTCGATGATACATTACAAGCAAAACGTCTGCGAAATAGACCCATCCATACACATATGTGCAATGAATGCCACGACCGGATCACAGATAGAACAAAAGAACGCATTGCCACGGGTTCTTTTCGATTTTATCGTAGTTCCCGTAGCATTGAGGATGATTTCTGATGAAGCTCTTAAAAGGTCTCTGGATTGGCTTTTGGAGTGGGTTGATTTTAGGACTTTTAATGAAGTGGATTCAATCAGTCACTGGCGTTCAAATATATACACTATTACTGAATGTTGATTTTGTTCCAGTGATCGGGACAATACAATGGTCAGAAGTTACGGAATTTATTTTTCATATGACGATTTCACTGATTATCGGTGTTGTCTTTGTTTATTTAGCCAAACGACGAAATTATTCATTTGGTCAATTGGTGCTCATCAGTTTACTGATGTCAGTTCCTTTCCCGTTTCTTTACTTTTTACTATCTTATCTTGCAATTGAAGCTAATGTTCCAGCTGTTACAGATTGGGGAGCGTTTCTGTATTGGGTTTTTTCTCACCTCACATACTCCTTGTTGCTGCCTATTCTCTATAAAACTTTTGAACGCAAAAACGCTGTATCTCAATGAGATACAGCGTTTTCGCGTTTTTCGCGCCATAAGCGGATTTTATAAAGAATCAGTATGAGCGCTGCAATGACTAGCCCTTCAACAATTGGTAAGAAAAAGGCAAGAAACGTAAGCCCTAAACCACCGATTGCCAAAAACAAACCAATCGCTACATTTTTTCCAAGTGATAACTTTTTAGCAAACCCCAATTTATAAACAAACGCCGAGAGCAGGAAAATTATCGCAAACAATGCGTATCCTGCCATTTCAAAACTCGGCAAATTTTGATACAAAATTCGAGCTACCGGATACATATTGTCATAGACAAAAGCTTGTTCGTCCACGGTTATACATCCTTCCTATTCACTTATTCTTCGATGGCAACTTTCTTTTTCTTAGCCATACGTTCACGTTCGTTTTTATCAAGAATCTTTTTGCGCAGACGAATCGTTTGCGGTGTAATTTCGCAATACTCATCATCGTTCAAGTATTCAAGCGCTTCTTCAAGACTCATTAAGCGTGCTTTTTTCATTGTTGTTGTTTGGTCTTTGTTAGCTGAACGAATGTTTGTTGCAGCTTTAATTTTTACGATATTTACTGTAAGGTCGCTGTCGCGGTTATGTTGTCCAACTATCATACCTTCGTAAATTTCAGCGCCAACTTCAACGAATGAAGTTCCGCGGTCTTCGATCCCCATCAAGCCGTAAGTCGAAACTTTACCGCGCTCCATAGATACCAATACGCCTTCACGACGTCCGCCAACACGACCAGAAGCAACTGGCTGGTAGCTGTCGAATGTGTGGTTAATAATTCCATAGCCACGAGTTTGCGTTAAGAATTCAGTTGTATAACCGATTAAACCACGTGCCGGTACGTTAAATACCATACGAACTTGTCCACTACCATTGTTTACCATATCCAACATTTCACCTTTGCGCTCACCCAATGACTCGATAATTGCGCCAGTGTATTCTTCAGGCACGTCCACTTGAACACGCTCAACAGGTTCGCAGCGAACTCCGTCAACCATACGAACGATAACTTCAGGTTTAGAAACTTGAATTTCGAATCCTTCGCGACGCATATTTTCGATCAAAATCGACAAATGCAATTCTCCGCGTCCAGATACTACCCAAGCGTCAGGCGAATCTGTTGCGTCTACACGTAAAGATACGTCTGTTTGTAATTGAGCATCCAAACGTTCTTGGATTTTTCTTGAAGTGATCCATTTGCCTTCTTTACCTGCAAATGGGCTGTTGTTAACTAAGAAAGTCATTTGTAGAGTTGGCTCATCAATGCGCAAGACAGGCAATGCTTCGCGATGTTCTGCAGGACAAACCGTTTCCCCTACGTTGATGTCTTCCATACCCGAAACGGCAATCAAATCGCCAGCTTCTGCTTTTTCGATTTCCACCCGTTTTAGGCCCATGAAACCGTGCATTTTCGTCACACGGAAGTTTTTGAATGAACCGTCTAGTTTCATCAATGAAACCGATTGTCCAACTTCGATCGTCCCGCGGAATACGCGGCCAATTCCGATACGTCCAACATAATCACTATAATCAAGAAGAGCTACCTGGAACTGAAGTGGCTCATCTCTGTTATCGATTGGCGCTGGGACGTGTTCCAGGATCGCATCATAAACAACCTGCATGTTTTCTTCTTGATCAGCAGGATCTGAAGAAAGACTTGCTGTACCGTTCATACCTGATGCAAAAATAACCGGGAATTCCAATTGATCGTCATTCGCTTCAAGTTCAATGAACAATTCGATGACTTCGTCAACCACTTCTTCAGGACGTGCAAAGTCACGGTCAATTTTGTTTACAACTACGATTGGCTTCAGGTTTTGTTCTAATGCTTTTTTCAGTACGAAGCGCGTTTGTGGCATACAGCCTTCATAAGCGTCTACTACCAATAGAACACCATCAACCATTTTCATGATACGTTCAACTTCTCCACCAAAATCCGCGTGTCCAGGCGTATCTAGGATGTTGATTTTAGCGTCTTTGTATTGAATTGCAGTATTTTTCGCAAGAATTGTAATTCCGCGTTCTCTTTCGATGTCGCCAGAATCCATTGCGCGTTCGTCAACGTGTTCGTTTGAACGGAAAGTTCCGGATTGTTGTAGAAGCTGATCCACTAGCGTTGTTTTACCATGGTCAACGTGGGCAATAATTGCAATGTTTCTTAAGTCGTTACGTAATTTAGTCATAATTTCACTCCAATATTCTTTTTTCATGCCTATAACTGTGCTAGTATAGCACATATAGGTGTAAAACCCTAAGATTTTATTTCAGTTTGTAAGCTACAGGAGGCAAATCAAGTGAAAAAATCAATAAAAAACATTAAATGGATCTTCGTATTGTACTCTTTGGCAGCGTTACTAGCGATGGCAGGAATCGGCTTGGCTGTTGGCTTGCGCAGTGTACTGGGCATATTCGCAGCAATCTTAGTCCTGTGTTTAATCATGGGCATGGGATTCAAGAAGAAAAAAGAAATGCGGGAAGCCGGATTACTATAATTATAAAAAAAGATGCGGAATTCCGCATCTTTTTTTACTTGAATTTTATATATTTTTCTAACAGTTCTTGATGAATTGCGGGATTAGCTGCTATAAAAGTGTCTTGTTTTAAAAGATTTGCTGGGTCTCCTTTAAAATTCGTCGTTATTGCACCTACTTCTTGAGCAATAACCATACCCCCAGCAATATCCCACGGAGATAACCTCATTGAAATATACGCATCAAAACGCCCAGATGCCACATAAGCAAGTTCAAGTGCTGCCGAACCATAAGAGCGTGTACCACGTACATCGCGAATCAATTGAATGATAGCTTCGTGATCTAAATAACGATTTGGGATTGACCATGTCGCATTCATTGCTACGATGGATTCGGATATGTCTGTTTCCATAAGCGGTCTTAGCTTTTCATTGTTGCAATATGCTCCACCGTCTTTAACTCCGTGGTATAAATCATCGTTGACAACATCATATATATAGCCCAGTTTACCGATCCCATCTTCGTATATTCCTAGAGATATAGCAAAGTTGCGTTTTTGATGAACAAAATTCATCGTGCCATCGATTGGATCGAGCAACCAAATAATTCCGTTCGTGTTTTGGATATCATCTCCAAAGCCTTCTTCTCCGAAAATTCGATGCCCTGAGAAATCTCTGCGAATCCGCTCGATAAAAAATTGTTCAATTTCTTTATCCATATTGGTTACCAAATCATTGGCATTTGATTTTGATTCAATCGTGATATCCGTTAAAAAAGAATTACGAATCTGATGCCCTGCTTCTTTAATGAGTGATTTTATGTATCTATCCATAGCATGCAAATCCATCTGTGCATCCCTCCTTGTTTGTTTCAGTATAACGAAAAAGGCATCTGCTGTCTTACTCTAGCAGATGCCTTTAATGTATAGATGAATTAGAGCGCATGGAGGGCCTCCAGTTCTAGGTGAATTTCCTGAAGTCGCTGTTTACTTTTAGACACTTCATGGTCGTCCTTTTGCTGCATTGCATCAAACAGTGAAGCAAGTTCATAATCGAGTTCTAACTTTAATACATGTACATATTCCTTCTCTACATCCGCTTTGCGGATTATCTGAACCATCTGTTTCATAATGAGCACCCCTTTCTCATCAAAGTCGGAAGATTCCGACTAATCTTGTTGCAACTTTATAATAACATTTTTTTCTAACGAAATCCATTGGCAGGAACGTATTTATATTCTTTTTTCCCAAACTTCGTTAAAATGAAACCTGATTGCTTAAATTAGAGGAGGATATTTATTTGAAACCTTACTGGAACGAACAAGATTTTGAAGTTTTTAACACTCCTGGCTTAGATGCTAGAATGTCTGCACTGACTGATATTGTCCGGCCAAAATTCGAAGAACTTGGCATTGAATTTTCATCATTTTTCTCTAGAAAAACCGGAAATGAATTTTTCCCTCACGTAGCTAAACATATGCGAAGAACTGTAAATCCGCCAAATGATAGTTGGGTAGCCTTTGCACCTTTTAAAAGAGGCTATAAAGCCGTTCCTCATTTTCAAATTGGTATGTGGGAAAGTCACGTATTCATTATTTTAGCGGTTATTTATGAGGCTCCGAATAAAACTGCAATGGCGCAAAATTTATTGCATTCTGATGTATTGCAACAGTTGCCAACCGATTTCACCGCTTCAGGAGATCATATGAAACCGCAGTCCAATACCTTATATGAATTAGGTGACGCAGGTATTGAAAAACTGCTAATTCGGTTGCGTAATGTAAAAAAAGGCGAATTTGTAATTGGCCGCCATTTAACTAGAGAACAGGCCGCTTCTTTAAATAAGGAACAATTTTTTCAATTCACAGAAGAAACTTTCCAAGCTTTACTGCCTGTTTATACAGCTTTACTCCAACCAGCAAAAGAACCTGTCAGCCGCTAAGGCTACAGGTTCTTTTTTATTACTTGTTTTTTAGTTTGATGGTTTCATCGCCTGTTCCAGCTTTCATTTCTTTAATAACCGGAAAGGCTACATACCCACTTTCTTCTTCAAATTCACGAAAATAGGTTTTTTCTTCTGATATCGAAGGAACTACTTGCTTGAACTGACGATAGCGCGTCAATAAGTCTTGTCGGGTAATGCCTTTTTCATAGGCCATTTCAATTGCTTCAAAAAAACCGACAACATCAATAATTTCTTCTGTTGACCATTCAATTGAAAATGGATAAGAATAATCCATTGTTCATCCCTCATTTCATCTAGTAACTGACCATTTGCCTCGGATTTCTTCAGCCTGTTTGACCATTGAGTCAATCAGTTCCTGAACTGTCGGCTCATCTTTGATCAATCCAGTCACTTGTCCCGCCCACCCAAAGCCTTGGTCTGTTTCTCCATTATAGATGAAACGCTTGTTGGCTTCACCACTAATGTATTCTTTTAAAGCCTCATAAGTGGGCGCGTGACTTTCAATCTCTAAAATTTTGTCGGTCCAACTATTACGTAACGTTCGCGCAGGCGCACCAATGCTGCGTTTGATAATAACTGTATCGTTCTCTGAACTATTGATTAACAGCTGTTTATATGCTGCTGAGGCATGGACGCATTCTTTTGTGGCAATAAAGCGTGTGCCCATTTCAATTCCTTCAGCACCTAATGCAAGAGCGGCCATCCAGCCCCGTCCGTCACCAATTCCTCCTGAAGCGATAACCGGAATCTTTACAGCATCTACCACTTGTGGAATTAGCACCATTGTCCCAATATCGTCACGCCCCAAGTGTCCGCCACCTTCTTGACCCACGACCATAACAGCATCAGCACCGAGACTTTCTGCTTTTTGAGCTTGCCTTTTTGCAGCAACCAATACCAACTTTTTAATGTTGGTCTCTTTTAGTTGCTCGAATATTGGCGTCGGATTGCCACCGGTCATCGAAACAACCGGCACTCTTTCTTCAATCGCTACATTCAACATATGAGAAAACGAACGACCGTGATCGCCAATTGCAAAATTAACACCAAAAGGCTTGTCCGTCAATTGTCTTACTTTTTGAATCTCTGTTCTCAATTCTTCAGGCGTTGACAAACTCATTGCTGTAATTTGACCAAGTCCTCCTGCATTTGACACTGCCGCAGCTAGTTCCGCATAGGCTAAGTAAGCCAATCCCCCTTGAATAATTGGGTAACGAATTCCTAATAGTTCCGTCACTTTTGTTTTGAATTCCATCAACTCACTCCTTTTCTCTCTATAGGTCATGTATTCGCTTTCACTACGGAAAATCCTTTTAATTTGTACTATAGGTGAGTACATCATGCTATAATTCATTTTGTTTTCATTTTATTTAGCGAGGTGGGCTTATCATTGTCTCAATTAGAAACTCCGTTATTTGATGCGCTTCTCAAGCATCGAAACCGGCACCCAATCCAGTTTCACATTCCTGGCCACAAAAAAGGGCAAGGTGTAGATCCAGCTTTTAGAGAATTTGTCGGCGACAACATTCTTTCTATCGATTTAATTAACATCGCTCCTTTGGATGATTTACATTCTCCAAAAGGTGCCATCAAAAAAGCGCAAGAGCTAGCTGCTGAAGCTTTTGGAGCAGATTATACATTCTTTTCTGTACAAGGTACAAGTGGCGCAATTATGACAATGATTCTTAGTGTCGTTGGTCCCAATGATAAAATTCTAGTGCCAAGAAATGTCCATAAATCTATCATGTCAGCTATTGTTTTCGCTGGTGCTATCCCGATTTTCATTCATCCTGAAGTAGATCCTGATCTTGGGATCTCTCATGGAATTTCGGCGGAAGCAGTAGAAAAAGCATTAGTTGAGTATCCAGATACTAAAGCCGTACTAGTCATTAATCCGACTTATTTCGGCGTAGCCGCTGACTTAAAACGGATTGTCGATATTGCACATTCGCGGAATATCCCTGTTTTGGTCGATGAGGCACATGGGGTTCATATTCATTTCCATAAGTCATTGCCGATTTCTGCAATGGCAGCAGGAGCAGATATGGCAGCAACTTCTGTCCATAAACTAGGTGGATCTATGACACAAAGTTCGGTGCTAAATGTACGAGAAGGTTTAGTATCGCCGAAGCGCGTACAATCGACGCTTTCTATGCTAACGACGACGTCGACGTCCTATCCAATTTTAGCGTCTCTTGATACTGCACGCCGTCAATTGGCAATCAATGGCTATGATTTGATTGATCGGACGATTCGGCTAGCTCAAGATGCGCGCAAACGCATCAACAAAATCCCCCATTTACACTGTGTGGGTAAAGAATTACTAAATTCTTCCGCCACTTTTGATATGGACCCGACGAAACTATTAATCAGTGTAAAAAATTTAGGTATTACTGGACATCAGGCCGAGGAATGGCTGAGAGAAAACGCTAATATTGAAATCGAACTTTCCGATTTGTATAATATTTTATGCCTCATCACAATTGGCGATAGCCGCAAAGAAGTAAATCTATTGATCAATGCACTTCAACGTATGACTGAGACCTTAGAAAGTGATGCCGTAGTCATCGAACCTGTCGTATTGATGCCAGACATTCCAAGACTCGCAATGACACCACGTGACGCTTTCTATGCAACAACAGAAGTTATCTCAATCAATGAAGCAGTCGGACGCATTTCTGCTGAATTTATCATGGTCTACCCACCCGGTATCCCTATCTTCATTCCTGGTGAAATCATCACCCAAGAAAATATCAACTATATCCATATGAACGTAGCTGCCGGGTTACCCGTACAAGGACCAGAAGACGACACACTGCAAATGCTACGGGTTATAAAAGAACAACAAGCGATTAGGTAACACGAAAAGTGAAAGTGCCTGGTCAGCTCCGACAGGCATAAGACGGCCCAGCAGTGTGGCGTTCTTTGCCACGCAGCTGGGTTGACTTATGTCCCGAGGAGCTAGGCACTTGCAACTGGACACCGAAAAGCGTAAGCAGCCATGTAGATTCGACAGGCATAAGACGCTCTGGCGAAGTGGCGTGTTTTCAGCCACACAGCCAGAGTGGCTTATGTCCCGAGAATCTGGCTGCTGGAGTCTAGACAACGAAAAGTGAAAGTGCCTGGTCAGTTCTGACAGGCATAAGTTTACATAATGAACCCCCCAAAAAACGATCCACAGAAATATACCTGTGGATCGTTTTTTTACATACCTTCGATTGTTTTCGGGTCCACAAAGCCATATCCTTTATCTTGTAGTCCTCGGATAATTCCGGGTAATGCCTCTGCAGTCCAATCTCGATCGTGCATCAATAAATTAGCACCATTATTTAAATACTCCGTATTAACCATAATTTCTGTTAATGCCGCAGCGTCTTGATAGTCTTTTTCCCAGTCGTAGCCGTAGGTCCAGTTCATGAGAACCATCTGTTGGTCTTCGACAAGTTGTTTGCTAAAGTCAGTATTAGAGCCAAAAGGAGCACGGAAAAACTTTGGTTTTTCTCCAGTAATTTCTTCAACAACTTTATTTATCTCCAAAATTTCTTGTTGCTGCTGCTGCTCAGAAAGATTTTTTAAATTTTCGTGGCTATATGTATGATTTCCAATTACAAAGCCCATATCGTAGATTTCTTTTAACTGTTGCTTTTCCTCATCTGTATCTAAAAAATGACCATTGACGAAGAAAATTGCTGGAATTTCTTTACTTTTCAACGTTTCTGCCATTTCTATTGAATGCTTGTCCGGCGCATCATCAATAGTTACTAATACTACTTTTTCAGCAGCATCTGCTATAGGTTGTACTGACCAATTAGCAGGATTAATGCGATATTGTGGTTCCGACGTTACTCCTTCTTTTGGTTCTTCTTCAACTTCTTCTTCTTTTGTTTCAATTACTTCTTCATCTTTTCCGGCTTTTTTTCCTTCAGTTGCAACTTGTTCTTCAACTGTCTTTTCTTCCTTATTTGTAACTGCTTCATCGTCATTTCCACATGCCGCTAGTAATAACAGGGCGGTTACCAAAACCATTGCTTTTCTATTTATCAATCCAAACACTCCTTTGTCATACAAATCTTACCATGAAAAATAGCTTTTCTCCAAAAAAAAGAAGCCGCAAAAGCGACTTCTCTACTATTTATTTAATAATGTGAATTGGTGTTCCAAGAGCTACTTCAGCAGCTTCCATAGTGATTTCAGCAAGTGTTGGATGAGCATGAATCGTCATCGCGATATCTTCTACTGTCATTCCAGCTTCGATAGCAAGACCAAGCTCAGCGATCATGTCTGATGCGCCAGCTCCAACAATTTGTGCACCTAACAGCAAACCGTCAGATTTACGCGAAACTAGCTTCACGAATCCTTCAGTTGCGTTTAATGAAAGAGCACGGCCGTTTGCAGCGAACGGGAATTTCGCAGCCGCAGCTTCGAATCCTTCTTCTTTTGCCTGTTCTTCAGACAAACCAACGCTTGCAAGTTCCGGATCTGTAAAGCAGACCGCTGGAATAGCCATGTAATCAACTTCAGACTTTTCTCCTGCAATTGCTTCTGCAGCTACTTTACCTTCGTATGAAGCTTTGTGTGCTAACTGAAGGCCAGCTACTACATCACCGATTGCATAAATGTTGGAGATGTTTGTACGACATTGTTTGTCGACTTCGATCAAGCCACGGTCAGACATATTCAAGTTCAATTCTTCAAGACCCATTTCGTCTGTATTTGGACGACGGCCAACAGTTACAAGAACATAATCTGCTTCAAGCGTTTTTTCTTCTCCGCCCGCTTCATACGATACCGTAACGCCAGAATCAGTTTCTTTTACACCTTTAGCAGATGCTTTAGTGATAACTTCAACGCCTTTTTTCTTCAATCCTTTTTTGACGATTGCTGTCATTTGTTTTTCAAACCCAGCAAGGATATCCGGTGTGCCTTCAAGGATCGTTACTTCAGAACCCATGTTTGCAAATGCAGTACCCAGCTCTGTACCGATATATCCGCCGCCAATAACGATAAGTTTTTTCGGAAGCTCAGTAAGTGCCAAAGCGCCAGTTGAATTAATTACGCGTTTTGTAAATTTGAAAGTCGGGATTTCGACTGGACGAGATCCAGTTGCGATAATAGCATTTTTAAATTTATACGTTTGTGCTGAATTGTCATCCATAATGCGGACAGTGTTTTCATCAACAAAATAAGCTTCACCGCGTAAAATTTCAACTTTATTGCCTTTCAGAAGAGACTCCACGCCGCCAGTCAATTTCTTAACGACGCCATCTTTGAACGCTTGCGCTTTTTCAAAGTTAAGTGAAACTTCCTTTGCGATAATTCCCATGTCTTCTGAATGCTGAGCTTCCTCAAAACGGTGCCCAACAGAAATCATTGCTTTTGAAGGAATACAGCCGACGTTCAAGCAAACGCCACCAATATATTCTTTCTCTACGATTGTTACTTTTTGGCCAGTTTGCGCTGCCCGGATTGCTGCAACATAACCGCCAGGGCCTGAGCCAATTACGAGCGTGTCTGTTTCGATTGGGAAATCTCCTACTACCATAATTTTTACGCCTCCATTAATAGTAATTCAGGTTCACTTAATAAACGTTTAATATGATTTAATGCGTGCTGTGCTGTTGCACCATCGATCATTCTATGATCAAAGCTCAATGACAATGCTAACACAGGTGCCGCTACAATTTCACCATTTTTAATTACAGGTTTCTCTGCGATTCGGCCAATTCCAAGAATCGCTACTTCCGGATGATTAATAACAGGTGTGAACCATTGTCCACCAGCAGAACCGATATTCGTGATTGAGCATGATGCACCTTTCATTTCAGCAGCTGATAATTTACCATCACGCGCTTTTGTCGCTAAGCCATTGATTTCATCAGAAATAGCGAATACTGATTTACGGTCTGCATTTTTAATAACCGGAACCATTAACCCTTTTTCTGTATCTGCAGCAATTCCGATATTGAAATAATGCTTCTGAATCACTTCGCTTGTTTCATCGTCAAACGATGTGTTTAAAGCTGGGAATTCACGCAATGTGCTGACTAACGCTTTTACTACATATGGTAAATACGTTAACTTGATTTCTTTTTCTGCTGCAATGTCTTTGAACTTTTTGCGATGTGCTACAAGTTCTGTCACATCTACTTCGTCCATTAACGTTACGTGCGGAGCAGTGTGTTTTGAATGAACCATCGCTTTAGCGATTGCTTTACGAATTCCTGACATTTTCTCACGCGTTTCAGGGAATTCACCTTCAGGAGCTACTGCCGCTTTCGGAGCTGCTGCTTTATCAGTGCTTTCTTCTGTTACTTCTTGTGATACTTCTTCAGAAGCTGCAGGGATTGCTGCTTTTTGATCGCCGTTCTTAAACGCTTCCACGTCTTCTTTTAACACTCGTCCATTATTACCAGATCCTGTTACTTGCTTAATATCAACATCGTTGTCGCGTGCAAATTTACGAACAGACGGCATTGAAATTACGCGTGCAGTCGGATCAGACTCCTCTGTTGAGTCAGCCTGTGGTTGAGATCCAGCACCTGTTTGTTTTTTCGGTTCTTCTTCTTTAGCAGATGCTTTATCCACATCTCCACCAGATTCAGCTGTACCGGCTTGGACTTGTTCTTCTGTTTCTTCTTTTACTTCAGGAGCGACTTCTTTTTTGTCACCGTGACTCCCTTTAAAACTCATTTCTTCAGCGTCCGGTGCATCGATGCGAACTAAAATATCGCCTACTACTGCAACCGTTCCTTCTGCCACCAATACTTCTTCAACTGTTCCTGAAACAGGTGAAGGAATTTCGACAACGGCCTTGTCATTTTGTACTTCGACAAGAATATCGTCTTCTTCGATTGTGTCCCCCGCTTTTACGAACCATTTTACGATTTCACCTTCATGGATACCTTCTCCGATATCCGGCAAACGAAATTCAAAAGCCATGTATATCACCCTTTCGGTTCTGTCTAATTTAAAAAGTTAAAACTTTCTTCGCTGTTTCGATAATATCTTTCGCATTTGGCAACCAAACTTCTTCCGCTTGTGAGAATGGGAATATTGAATCTGGTGCTGTTACACGAAGAACAGGTGCTTCTAAGGTAAGAATGGCACGGTCTGTAATTTCAGCTACAACACTCGCTGCAATTCCAGCTTGTTTTTGAGCTTCTTGAACGACCATAGCACGACCTGTTTTTTCAACTGATGCGATGATTGTTTCAATATCAAGCGGTTGGATCGTACGAAGATCGACCACTTCAACCGAATAATTTTCTTTTTCCAGTTCTTCTGCAGCTTTGATACTTTCTTGTACCATTGCGCCGTAAGCGATAATCGTTAAGTCTTTCCCTTCACGTTTCACATCAGCTTTACCTAAAGGAATTGTGTATTCTTCTTCAGGTACTTCTTGACGGAATGAACGGTATAGTTTCATATGCTCTAAGAAAATAACAGGATCGTTATCACGAATTGCTGAAATCAACAATCCTTTAGCATCATAAGGTGTAGACGGAATAACCACTTTTAGACCTGGTTGAGCTGCCATCAATCCTTCTAATGAATCAGCATGCATTTCAGGTGTATGGACACCGCCACCAAATGGTGAGCGGATTGTTACAGGAGAAGTTAAGCTTCCACCACTGCGGAAACGCATACGTGCCATTTGCCCGCTAATCGAATCCATTACTTCAAAAACAAATCCAAAAAACTGAATTTCTGGAACTGGACGATATCCTTGCAAAGCTAAACCAATAGCCAAACCGCCAATACCTGATTCAGCTAATGGTGTATCAAAAACACGGTCTTCGCCGAATTCTTTTTGTAGACCTTCAGTCGCGCGGAATACACCGCCGTTATTTCCTACATCTTCACCGAAAACAAGAACGTTTTCATCATTCTTCATCTCTGTTTTCAGAGCGTCGGTAATTGCTTGGATCATTGTTAATTGTGCCATGGCTTACTTCGACTCCTTTGCTTTATAAATATCCAACTGTTCCTGAACATTAAACGGCACATCTTCATACATAAGCTCTAAAAGATCTGATACTTTCTGTTTTGGAGCACCGTCAGCTTTTTTGATTGCTGCTTTAATTTCTTCTTTAGCTTTATCGATTACTTCATTTTCTTTTGCTTCATCCCAAATGCCTTTTGCTTCCAAATATTTACGGAAACGAATAAGAGGGTCTTTCTTTTCCCATTCGCTATCAATATCTGATGTACGGTAACGCGTAGGGTCATCGCCCGCCATCGTATGTGGTCCATAACGGTAGCAAAGTGTTTCGATTAATGTTGGTCCATCACCTTTGATTGCGCGTTCACGAGCATCACGCGTTACAGCGTATACTGCAAGTGGATCCATACCATCTACAAGAACACCAGGAATTCCAGCTGCAACTGCTTTTTGAGCAATCGTTTTCGCTGAAGTTTGAAGTTCGCGAGGAGTCGAAATCGCATACTGGTTATTTTGCACAATGAAAATAGCCGGTGCGCGGAACGCGCCTGCAAAGTTGATTCCTTCGTAGAAATCTCCCTGAGAAGAACCACCATCACCTGTGTAAGTAACTGCAACAGCTTCTTTTTTACGTTTTTGCATACCTAGAGCAACACCGGTAGCTTGAATAAATTGAGCACCAATGATGATTTGCGGAGGCAAGATATTCAAACCTTCAGCCATTTGGTTCCCCATGAAATGTCCACGTGAAAACAAGAATGCCTGATGAAGTGGCCATCCATGCCAAATCAATTGTGGAACGTCACGGTAACCTGGCAAAATGAAATCTTCTTTTGACAAGGCAAAATGAGAAGCTAGTTGTGAAGCTTCTTGTCCTGCTGTCGGAGCATAAAATCCAAGACGTCCTTGACGGTTCAAAGAAATTGAACGCTGATCAAGAATTCGTGTATATACCATCCGGCTCATCAATTCCTGTAGGTCTTCGTCCGAAAGTTTCGGGTCAGCCTCTTTGTTAACGATTTCGCCTTCTTCATTTAAAATCTGAACCATTTCAAACTTTTCTTCGATTGCATTCAGCGTCTCTACTGGATCGAACTGCTGTGATTTTTTCGCAGCCATAAAAGCAACTCTCCTTTTTATCTGTATTAAAATAATTACATACAAGTTATGATACAATTTCGCATTCCTACTTAGTATACGTTACGACAAAACGTGGGTCAATCATAGAGAACCTGACATTTTTAAGTAATAATAATTGCATGACAATTTCGTTTTCTTGAACTGTACCAGTTCGTTTAATACTCTGTATTATAATACAGAGTCATTTTTACACGTCTTTTATAGGACAGAAAAAGCGACCATAAAGGCCGCTTATTCCTCACTTTCATCTATTTTTTTCATTGTGGCATCTTTTAATTCATTGACCTGTTTGGTTATTTCGTTAAATGCTGTAACAGCCAGTTGAACTTTTTCGTTTTGTTCATTTACTTCCGCAGCTTTTTCTTGAAGCAGTTGCAACGTAGTTTCTTCCTTCTTCAACATCTCGTACAATTCTTTTTGTCTTTCTATCAACTTTTCATAAGCTTTCGTAAACTCCGAATGAGCTGTGAAGCGTTCTTTCACTTTTGCCTTCAGCGCTTCCACGTCTGCTTTTACAGCTACTTCTTCGGCAGCTTTAATCACTTTATCAATGCCAGTGAAATTTTCTTCTGCAGACTGCATTGATTCTTTTTCAGTTTTTAAGAACTCTAGACGTTCGTCTGCCGAATCAAGCGCAGTTTGTGCTTGTTTAGCTACTTGGTCTTGCTCTTCTTGTGTCAATGCCATAATTTCTTCAAACAATTGTTGTTCTGTTTTCTCCCGCTTTTCCAAATCGTCTTGCACTGCACGGTACTCCTCTTCCGCATCGAAAGTATCGTTAAGTACTTGATCTAAATCTCCGCGAATTCCTGAACCTGAACAAGCAGTTAACAAAAAAATTGCGAAAAAACTTAACACTACGGCTGTTTTTTTCATCTAGTTCACTCCTTAATTCCCATGAATTAACTATAGTATGCACATACGGAAAATACAACTACGCTCTGCAGCTTTTTCTTTTTTCAAAATAGAAAAATTGCGTTATAATAAAATACATAGCAAGACATTTGAAAGGATGAAATCAGTTGATACGAATGAAAGATATAATACGCGAAGGTCATCCTACACTCAGAAAACGTTCTGAAGAAGTGAAATTTCCACTGTCTCAGGAAGATCGTCAGTTGAGTAAAGACCTTATGGAATATGTAGTTGACAGCCAAGACGATGAACTGGCTGAAAAATATGATTTGCGTCCCGGTGTTGGTATTGCAGCTCCTCAAATAAATGAAGCAAAACGAATGTTCGCTTTGCATTTTGATGAGAGTACAGGAGAAGATCTTAGTCTCGTTGCCATTAACCCTAAAATAGTCAGTCACTCTATAGAAAAAGCTTATTTAGCTGCTGGAGAAGGTTGTTTGTCCGTTGATCGTTCAGTTCCTGGATATGTTCCAAGATATGCGCGAATTACTGTTAAAGCTTTTAATCCAGATGGTGAAGAATTCAAAATGCGTTTGACAGGGTTACCTGCTATTGCATTCCAGCATGAACTTGATCATTTGAATGGAGTCATGTTCTTCGATCACATCAATCCAACAAATCCTTTCGCTGAAATTGAAAATGCGATTGCAATCGGAAGAGACACGGCTGAATAAGCCGCGTCTCTTTTTTATTCTATATGCTCAAGCACCTAGCTCGAACAGGCGCTTTCGCTTTTCTTTGTCAAATTAATTTTAAATGCTTGAACGCTTTTGCTAGACCGTCGTTGTCTACGTGTTCTGTTACATAGGATGCGCGTTTTTTGGTTTCTTCGTGACCATTTGCCATTGCGACACTATATCCGGCGACATCCATCATGTCTAAATCGTTCAATCCATCACCAAATGCGATTGTGTCTTCAATAGAGTGACCTGTTGCGCGGATCAACTTTTTAATTCCGCTTGCCTTAGTA
The DNA here is from genome assembly GCF_030063085.1 of Planococcus sp. S3-L1. Classification (NCBI taxonomy): domain Bacteria; kingdom Bacillati; phylum Bacillota; class Bacilli; order Caryophanales; family Caryophanaceae; genus Planococcus; species Planococcus sp. S3-L1. Next base: position 232,863 of record NZ_JASISN010000002.1, on the reverse strand, counting down.
CCACCTTTTGGTGAAATATCACAAGAGACGCGGTGCCAGCGGACAAAGTCCACTTCTTTAAATGCATCGTGGTATTGCTGTTCTTCTTCTTTTTCACAGAACACCAGTGCTTGGTAGACTTCGTGATTCAAATGAAAATCTTTCTCTGTTTCAGGATGCGGTATTTTCAACGTCTGTATACTTTCTTCAATATCCGGATGGAAATCGATAGAAGATACCATTTTCTCTTCGTTCATAAAGACAACGGGATGATTGCGTTGCTCTGCATACGCAAGAATTTCATTTAGCATTTTAGCTTCGATTACTTGCTTATGAACCACTTTGTTGTTATGTGAGATGTACTGGCCGTTGAACGTAATGTACGTATCGATTTTTAGTTCTTCTAGAATAGAAGTAATCATAAATGGTCCACGTCCAGTGGCAATGGCTAAGTCATGTCCATTCAATCTTGCTTGTTGTAGTGCTTCTTTCGCAGAAGCCGGTAGTTTTTTGTTTGAATCCAACAAAGTTCCATCGATATCTAGCAATAATAATTTCGGCATTTTAGAATCTCCATTCTTAATATAATTAGCGTTGAATACACAGGTTCAGCTTCTTTACAATTGTCAGAAAACGCAGTATAATCGCGTTAAGGAGTGATTAGCCATGCTGAAACGGTTGAAAAGAAAACTTCTCAGACAGCTCAATGGCATCATGAATAAAAAGAAAATCGCATAAACGTTTTAGCCCTTCTTTATAAATAAGGAGGGCTATTCTTTATTTTAGTCTAATGTCATGATAATATAAAGGAAGTGCATCTATTTGAGCGTGGAAAAAGGAGAGCAAACAATGATTTTTAAAGTATACTACCAAGAAAACCGTTTTGAAGTACCTGTTCGTGAAAATACACAAAGCCTTTATGTGGAAGCAGCATCCGAGCGCGAAGTCCGACACCATTTAAAAGATCGTGACTACAATATTGAACTTGTTCAATTACTTGAAGGCAATCACCTTGAGTATGAACAAGCTAGTCAAAATTACGAAGTTGAGAGCGTCGAATAACGATGAAATTCGTTAAAAATGATCAAACAGCTGTTTTTGCACTCGGCGGACTGGGTGAAATCGGCAAAAATACGTATGGTGTTCAATTTCAGGATGAAATTATCCTAATTGATGCCGGCATTAAATTTCCGGAAGACGATTTGCTCGGAATCGATTACGTTATTCCGGATTACACGTACTTAGTAAAAAACGTCGATAAGATCAAAGGTCTTTTCATTACACACGGCCATGAAGATCATATCGGCGGTATTCCTTACTTACTTAAAAAGATAAATATTCCTGTATATGGCGGAAAACTAGCATTGGGCTTATTACGTAAAAAGCTTGAAGAACACGGTTTATTGCGTCAAACAAAAATGACTGAAATCGAAGAAGAAGATGTCATCAAGTTCCGGAAGACGGCCGTTAGCTTTTTCCGTACAACTCACAGTATTCCTGATGCATTTGGTGTAGTTGTAAAAACACCGCCCGGCAATATTGTCCATACAGGTGATTTTAAATTTGATTTCACGCCTGTAGGAGAGCCTGCCAATTTATTGAAAATGGCTCAAATCGGTAGTGAAGGTGTTCTTTGTCTTCTATCCGATAGTACCAACGCTGAAGTTCCTGACTTCACGATGTCTGAACGAAAAGTCGGCGAAACGATTAAAGACATTATGAGAAAAGTCGATGGTCGCTTGATTTTTGCTACTTTCGCTTCAAACATTTATCGTCTGCAACAAGTGACAGATGAAGCCGTTGCACAAGGACGCAAAATAGCTGTTTTCGGCCGTAGTATGGATAACGCTATGACGATTGGTCGCGAACTTGGTTATATTAACGCGCCTGAAGATGCGTTTGTGGATACACAAACCTTGAACCGTCTACCTGCTAACGAAGTACTTATTTTATGTACCGGTTCACAAGGCGAACCGATGGCTGCTCTTTCAAGAATTGCCAACGGGACTCACCGTCAAATCCAAATTCAACCAAATGACACGGTTGTCTTCTCATCTTCGCCAATTCCGGGCAATACGAGTAGCGTCAATCGAACAATCAATTTATTGTTCCGTGCCGGTGCAGACGTTATTCACGGATCGCTTAACAACATCCATACGTCTGGTCACGGTTCAGAGCCTGAAAACAAATTAATGCTTCGTTTGATTAAACCAAAATACTTTATGCCAATTCATGGTGAATATCGTATGTTAAAAACACATGCCGGTTTAGCTGTTGAATGTGATGTTCCATTAGAAAACACATTCATTATGGAAAATGGTGAAGTTCTTGCTTTAGGTCAAGATGAAGCTTCTATTGCAGGGCGTGTTCCTTCCGGTGATGTTTATATCGACGGTAGTGGAATCGGTGACATTGGCAACATTGTGTTACGTGATCGTCGTGTTCTTTCTGAAGAAGGTTTAGTTATCGTTGTTGTAAGTGTGGATATGCAAAAGAACAAAATGGTTTCGGGTCCTGATATTATTTCACGTGGATTTGTTTACATGCGTGAGTCAGGTACGATGATTTACGAAGCTCAGCAAATGCTTAATCGTCACTTAAATAAAAAAATTCATAGCAAAAATACGGACTGGGCAGAATTGAAAAATGATATTTCTGATGTTCTTGGACCGTATTTGTATGAAAAAACAAAACGTCGTCCAATGATTTTGCCAGTAATTATGGAAGTTTAATAAAATGGCATTTAAAAGGTGTGTGGGAGTAACTTCCCACACACCTTTTTTATTCTTCCTAAACGCATGAAGACCCGTAAAAGAATCACTTTCTTTTACAGGTCTTTCTACTAATTCATCATTTTTTTCTCGAAACGATTAATATCTGCATCAGAACCGATGATGATTAAGATATCTTCTTGTTCAATTTCCATGTCTGCTTGCGGAGAAACGATAATATCGTCTCCTCTTTTAATGGCCACAATATTGATGCCATAACGCGCCCGAATATCGAGACCGATCAAGGTGTAGCCTGCAAGTTTATGATTTGCTTTGATCTCCATAATAGAATGTTCATCCGATAGCTCCAAGTAATCCAATACGTTGTTAGAAAGAATATTATGCGCAATCCGAATGCCCATGTCACGTTCGGGATGAACCACTTTATCAGCACCGATTTTATTCAATACTTTCGCGTGATAGTCATTTTGCGCCTTTACCGTAATTTTCTTTACACCAATTTCTTTTAACATCAATGTTGTTAAAATACTCGCCTGGATGTTTTCACCGATGGCCACAATAACATGTTCAAAATTCCGGATACCTAGCGATTTTAACACTGCCTCGTCTGTTGTGTCGGCCACAACAGCTTGCGTTGCGATCGAAGCGTATTCATCGACTCGCTCTGAGTCTTTATCAATTGCCATTACATCTGCGTCTTGTTCAATCAATTCTCTTACAATGCTACCGCCAAAACGGCCAAGTCCAATGACTACAAATTCTTTTTTCATATCCATCCTCCAACTGTTCAAGTGGCTTTATTTTAACATAGATCATCCTAGCTACATCAATGCTTGTTAAATTTTTGCAAACTAATCGAAAAAGTTATCGCATTCGCTAATACCGTATACGTGAGTTGATAAACTTATTTCAATAAATAAAAAAACCCGCTTATCGGCGGGGATCTAATGGGCGTTTTGGACGGTTTTCACAATACTCGCAACTAATATCTGTACATGGTTCTTCTCGCCATTCGTTGCAACTCGCGCAATAACTTGCATCAAATTCGTCATCAAAAGTCAAAGCTGCTAAACACGTATGACAATACGTATGGACATCCATCCAGTTGATAAATCGCTTGTCGGCTACAAGATACAATCCTTGCTGGTCTTGTTTGTAGTTCATAATTGAAGATTTTTGAATGACACGGTTTTTAGGGTCAAGAAAGAAATTCATTTTTCCGTTCACATTGATCACTCCTAGAGTTTGGGTCGAACTGTTTGTATATTTTTATATGCATTCACTTGAAAATTCCACTTATAAATGTTTGCTTTAAGTTAATTGGCTTAGCGATTTCGTACCTATGCAGGAGCACCATGTATGTTAAAATTGGTTGCCAATAAAATCAGCTATCTCCCTGCTATCTATCATATCATTATTATCTCGTTTATTTATTATTTCACACTTTCTCTATGATAGTAAAAGTTGCTAGTGAATTGCAATAGATAACAATCCTTTATTGAAAATAATTTTCGGCTTGAAAAAATAGTGTCATTCCGTATAATGAATATATGCTATTAGTAAACTAAAAGTATATTTTAACTAAACTTTCTGCAAATATTCATATACAAAGAATCGAGGAGAACTCTGGTGGATATCGGCACAAAAATCAAACGCCTTCGATTAAAAAATGGATTAACTCAAGAAGAGCTTGGAAAAAGGACTGATTTGAGTAAAGGTTTTATCTCCCAATTAGAACGGGACATGAATTCCCCTTCTATCGAAACGTTTTTTAGTTTACTCGAAGTGTTAGGAACCACGCCAAAAGAATTTTTTACGGAGGATCACGAAGTTAAAATCGTCTATTCGACCGCAGATCATATCGCACATGTTGATGAAGATGCGGGCTATGAAGTGGAATGGCTCATTCCTACATCCAACGAAAAAGAAATAGAACCTGTCTTTTTAACGCTTCAGGCAAACGGTCATTTTAAAGAGTTTGAGCCATCTTCAGCAGAAACCTTTATCTATGTTCTTGAAGGACAGGTGCTGCTTCAGATTGGCGATCATCAGTACGCTGCAGCTGCTGGAGATTCAATTTACTATGAAGCTTCTAATCATCATCAGCTTATCAATGATTGCGATGGTGTTTCAGAAATGATCATTGTCACAACACAATCTTATTTATAATTCAGGAGGGATCTTATGGCGGAAATACCCATCATTCGCTTTGAAAATGTGACGCAAACTTACGAAGGAGCCGGCAATGTTTTAAATAATGTTAGCTTCGAACTCGAAAAAGGAAAATTTTATACATTGCTTGGACCTTCTGGTTGTGGAAAAACAACCATCTTACGTTTAATTGCAGGATTTGCAACACCTACTAGCGGCAATATTTATATTGAAGACAAAAAAATGAACACGGTACCTGCTAATCAGCGTCAAGTGAATACGGTATTTCAAGACTACGCACTGTTTCCTCACTTGAATGTTTTTGAAAATATTGCGTTTGGCTTGCGGATTAAGAAAGTAAAAGGTCCTGAAGTTGAAAGACGTGTACGAGAAGCACTCGCTTTTGTTAACTTACAAGGCTATGAAAAAAGAGAAATTTCAGAGATGTCTGGTGGTCAGCGTCAACGTGTGGCAATTGCACGAGCTATCGTCAATGACCCCGAAGTTATTTTGCTAGATGAGCCACTGTCTGCTTTGGATTTGAAATTACGCACTGAGATGCAGTATGAATTGCGGGAACTGCAGCAGCGTTTAGGCAAAACCTTTGTCTTTGTCACACATGATCAAGAAGAAGCGCTCGCCATGTCGGATGAAATTTTCGTTATGAATGCAGGTAAAATTCAGCAAAGTGGCACCCCTATGGACATATACGATGAACCTATCAATCGTTTTGTTGCGGACTTTATTGGAGAATCGAATATCGTCAGTGGAGAAATGATTGCGGATTACCAAGTTCGATTTGCCAATAAAATTTTTGAATGTGTCGATGCTGGACTCAATCCGAATGAGCAAGTAGAAATCGTCATCCGTCCAGAAGATTTGGAAATCACGCCAAGTGGAACAGGCAAAATGATGGTTACGGTTGATACGCAACTATTTAGAGGGGTTCATTTTGAAATTTCAACCATCGATGAAGTTGGCAATGAATGGCTTGTGCATTCTACGAAAAAAGTAGAAGTCGGTTCTCAAATTGGCTTAGATTTTTCACCAGAAGCTATTCACGTGATGCGTCTAAACGAATCGGAAGAAGCGTTTGATGCACGTCTTGAGTCCTACGGAGCTTCAGTCAATGAAAGATAACCCCTCACGTCCGCTTTACCTTGTCCCTTATTATTTATGGATTGCCTTATTCGTCATAGCGCCAATTGCGTTAATCTTCTATTTTTCATTTTTGGATTTGACTGGCGCTTTTACTTTGGAAAATTATCAGAATTTCTTTTCTTCTGTTTATCTGCGGATGACGCTGAGTTCTTTCTGGTATGCGTTTTTGATTACGTTAATCACTATTGTGATTGCTTATCCAACGGCTTACTGGCTAACAAAAACAAAGCACAAACAACTCTGGCTACTACTCATCATTATTCCTTCGTGGATTAATTTATTGCTAAAAGCTTATGCTTTTATCGGTATTTTTGGATTGTATGGACCTGCTAACAAGCTTCTCCAAACGCTTGGGGCAGGTCCCTGGCAAATCTTATTTACTGATTTCAGTTTTATCTTTGTTTCCGTTTATATTTTTATTCCGTTTATGGTGCTGCCAATTTTCAACTCGCTAGATAAAATAAACCCTGCATTGATTGATGCTTCCCGAGACTTAGGTGCTTCAGCTTTCACAACATTTAGACGTGTTATTTTTCCATTAGCCATCAACGGCGTAAAGTCAGGCATTCAAGCTGTTTTCATCCCTGCCCTTTCCCTTTTTGTTATTACGCGATTAATTGCTGGAAACAAAGTGATTACGCTAGGGACAGCCATTGAACAACAATTCCTTGTGACACAAAACTGGGGAATGGGTTCAACCATTGCAGTGTTTTTAATCTTGTTTATGATCATCATTATGATGCTGACAGGTCAGAAAGAAAAAGGAGGCTCGTATAATGGCAAAACTAAGTAAAACGGCAAAAGTCTATTTGGTGCTGGTCTTTGCCATTCTCTATGCGCCTATTTTCTACTTGATCTTTTATTCTTTTAATAGTGGTGGCACAATGTCGAGTTTTGAAGGATTTACTTGGGAGCATTACGGTGCGGTCTTTAATGACACAAGATTACTCATTATTTTGATGAATACGGTAATTATTGCCTTATTGTCTTCACTTATTTCAACAGCAATCGGTGTTTTAGGTGCTATTGGTATCGTATTTTTACGAAATCGCAAAACGCGCAAAGCTGTTTTGTCCTTAAACACCATTTTGATTGTCAGTCCAGACGTCATTATTGGCGCATCGTTTCTAATCTTGTTCACGTTGGTTGGTGTCAAACTCGGTTTTGCATCTGTCTTAATTTCACACATTGCTTTTAGTATTCCAATTGTGGTGATTATGGTTTTGCCAAAACTTCAGGAAATGAGCCGGTCATTGATCGATGCTGCAACAGATCTTGGCGCATCGAAACGTGATATTTTGACGCGCGTAATTATCCCTTATATTAAGCCGGGTATTTTCGCTGGATTTTTCCTAGCATTAACTTATTCGTTAGACGATTTTGCGGTAACTTTTTTCGTCACAGGAAACGGTTTCTCGACTTTATCCATCGAAATCTATTCAATGGCACGAGCGGGAATCACGTTAACCATCAATGCGCTTTCCGCATTAATATTTGTTGTAACACTTGGCTTGGTTCTCGGCTATTACTTCTTTAATCAACGTGCGGGACAATCTCCTGGGACTGGAGGCGCCAAACTATGAAAGAACTTGTGAGAGTCGCAATCGCGATTGTTGTCATTTCGACTATACTGTTGTATACCGTCAATGTATTGGAAAAAAGTTCAGCAACTTCAGGCGGTGGTACCATTTCAGTCTACAACTGGGGCGAATATATTGATCCTGAACTAATTAAGCAATTCGAAGAAGAAACCAATATCTCTGTAGTTTATGAAACATTCGATTCAAACGAATCAATGATGACAAAAATTGAGCAAGGCGGAACCACTTATGATGTCGCGATGCCTTCTGAATATGCGATTGAAAAAATGAAGGAAAACAAATTACTACAACCGATTGACCATGCGCTGATTCCGAACTTGAAAAATATTGATCCTTATTTTCTTGATTTGCCTTTTGATCCAGGCAATGAATATTCTATTCCTTATTTTTGGGGGACTGTCGGTATAGCCTTTAACCCTACCTTACTAGACGGACAGACGTTTGAAAGCTGGAACGACTTGTGGGATCCGTCACTTGAACAAGAAGTCATCCTAGTTGATAGCGCCCGTGAAGTGATTGGTTTGGGGTTAAACAGTCTCGGCTATTCGTTAAATTCAACCGATATGGATGAATTGCGAGAAGCGACAGACAAGTTGAAAACAATGGGTCCCAACGTTAAAGCCATTATTGGCGATGAAATTGTTGAAATGATGCGACGCGAAGAAGCAGCGGTAGCTGTTATTTGGTCCGGCCAAGCTGCAGACGTCATGTGGGTTAACGAAGACATTGATTACGTTGTCCCAGAAGAAGGCTCGAACTTATGGTTTGATAATATGATTATTCCTAAAACTGCGGATAATGTAGAAGGTGCTCATGCTTTTATCAACTTTATGTTAGATCCTGAAGTAGCTGCTCAAAACGCAGATTATGTCGGGTACTCTACACCGAACGAGCAAGCAATTGCTTTGATGGATCCCGAGGTTACAGAGGATAAACGGTTTTATCCTCCTGAAGAGCTGCGAGAACGACTAGAAGTTTATGAGAATTTGGGTCTTGAAATGCTGGGAACTTACAACGAGTTATTTTTGGAATTTAAAATGGATATGGAAAACTAACAGGCAGAACGTTTGCCTGTTTTTTTTTGACGTTTTGGGGTATAGTATGTAGATTCTAAAGACTGAAATTTAGTAATACGAAATAATAACGAAAGAAGGTCTCTCTATGGCCGTACAATCAAATAAATCAGCGCTTTATGTGCTGATGTTCAATATGTTCATTGCGATGAGCGGTATTGGATTAATCATTCCGATTATGCCTGCCTATTTAGATACATTTGGCGTCGCTGGTCAAGCACTCGGCACATTAATCGCTACTTTTGCTTTAGCGCAATTTTTATTTTCTCCTCTTTCCGGTCAGCTTTCCGATAAATATGGTCGCAAAAAACTAATTATCTTTGGATTAATTGTTTTCGGGTTGTCTCAACTAGCATTCGGTATGTCTACCGAATTATGGATGCTTTATGTTGCCCGTTTCTTTAGTGGACTGGGAGCGGCATTCCTGATTCCTCCGATGATGGCATTTGTTGCAGATATCACGACATACGAAGAACGAGGTAAAGGCATGGGTCTGCTTGGTGCTTCTATGTCACTTGGCTTTATGATTGGTCCTGGGATTGGTGGTTTTTTGGCCGAAGTTAGTATTCAATTTCCGTTTTATATCGCTACTGCAGTTGCCTTAATTGCGGCGTTGATCTCCTTCGCTGTGCTACCCAATGTGGTTCCTACGATTCAAGCAACGGATAAAAAATCCGAAAACTTGCTGCAACAGATGAAGCGTTCTACTTATACTCCTTACTTCGTCATGTTATTGGTGATGTTCATCTTCGCTTTTGGTTTATCTAACTTTCAATCGACCATTGCTTTATATGCTGATAAAAAATTTGGTTTCACACCGAAAGAAATTGCTGTGTTAATCACAGTTGGTGGGTTTGTCGGCGTTATTGTTCAGACATTTGTAATCGACAAACTCTTTAAGCGTTTCGGTGAGATGAAAGTTATATTGGTTAACCTTCTCATATCTGCAGCTGGGATGATTGGTATTCTGTTCGTTAGTTCTTTCTGGGCTATTCTTTTAGTATCAGCGGTATTTTTCACTGCAGCATCTCTACTTCGACCTGCGATCAATACGTTGATTTCAAAATTAGCGGGTGATGAACAAGGCTTTGCCGCCGGTATGAACAATGCCTATATGAGTCTTGGCAATATGATTGGTCCGGCACTTGCAGGTATTCTTTTTGATATCGATATGAGCTATCCTTATATTTTAGGAACTGCCATTTTAATCACCTGTTTCTTTATCGCCAACACCTGGTCGATGCGAAAACAACAACTTTTGGCTACAAGCCGGAGTTAAACAACAGTAGCTCAGACCTAAAAGGTCTGAGCTACTGTTGTTTAATGGGAAAATACAAAAGTGTTATTTTTTACTTTTCGCTTTTATTAATTGATCAATTGCCATAGGCGAGGAACCTTTTTCTTTTGTAGCTTTTTTCTTAACTAGAGGTGTCGGTAGTCCGAAACGACGAAGCGTGATATCCGCAAAAAACAAGACCATTGCGATAAACAAGACAATCAGCTGAATCGACCGAATACTACCACTCTTGTAAGACATATCTCGAAAAGCTACATCTAATGTCTCTAAAACCTGTCCACCTGTCCGTTTGGCCAATGTTGTTAGTAAAGACATGTTTGCCTCTGCCGGGTGGTATTCATCTCCATAAGGGATCGTCAGGCCTGTTTTATAGGCTGCTCCTGTTTCGTTACTCACGCTCAAAAATACTAATCCGGGTTCAGCATCGATTTTCACGTCTACTTTTCCAGGTGCTACCGGTTCCGTCTGCAGCGGAATCTCGTTGCCTTGCTCATCTACTGCCGCAACCGTTAAAATTGCCGAGCTATGAGTAGGATCCTCGACTGTGTAAACGCCTTGTTCTTTTCGTACCACTGAAAAAGGAATTTCTTCAAAACTAGGCTGTAATTCAGCTGCAGTTTTATCCCAAAACTCTGGCCACTTCGACCAGCTCTGAAAATCACCGCTCCAGGCCCCGCTTCCGGATGTAAAAGCAACTGTTTTTCCAAGGCCATAATTCCAACTCGCGAGTACCGGATCTTGTTCTTCACTTTCGAGTGCCACCGTTGCTGTATTTTTCGCTGTCGTTGCAATATAGGTATTCAACTGCGGGACACCGTCTGCAAACAAATTATTCCATTTGCTGTCGTATACCACCGGATAAAATGGCTTATCCACAATGTATGTTCGTGACATCATGATCGTCTCACGGGATAAAATAGCGGGAATTGTCGTGGCATCCGTAACGTCGTAAAATCGCCCGCTACCTGTATTAGCTAGTTGCTCTAGTAAGTTTCGATCTGCATCTTGTCCAATAGAGACGGTCGATAAGGTAATATTATTGTCTTTTCCATTCTCGATCAACGCGTCATAATCATTGGATGTTGCCGATTGTCCATCTGTTAACAGGATAATGTGTTTGCGCTGCAGTTTTAAATCTTCTAGTTCCATATAGGCTTGCTGCAACGAACGATAAATTTCAGTTCCGCCACCAGGTGTAATACTTAAAATTTTATCTACTGCATTTTCCGGATCTGCTACTTTAGCTGTCGGTAAGATTTCCCACGGTTTGTCATCAAAAGCGATAACTCCTAATGTATCATCGGGACGCAACAATTCAACCGAACGAGCAGCTGCTTCTTTCGCTAGTTCCATTTTCATGCCCATCATACTTCCCGAACGGTCCATAACAATCATCAATCCCAGTGAAGGCAATTCATGCTTGCCTTTGACTTCCATTTCGACTGGCAATAACTGTTCAATTGGCGTTTTAAAATAGCCACCTAAGCCAAAGCTTTGATCGCCACCAACCATCATAAATCCAACACCAAATTGACGAACCGCTTGTTCAATAATTGTCATTTGTTGTTCTCCTACAGACGTTCCAGAGACATTATCAAAAATAATCGAATCGTAACGAAGGATGGCAGACAAACTACTCGGCAATTGATCCGCAGTTAGTTCCGTTACGCTTAAATTATTTGTATCCAATAAACGTGGAATTGGGCTTGGAACACCGCCATTGACGACTAACACTTCTGGGTTTCCAGAAACTTCTGTCATGCTAAACAATGAATTGTTTTCGAGGTACGCATCTTTCGCCGTTTCTAAACGGACTTCATACTTTTGAAGCCCTTCCGAATTGGCAGGATACGAATAGCTATAGACATTTTGACCTTCAACAACTTTGATTTCTTTCTTATCCACCTCTTTATCATTAGCAGAAAAAATAAGTTTAGCTGTTGATTCGGTACTTGAGTCAATGGCTACAGTAAACGTTTGCGATTCACCTAAAAATGCATGTGGAGGTGTTTCAAAACGACTAATCGCCAGATCATTTTTAGCGATTTGTTCGACCGGCCAGATATCCACTTGAAGGCGCTCAGACTGAAGTCGATTTAAACTTTCAATAGCAGACGATTGTGTTTCATTGCCATCCGTTAAAATAACAAGTCGCGTCGCTAAGTTGGTATCTCCACTATTTGAAGCAAGTTCTAACGCTCGCGCGATATTGGTGTGGCTACTGTTTCCAACGGTTAGTTCTGCCGGTAAAGGTTGTGGATCGTTAGTCATTGGCAACAAGCTTTGGAAATCCTCTGCAAATGTATAGACCGCGATAGATTGATAATCTTTTTTGGCCTCTACTGCTTCTTCAATTGCCACGGTCATTGCTGTTTGCATTCCTTCAAGAGACGCAGAACGGTCCATAAGAAAAATAACTTGTTCTTCTTTTACAGGACTGAATAACGAAGGAGCTGCCAAAGCAACTATCAACAAGGTGACAGCCACGGTTCTTAAAACAAACACAGCCTTTATCACTTTAGAGCTAGCTGAAAAATGCTTGAGTGCAAACCAGCCAAAATAAAACAGTACCGGAATGAGTAACAGCAGCCAGATGGGTTTATCGAGTTGTAATTCCACGACGATACACCTCCCATTCCAGAAGCACTAACAGTAAGACAATTCCTATAATAAATGGCACAAACGAAAAGCGGACGGTATCTTGTGCTGCTTTCGCCTGCCCCATTGCATAAGACGCCCCAGCAGAAAGCTCTTTTTCTTGAGAAGTTAACTGTACGATCATAGTCATGTCTTTTTCGTCACCCACCACTTGGTAAACACCCGGTTCATTAGGTGCCGCAAAAGGCCCGTTCCCTTCAATATAGGAATGGCGATAAGCACCGTCTCGAAAAATTTCCCATTCTCCGGTTGGTGAAGCTAACGATACAGATCGGTGTTCGTTCGGTTGGAAAAAACCAAGAAATTCCGCATCGCCTGATAAACTTTCCATGGCGCTCCATAAAAACAAAGGGAACGAAGGAGAAAGTGGCCAGTCGGTCAATTGAATATCTGTCAGCACGACAATATCTCCTTTTGGAGAAATTTGAATAAACGGATGGTCATCTATGGTGGCGATGGTTTCATAGTTTTCAAAAGACGGGTACAATTGTGAAACATAAACTTCGTCCAATGAGGCATATGTGAAAAGCGGATGCGGCTTTGTCTCAATTTGTCCGGTCACTTCAAACGGATTTTCATCATTTCGCCCAAACATTAAAATGGGTGTTGTTGCTTCTAGTAAGTCACGTTGATTCGTAACTATGGGTAATCCAGCGTCAGGCTGCAATTGAGTGGCTTCGGCTAAACTAACATCTAAAGCGAGTGAACGAAAACCACTTGCGATTAATTCATGCAAAGCCGAGTCAATGACAATTGCGTTAACTGGTGGGGCCAAATATGTTGCCATTGTGTTATCCGCCGCATAATCATCCGATACCTCTAGTTCTGCTTGCCATAGCTTATGATTTGGCAACGCTTCAAACGGAACGAGCAATTCTTCCGCCGCTTCGATTTTTACTTCTACTGCTTTCTCGAAACTGCCAGACGATAAACGGACAGTAGCATTCATCGTTTTTTCGCTATTATTAACTACTTGAACTATACCTCTTATCCCATTGTCCGTTTCTGAAAGACCCAATTGGCGAATGGCTACATTAGTCAGTTTTTCTGAAAATCCATGAACTTGATAACTTTGTCCGGTTTTATTGGCAAGGATGGCACGATCCAAGTAATCGGTAAAAATATGAATAATCGTTGAGTCATTAGTCGCGAGCGTATCCGCAAATAAAATCGTTTGCTCCATTTCGGCATTTTCGTAACTTACCGCTAATTCGTCAATTGCTTTTTCGACTCGCTCAACATTTTGCTCATTGCGAATGACCACTTCCGGGCTAACACCCGTCGTAACAATTGTCACAGGCTTACCTCCTGCTTGTGACGCCAATTTCTTCATTTGGACCTGCTGCTTTTCAAAATGCGTTGGAGAACCAGCTAGCATCGTTGCTGACGTATCGACAATAAATATAAAATCATTACCAGCTAATGTTTCCGATTCGCTGAAAGGCTCGATTAACGCCACTACACAAAACATAAGGGCTGCTAATTGAAGATAAAACAATAAATGATGCTGCAATTTTTTTAAATAAGGCGATGCTTGCAGCTCTTTCATTCGTTCTTGCCAAAATAACGTTGAAGAAACGCGCTGGTCTTTGTACTTTTTTCTAAAGAAATAATAGAGAATGACGGCTAGCGGCATAATTGCCGTCCAAATCATTCCCCAATTTGCTACTCCCATGCCGCTTCACCTCACCTAATCCAATTTTTTCGTATCATTTGATGAAATAACACTTGCTCGATTCCGTCTTCTACGTGTACCGGCAAATAAGCAATACCATATGTGCGACAAAGAGATTCCAAACCTTGACTGTGCAAGTCACTTTGCTTTTGGTAGGCACGAAGTGCTTCTTCTGTCACCGTCACACTCGTTACTTGCTGCGTCTCATCGTCGATAAAACGCAAATCACCTTTGTAAGACGGCAGCCGTTCATCTTGTGTAGTCAAATGAATAAATCGAATATCGTGCGCAAAAGTCGGAGCCTGTCTGAAAAACACCTGCCAATCTGCAAGTGGTTCTAGTCCATCGGATACAATGAATAATACCGTAGAATCTTTAGCAGCGTGAAAACTTGCCTGACTCGCAAATGACACGTTTTCAGGGTTGGGCATAACAGATACGAAATGTTCAAACAGCTTTTTTGCCGATTTCCCTTTTTTACGAAAAGGAATCAGTTGTTTTTGTCCAGCAGACACCGTCAAGCGGTCATCTCTTCCTAACACCATTAAACCGAGTGAAAACGCTAATTGCTTCGCAAACAGCCATTTATTGTCCATTGATTTTGAACTATCAAGTAAGATATGGATACGCATTTCTTGTTCATCTAGAAAACGTTTAATATAGATACGTTCAGTTCTTGCATAAACGTTCCAGTCAATATGGCGTACATCATCTCCTGGATGGTATTCGCGAAAATCGGAAAAATCCAATGAACTACCAAAACGCATTGACCGGTGAGAACCTTTATGGTGTCCCTTGATTTTTGCTTTTGTTCCAATTGCATAGCGACTAAGACGTGAGCCCCAATCAGCTGGTAAATTTAATAACGTCATTTCAATACGCCTTTTCCTGCTGTACTTAGCACACTATCAATCAGTTCATCTACATTTTTACCCATTGCTTCTGCTTCATAATTTAATAACAAGCGGTGCCTCAGTACTGGTTTTGCCACATGTTTTAAATCGCCAATTGATACATGATACCGTCCTTCCATTAAAGCACGTGCTTTTGCTAAACGGATCAAACTTTGCAGACCACGAGGACCGCTACCGTATTGAACAAATTGCTGGATTTCTTGATGTTCTGAATGCTCTGGATGCGTATTTTGAATGATATCGACAGCGACCATTAAAATGTCTTCTGCTATCAACACTTCTTTCACCATATCTTGTGCATCAATTAAGCTGGCTGTATTCATTTTTTTACTAAGAAGAATTAGTTGAGATCCCGTTGTTCTGCGGCTAATTTCCGCAAGCTCCTCGCGACTTGGGTAAGCAACTAGGATTTTACAAAGAAAACGGTCCATTTGTGCTTCAGGTAACGGATACGTCCCTTCCATTTCAATAGGGTTTTGTGTTGCCAAAACGAAAAACGGTCGCGCCATTTTTTTCGTATCACCAAGTATGGTCACTGTCTTTTCACCCATTGCCTCTAGCAGCGCACTTTGTGTTTTCGGTGTAGCACGGTTAATTTCATCTGCAAGTACCATTTGGTGAAAAATCGGACCTTCTCGAAAAGTAAATTGTTGGCGTCCTTCTGCATCTCGTTCAATAAGACTCGTCCCAGTAATATCCGAAGGCATTAAATCGGGTGTAAACTGAATTCTGGAAAACGACAAATCGAGCACATCTGAAATGGTCCGAATCAACATTGTTTTACCAAGACCGGGCAAGCCTTCTAGCAAGGCATGACCATCCGCTAGAATAGCGTACAAAGAAAACTCAACCGCGCTTTCTTGTCCGACGATAAACCGTCCAATTTCGGATTTGACTTGTTGAAGCAATTGGCTCATTTCTGTAAATTGATCGGTCGTGTATGTCATAAAAAGCCCTCTTTTCTATTTGTCGGATTCAATATCTGTAAAGTATTGTTCTACAATGGTTTGTAAATCAGCAGGCAGTTGGAGACGATCTGCACTTGAGAAATATGAAGTTGAATAATCTCCCACTACGTCCGCATAAGGCTGGACCGTTCCTTTAGTTGCAGGAACAGCACCATATTGTTCGCCGGCCGCTTGTCCTTCTCCCACTTTTCCGCTATCGACTGATATGTCACTTTGACCTCCAATTCGAGAAGGTACAGTTAACAAATCTCGGCTTCCTTGACCTTTACCAGCTCCGCTGCCTTGCCCTTGTCCTTGACCTTGTCCTTGTCCTTGTCCTTGTCCTTGTCCTTGTCCTTGTCCTTGTCCTTGTCCTTGTCCTTGTCCTTGTCCTTGTCCTTGTCCTTGTCCTTGTCCTTGTCCTTGTCCTTGTCCTTGCCCTTGGTTTTGTGATTGGCTACTTTCTGACTCTCCAGCTGTTTCAGTAGTTTCACTTTCTCCGTTTTCTGATGCTTGCCCACTAGAATTAGATTCACTAGATTTCCCTTCTGCGTCAGAAGATTTGCCTTCAGAAGAATCATTGTCTTTGCTACTAGTTGATTGTTCTCGCTTGGCTATAGTTTGTTGTAATGGAAATGCTACAGGTTTTCCCATATTACTCAAAGCTGTTTGTGTGTTTCCGGCCTTCTCAGCTAATTGCCCAGCAGCTTTTTCAATATCTTCGCTAATTTCTTTAGCATCCGGGTTTTTTCCTTTTGCCAGCTGGCGTTTTTTCAAATCTAATTCTTTTTGTTTTTTGACGATTTCTTTTAATATAGCTTCTGGATTTTCTTTATCTTTGATTGTTGCTTGTAGTGCATCCAATTCTTTTTTAACTACTTTTGTTTCTGCTTGTTTTTTTATCTCATTAATTTCTTTCTTAATATCTTCTACCAATTCAAGTTCTTTTTCCACATCATTTGCTTGATTTTGCAAATTACTAGGAAACACTAAAAGCAAGACCATACACGTCGCACTAACGACCGCTCCGATTAACCACTTAGGACGTAGCCATACTTTGCGTTCTTTGCTGAATAGTCGGTAGCTATACGGAATGATTTTGGCTGTTTCACGAGATAATTCTTTAGTTAATGTGTTTTGTTCTGTTAGCTTCCACACGGTTAGCAACTGATTATGAGGTGTAAAACGGTCCAATTCTTGCACCGCTTGTTGCACGTTAGGTAAGCCTTTACTAGACAACACAATCAAACTTATCACGATAGCAACTCCTGCTACATATGCATAAAATTCATAATAAGGAAGCACGAACAACCGTGATACTAACAGCAATACTGCAGCTAAAGTCAGACCTACAAATAATGCAAACTGAAAAACACGGCTGATATGAAGCATTTTTAACAGCCGCTCAACTTTTTTAACATAGCTGCGTATATCACGATTGTTCATGAAAGTCCCTCCTTATTTGTATTTATTCATATTGACGCGCAGCTTTTTGACAGCCAATAAAAGACAGCCGGCTGATACCAAAACATAGAAAATGGCATAACCAATCCACAGAGGAATGGGGACCATCGTTAAGCTTTGCAATTGCTCTTCCATTGAGGGCTGCAGCAAAGTTAGCAACACTGCCGGCGGGTTAATGGTAGCCCAAAAATGAGCCATTGGTGAGATTGAAGACACCGCCGTACCCATTTGAGAAACTTGAACCGAAATCAGTAAGAAAAAGGCGGTAACACCAGCGATGAAAATCATGGCTCCATATGTTGCGATAATGGCAACAATGGTTTTTCGAATCAAAGTCGATAGCATGACACCTATACTAGCAATTGCCAGTAAGGTCAGCATATAAAACAAGAAAATATAAAATAACTGACTGGGCGAAACGCCTCCGTATAAAAACACTAAACTGTATATCGGTAACCCCGACACAATCATCAACAACAAAAAGGCGATGGATGATGTCATTTTCCCAAAAATAATTTGGAAAGAAGTTTGCGAAGTTGTCAGTAAAATATTCAAGGTCTGTTTTTCACGTTCTGTACTAATGGTCCCAGCTGTTAATGCTGGCGTAATGAATAAAATCAATCCTAATTGAATATACGTCATGATGCTAAATAACATAAAACTTTCATCCGGACGAAAAAAACCATTACCTGTTAAGGATGTAGCTAGGAAGATGAAACCGAAAACAAAGACGCTCATCGCAATTAAATAAAACAAAATCCCGGTAAAGCTTTTTAAGTTACGAAAGCGCAATTTAAGTTCTTTCACTAGTACGGGATTGCCAAAAAGGGTTTTCATCCGATTTCCACTCCTTTTGTAATCGCCATAAAGACATCTTCCAAATCCGTCTCTTCTTCTGAGAACGATAAAATCGGCAGTTTCTGGTGGATAGCTCGTTGCAACAACTGCAGTTGATCTTCATCTGTTCCTCTGTAGAAAAATTGAATGCTATTTTTGTCTTGTTGTACTTCTATTTGAGAAACAAACGGATCCATTTCAAAAAATGCAATGACGGATTGCATATCGCCCACTAGTTTGACACGGAGTACTTTTTCGCTTTGAAGTTGCGCTTGAATGTCAGCTACAGAACCTTGTGCAATCAATTTTCCGTTATCAATGACGCCAATGCTATCGCACATTTCAGCAAGTTCTGGAAGAATGTGAGAAGAAATTAAGATCGTTTTGCCCATAGCTTTTAACTCTCGTAAGATATCTCTCATTTCTACACGTGCACGTGGATCTAGTCCTGAAGCAGGTTCGTCTAATATTAAGATCTTCGGATCATGAATCAGCGCCCGCGCTAAACAAAGACGCTGTTTCATGCCGCGAGACAATAAGTCGACGTAGTCATAACGCTTATGTTCTAAATTAACCAGTTCCAAAAGCTTCGGGATTAACACAGCGCGTTCTTTTGGCTTGATTCCATAACTAGCACCGTAAAAATCTAAATATTCATCAGTTTTTAGTTGGTCATAAACACCAAAGAAATCGGGCATATAACCAATTTGCTTGCGTACTTCTTGAGGGTTTTTCGTCACACTTACTCCATTAATAAAGGCATCACCAGCTGTTGGTTGAAGAAGCGTAGCCAAAATTGAAAAGGTGGTTGATTTGCCTGCCCCGTTTGCACCTACAAAGCCGAAAACTGTACTGTCTTCAACTACTAAATTTAAATCTTGTAAGGCATAAAAAGACCCATATTTTTTTGTTAATCCAATTGTTTCAATCACGGAGCAATCACTCCTTTCAATTTGACTTTCGGCACAACCACTTCAGGGTTGCTCGAACTTTCGGTAACTTTCAACTTTAGTTTGATGGCGCCTTCTGGACCGATATATTGTTTTGCATTTTCAGCAAACTTTGGGTTAGCCTCTGTAATTTCTTCGTAACTTCCGCTGTCCACATTGAATAGGCTGACAGTGACGTTTTGTCCTGTTTTAGTAAGTGCTAATTCAGTCCATGTTGATTTTTTCAACTCAATTTCTTCTGGCAAAGTATAGGTCAGGTCAAATTCACCAGGTTCAAAATAATAGAGATACGGATCATTTGAGACATTTTCAAAAAACCCTGTATTATTGGCTGCCACAAGATCTAACGTCAAGGCATCTACATTTAATGTGATATCACCTTCCAATGTTAATTGCGGTTTAAAACTTTGTGCAATCAGGTGGACAGATTCTACAGATGCTCGTTGATTTTCAAGTGTGATTGGCACAATTGCATCTTTCGTATAAGCGATTACGTAAGGCGATTTACCGTTTTCAGATAATTGTTCGAAAGATGTGGATAGTAAAGTTTGACGACGCGCTTTTTCCAACTCTTTTACATTTGCTACTGGCTGATAGGCATAGGATTGACCGACAGGCGCAGCCGGTGACAAGATCGCTGATTGAACGGGTTCATTAACTTTCAAGGTTTCACCAGGATTGAGCTTACCGACATCCATAAGACGTGTACCTGTCCAAATTGAAATCTCTTCAACCGCAAACGGAAAGTTATTCTGAATAGTTCCCGTAATTTTTTCGTCAGCTACAGTTAAATCGATAGCGAAGTCACCACTATCTTCTATATAGGATTGTCCCATAATCGATTGTACAGACCAGTAACGCATATCTCGCAAAGTCATTTGACTATTGGTTGCACCTCTTTCCAACATTGCCGAAAGATAAGGCTCTGTTGAAGAAAATTCATTAGCTATGCGACTAGTCATTGTAGTAGAAGCAGGCGCTGTAAACTGGTAGTTGCCACCGCGGTTTGACAATAATGAATTAACGTAATAACCTTTTAATCCACTATCCGCGTCTACTTCAAAAAAGCCAGTTTGTTGAATTTGTGGATTACCAATTCGGTCTTTTGCACCAAAAGCGAATAATCCAATAGAAGTTAATACAGCAACTGCTGGAATGATAACCCAGGCATATTCTCGCTTGTCTTTTTTCTTCAGTACGATATAGAGTACTGGGACAATCAATAAAATATAGAATAATACAATCGCCAATATAAATGGTTTTGACACTTCAAAGCTTTCAAACAACTCGTTAACACTTCCTACTTCATAGGTCATATAATCGAGTATGGATTGTCCACCCATTGAGTTAGAGTTTGTAGCAACTGCTGGAAAAAAACTCGACATCATTTGGCTGTAGCCTTTTTGTGTGGAAACCGTTTCGTCTCCAAGCGAAAAACTCATTTGTGTCAAACTACCCGAGCCAACTGATTGTGTGGCAGCAAAAACTTGACCGTCTTTTTGCAGCTTAGCTGTCGCCCCTTCTTTGACTGTTGCTTGAAAAACAGGAACTGCTGTTTCTAATCCTGGAACTTTCACATCGGTCACATCGGCTAATTCCAAAGGCAGGTATTCGCTCAAATTGCCAAGTTCTGCTTGTAGGTTAGTTGTGGATCCTGTAACAACGTGTCCACCTTGTTGAATCCATTGTAAAACTGCTTTTTGGGTAGATGCCGGTAAATCACTATAAGCAAACTCATCAATGACCAAATAATCGATCATGTCCCATGCCTGCACTTCAGTCGGTAATGTAAATTCTTTTAGTTGATTGAGGTGAAACACTTCGATTCCTTCACTTGTTGGAACGTTCAATTGCTTTAAAGGGGATAAACGATCTGGATTATCTGTTAACGTCGCTACAAATAATGACATTGGTGTATAGTAAGATGGCTGTATCGTTTTCTTGCCTTTAAACTTAATGGACTTTCCTTTTTCCCAACCACCTTCAAACAAGAAGATACTTTGGTCGCTCGGTGCCCCGGAGTAATACATATCAGATAATCCGGATGAAGCGATTTGCAGCGTTTTGCTTTCGCCTTCTGCAAGATCTATTGGCAAGGCCATACCAGCTCCGAGGTTATACGTCTCTGAAAAACTGAGTACCAAATCTCCAGAAAATGCTGATCCTTCATTGGTTACTGTGAACTGAAGAGGCAACCCTTTTTCATACTTTACTTTATTTTGAAAACCAGCACTCGAATCAATAGTGATTTGTGGCGCTGCTAAAGAAGGTTGTGGCATAGTAAACAAAGTCATGAATAATGCGAAAACAAAAAATGCCAGCAAGCGTTTATGCATGATAATCCCCCTTTTACTCGTCTCCTTATTAGTACGCTAGTAAATTAAATTAGTTCCATCTTCTCACAATTAATTCTAAATAATTTGAATCAAAAATTCTTGCTGATGATATCCTAGTAAACAAGCTTCTCGTTGAATAAGAAAGTGTTATCTATATTTCCATTGTTAACTAGAAGATATTGAGCAAAGCAATGGAGGCTCCTGCGAGCTCTTTTCAACTGGTGCGAAGTCCTGTAGCGCCAGTTGTATGACTCACACCCTATGAACCCAAAAGCACAGCTGTTTTGCGGAATATCGACAAGTGGCAATCATTAGTTCAATCTGTATCGTTCTATTTATTTAATTTTCCTTATACAAAAAAGCAGACAGCCTGAGCTGTCTGCTTTTAACTTTTTAAAAAGAAGCCATGTAGAAAATCTGGCATCAACTCAAGAACTTGTTCATCAGGATTCAATTTTGAATGATGCAGTCCATACGCTGACGAAACACCTGCCCAAAACATAACCCCTGGAATTTGTTCGGTAAAGTAACCAAAATCTTCACCAGTCATCGCGGCATCGCTTTGTATTGCTTGGATGCCTTTAACCTGGCTGGCGTAGCGCAAGAAATTTTCTGCTAAAGTCTCATCATTTTTAACTTCAAGGTAACTCGAACCGTAATCAATGTGGACTTGGCAATTATTTGCTTGTTCAACCGCTCGGCAAATTGCTTCAATACGCTGTTTAACTTGGCTCATCGATTCACTAGTAAGTGTGCGAATTGTACCTTCTAGCCGTGCATGTTCCGCAATAATGTTCTGTACCGTTCCAGCGCTTAACTTGCCAATGGTGAGCACGGCCGAATCCATCGGGTTCACATTGCGACTGACCACGGTTTGGAGCTGCATCAGCATAGAAGCGGCTGCAATCGCCATGTCTTCTGTCAAATGAGGAAAAGCCGCATGTCCGCCTTTACCATGAAGATCGATAAACAGTTCTGATGTATTGGCAAACAATAATCCAGATCGTGTACCCACAGTACCAACCGGCAGCTCTGGTGCAATGTGCAAAGCATAAATACAATCAGGTAGAAAATCCGGCTTGTCGGTTTTCAGCCATTCCCGAAAAGGCAAGGCGCCTCCAGGTCCTTCTTCAGCTGGTTGAAACAAAATGACAACATCGTCTTGAATGGGTTCATCAATTAGCTTGTGCAACAACCCGATTGCAATGGTCATATGAATATCATGACCACATGCATGCATAAATCCTGGATGCTGGGATTGGAATTCCAATTCGGTTTCTTCCATAATCGCCAAAGCATCCATGTCTGTTCGCCAACCAATCATTTTTGTCGGGTTATCACCACGTACTTTAACTGCAAGACCTGTCCGCCATTTTACAAGTTCAATACGTTCTTGAGGAAACTGAGAAATGATGTCCATTAAATAAGCTTGTGTTTTTACTTCTTGAAAACCAATTTCCGGAATCTGATGCAACGCTCTTCTAATTCTCACTAATTCCATTGGGTTCACCGATTATAGCTGTCTTAGTTCGTGTTTGATTTCTGTTTTTGAACGAGTCTTTTCGTCCATTAATTTCAATACGCGCGCTGGTGTGCCGCCCACTACGGAGTTTTCAGGCACATCTTCGATGACGATTGCGCCCGCTGCGACAACTGCACCTTTACCAATACGAACGCCTTCGAGAACTACTGCGTTGGCGCCGATCATAACATCGTCTTCGACAATAACAGGAGTTGCTGATGCCGGTTCGATAACGCCGGCTAGTACTGCTCCAGCACCGATGTGGCAGTTTTTCCCAACTGTCGCCCGACCGCCCATAATTACGCCCATATCGATCATTGTACCATCGCCAATAACAGCACCGATATTAATTACAGCACCCATCATAATGATACAATTGTTTCCGATTTCTACATTTTCACGGATAAATGCACCGGGTTCAATGCGGCTATTGATGTTTTTCATATCTAGTAGTGGTATCGCTGAATTTCTACGATCGTTTTCCACTACAGAATCTTCGATAAGCGCAGCATTTTCTTCTAGTGCCGTTTGAATATCTGCCCATTCGCCGAATACAGTTACTGAATTGCCTTGTCCGAAAACTTTGGACTCTGTGCCATAATCCAAATCAGCAACGCCTTGACCTTTTATGTACGCTTTTACGGGTGTCGCTTTTTTTGCATTTTGTATGTACGAGATTATTTCAGTTGCATCCATCTGTTTCATCAATAAAACCTCTTTCTATTAAGTGATGTTGTTATTATATCTGATTTAGCATAAAAATTCATCCACTTCATCTTAATAAAGCGGCATGTTTTTCAACGATATCAACAAATGCTTCTACTTGGCGCAACTGAAAAGCAGATTCGTATCCAATAAGCCATGTATCTCGTGTTAACTCTAACTCTTCTTCATTATTAGTCAATGGCATCATATGAACTTCCTCAGTTCCTGTCAGCGTAATTGATGGCAAGATTGCATAGCCAATTCCGTTAACGGCCATTTGCTTACATGTTTCAATCTGATCAACCGTAATTTGTCGTTTCGGATTTGAAGCAAAATGTTTTTGCCACCATTGTTGAATTTCTTCATAGTAAGTAGAATCACTTTTAAACTGGATAAACGGCCGATCGGTTTGAAGAAGTTCCTCAAGTGAGCGAATTTCTTTGTCTACCAGATACAAAGTATCTTTGAACAAATGCAACTTCGGTCCTTTCCAATCTGTATGGCCACGAACAATCCCAATATGAGCTTCGCCGTCGTATAACGCACGAACTATTTCTGAACTCCATCCTGTAATCAACTGAATTTTCGCTTCTGGATAAAGTGTCACAAAGTCCTTTAATACTTTTGGCAACCAATTTTGTCCAATAATCGTAGCACAGGCAATTTTTAACGTGCCGTGCACTTTGGAAGTTAACGTATGCAGGACTTCGAATACTTCTTCTTTTCGCTGTATGGTTTCATTGGCATATTGAATGACCAGTTCTCCGGCAGGTGTAGGCGATAATCCTTTTTGCGAACGAATAAATAATTGTTGGCCCCAGTCTTTTTCAATAGACTGCAACCGCTGCGATAAGGCTGGCTGTGATAAAAACAGACGCTCTGCAGCTTTTCTCATATTTCCTTCTTCTGCCAATATCTTAATAATTAACTCTTCATTTGACACGACTTTTCACTCCTTTTTTCCCACGAAGCCCAAAAATCAAAATAAAACTAAGCAATGCGAAAAATGCAGTGACTAAATAAACATGTTGAAGCGATTCAGCTAATGCTTGTTGTAAAAACCTCAATGACTCTACTTGAATTCCTGCGCGAGCATCTGCACTAAGCAAATCATTGATAGCGCTTAAAGAATAGTTTTGACCACTGTCAGCGAAATAACGCAGTAATGAACTGTTGAGAATACTACCTAGCAATGCAACACCAATTGTACTACCTAAGTTCCGCATGAACATGTTTGAAGCAGTGGCAGAACCACGCTGTTCATAAGATACGGCAGCCTGAATTGCAACGATAAACACGGTACTAGTTAAGCCCATGCCAAGACCAATGGAAAAACTCGACATAGCCGCCCATAAAGGACCGAATCCGGGTTGCATCAAAACAAACAACAAAGATCCTATTAGTAAAAAAGCACCACCAGCGATAGATGTTTTAAAATACCCGATTTTCAGCAAGAGTCTTCCCGAGAAAAAAGCAGCTAATGGCCATCCGACTGACATAGCTGTTAACGTGAAGCCTGCAATCGCGGCAGGTTGTTCCATGACACCCGTTACATATGTTGGCAAGTAACTAGAAATTGCTATTAAAATAACACCATTTGTCAAAGAAACCAGGTTGGCATAAAAAATAGTTTTATTGCGCCAAATCTCAAAAGGCATCATCGGATCGACGGCTTTTCGCTCTGCCCATATGAATAGCACAAAAAACAAGATACTGGCAGTTAGTAAAATCAGTGATTTCGTAGAAAACCAATCAAATGATACGCCGCCTTCAACTAACAGATACAACATAGTCGATAAAGCAGCTGTCAATAAAGCAGCCCCTTTATAGTCAATTACCGGTTTCTTCGTATTGACTGGCTCTTTTAAAAACAACAGAACACCGAGCAGCGAAATAATCCCAAGAGGCAAATTGATCCAGAAGACGTATTCCCAACCAATCGTGACGACGAGAATCCCTCCAATTGCAGGACCCGTAACTGCCGAAATTCCCCAGACACTTGATAGGTAACCTTGGATTTTAGCCCGTTCTTCTCTAGAGTAGATGTCTCCGACAATCGTCGTGGCGATTGGCATGACGGCACCTGCACCCATTCCTTGGATAAATCGGTAAAAAATAAGTTCATCTATTGAATTGGCCAATCCACATAATAAAGAACCGAGTAAAAACAAAAGCATACCGACAGCAAATATACGTTTACGTCCGAATATGTCAGATAGTTTACCGTAGAGTAACACGGTTACAGTACTCATCAACAAATAGGCTGAGAACACCCAACTATATTTTGAAAACCCACCTAGTTCAGCTGCGATGCTTGGCATGGCTGTTGAGACGATTGTCGCTTCGACAGCACTGACGAACATGGCGAGCATGACAGACGCTAAAACGAGTGGTTTTTTTGTTCCTTCCATTCAACAAACCTCTTTTCGATTAGCTATTAAAAAAAGCGAAAGCGCCCGTTACGTCTACACGGGCGCTAAAGTTTTCCAGCTAATATGAAACGCTAAAATTTAACTTCCATCGTAAAAAAGGCCTCTATGACGAGACCTTTTCCAGTTACTGTGCTCATCTTTTCAATTGATAAATTTGTTTTTTTAGCTGCTTTAGTACAACACGCCGCGTCAAAATCCCCATAAACATTTCTTCGTCGTCTACTACACATAGAAAGTTCTGGTTAATGACCATATCAAGCGCTTTTTGAAAACGTTCATTGACGTGGATCAAAGGCAAATCTTTTTCCATGATATCTTCCACGCGGATATCAGAAAGCCGCTCGTATTCTATATGATCCATTCCAAGAATCGCGTCAGTTATCCGTTGTGCATTGATTAAACCGCAAAAGCGGTATTTCGAATCCAATACCGGAATGGCTGAATAGCCTGTCTTCGTTAAGACGAGCAGTGCATGTTCGGCACTGTTCCCCATTTGAACATGCGCTACTTTCTCGGAAGAGATGATATAGTTTTCGATTGGTGTATCAAGAAAATCTTTGCTTGGCAATGAAATCATGTACTCTACTCCTTTTAAATCTCCTGTATTAGACGCTGTCTAGTTAGACTCATCATAACACATCAAGATTTCGGAAACTAATTAATTGTTGCATGAACTTACTTAAAAAGGAAACTTATTCAGCCACTGCCCACCATCTAAGGTGACGATTTCCCCATTCATATAAGAAGCCTTATCTGACATGATAAAGGCGGCCAGTTCAGCCACTTCCTCGGGTTTTCCAAGTCTGCCAAGAGGAATTGACTCTAATGTCCGTTTAGCGGCTTTCTCAGATTCCCAGAGCTTGTCAGCTCCACCCGTTCGTTCAATCGGTCCAGGCGCAATACCGTTCACGCGAATACCGAACTGTGTACCCCATTCAACAGCAAGCGTCCGTGTCAACGACATCACGCCTGCTTTAGCTGCAGCTGAATGGGCAACTCCTGCTCCAGCATTCCAAGCATACGTTGCCAGCATATTTACAATATTGCCTTTTGTACCGTTCTCAATCCAATAGTTTCCGACTGCATGCGAACAGAAAAAAGTTCCATTCAAGACAATATCAATTACTGATTTCCAGCCATTTGGCGATAACTTTTCTGCATGAACAATAAAGTTTCCAGCAGCATTATTCACCAATCCGTCCACTCTGCCAAATTTTTCATGAGCGAATTTTACCATTGCTTTAGCATGTTCAGGTTCCCGTACATCCATTTGAAAAACTTCGACAGAACCGCGGTCTCCTGCAATCGCTTTCACAGCCTCGTTGAGTTTTTCCATATCGCGTCCTGTGATGACGACATTAGCTCCTTCTGAGGCAAATTTCTTAGCCATGTGCAGTCCCATACCACTTGAGCCACCTGTAACAATAATCGTTTGATCCGTAAACATGTAAACATCCCCTTTTGATTAAATTACAACACATAAATCAGTGCTCTTTGTTTGCCCACATTTCGTTAGCTAAACTGCAGACAGTTTCGATCACCTTAACTAAAGCATTCTACAAAGTCATTGATTTCCCCTTTTATTGCACATGGAGCTTTTGTATACAGTGCTTAATAATTTTGATATGATAAAGCTGAACTACTCACTATTTTGTAAGAAAGGAATGAGTTCATGCCAGTTACTAAATCAGATTCAGATATCGCGCAAGCCATTTTCACTGTTAACCGCCATGCAAAAACTGCTCCTGATAATCATTATTTGTATGCACTGAAGAAAGAAGCGTTAAATTTAATGATTATACAACAACGTGCATTAAAAATTGGTTTACACTTCAGTAAAAACCCTCAGAAAAGTCAACAGCAATCTTCAGTCCTCGTAAAATGCGGCAATTATTATTTTCACATGCTTCCGAAAAAAGAAGACTTCTCGTCGCTCGAACATTTAGGCCACTTGGACGATACGTACCGCAATCCTCCTAGCCGAATGAACTTGAAAGTAGCGAAAGAAATTTTACGGATGCTGACTGGATTAGAACCGCAAAAAAAAGAAGTGGTACGTTCTAACTTCACTAAATCCTATCAGCCAAGACAAGTTGACCGATTTTATTCACCTAAAAAATCCTATTTTGATTGATTTTTAAAAACTGGAAACCTGTAGAGGTTTCCAGTTTTTTTATGATCGATAATATTCTACTAAAGCTTGCGTACCTTGTTCTTCGTGACCTTGTGCTGCTACTTTTTCATACATGCTTAGAGATAAGCGAAGACCCGGTAAATCCAATCCCCAGTTTTCTGCTTCTTCTGCCGCAATTTTCATATCTTTTATAAAATGCTTGATGTAAAAACCGGGGCGGAAATCTTCATTAATCATTTTAGGTGCTAAGTTTGACAGTGACCAGGAACCGGCTGCGCCTGAAGAAATAGAACGCAGTACACGTTCAGGATCTAATCCCGCCTTCTCTGCATAAATAAGCGATTCACACACCCCAATCATTGTGCTGGCAATGTTAATTTGGTTGCACATTTTGGTATGTTGCCCTGAACCAGCAGGACCTTGAAATACGATATTTTCACCGAATAAGTTGAAAACTGGAGAAATCTGCTTGAAAATTTCTTTTTCTCCACCTACCATAATCGATAATACGCCATTTTTAGCACCGATATCGCCACCAGAAACGGGTGCATCCAGCGCATGGAGACCTTCCAGTGTAGCTGCTTCAAAAATTCTTTGGGCCAACTGTGGCTGAGAAGTGGTTAGGTCCACAAGTATCGTTCCTTTTTTAGCATTCCCCAATAGGCCTCGCTCACCAAAATAAACTTCTTCAACATCAGCTGGATAGCCCACCATAGTGAAAATGAGTTCACAGTTATTCGCTACTTGCTGAGGTGAATCAACAAGGAATGCACCGGCTTTTACTAAGCTTTCCGCTTTTTTAGCAGTTCGTGTAAAGATTGAAACCTCGTGCTCATGGTCGAGCAAATGCTTAACCAAACTACTGCCCATCACGCCAGTTCCGATAAATCCAATCTTCATATGTAGTTCCTCCTTTTGTATATAGCTTCAGTTTAGCAAACATCTTTAGGATATTCACTTATGTAGATACAAGAACTACTCTCTCGCTTATTAAGCGCAAAAAAGAAGCCGATCCGTAAACGGACCGACCACAAAAGGGGGAAATGAGAATGTTGCTGTTGTTCAAGTATACTATGCCCGACTTGAAAACAAATTAAACATTTTTATTCAAATAGTGATTTTTTATTTTTTCAATTTCAGCGATAAAGTTTGAAGCTTGTGATTCCGGCAACTGTTTATCGCCATATCGGACACGGTCGTAGGTTTTGTAAAAAGAAGCTGATACGTCCCAATCCATTCGTGCTATCCACTCTCGGACTGTCTCGTGACTTTGCCGTTCTAGTTTTCGCTCTTTGGCCATTAGTTCAAGACTGCGAAAAACTTCTCTAATTTGATGCAAGTCCCTGCTAGCTGGAGATTCCTTAGCAGTCGATACGAACAGTTCTGTAGATAAATGATTATGCCTTTTCATACGGATTGTGCTTTTGGGTACAGGCGTTTCTGAATCCGGCTTGATTTTTTTCAGCCATATTATCAGTACTACTGCACTTATGACCATCACGATTCCTAAAAGAATTTCAATTGGAAAATCTGACGGCATTGTTTCGCTTACCAAAGTTTCACGTTGCGCTATTTCCTCATCGGGACCAAGTACCTCTAAGGTTTCTTGCATTTCTTCTTCTGTTGATAAGCCTGCTAAAAATTCATTTACCTGCTCAAGCAATAACGCAAGTGGCCAAAATACAACCCGTATCATTCCTCCCACTGCCCATCCGGCTAATCTCCGAACATCATCAGCTATATAAAAGATGCTGATTGCTACCACGGAAGGAATGCTGACGAGAAGTCCAAACACACTCGCTACTTGGCTAAATTTTGCACCGGCTTGTCTCGTATGAAGATAGCTATAGAGCAATTGCGCACCTACATAAAATAAGATGGCAACAGGCACGATGGAAAACAGGAGGCGACTTGTTTGCTGGTTTGGATTTAGCAGTACCAATATCCAGCAGATGCTAAAAACTACGGTGAATTTCATTAAAAAATAGTGACCGTAATTGAATTCTTTGTAACGTACTGAATACCGTGCATGAAGCAAGTAAACAGACAGCATCCCTAAAATAGTCGTCAACCATAACGGCATACCCATTGCCCACATACTTACTGTCGCAACAGTGGAAAGACCGATCCCTCCTACTAATTGATACGAATACCTTGAAAAAAGGAGGTACGAACTAACGGAGACTAGCCATGCGAGCAACAACCAAATCCAAGCTACAGACAAGGCTCCTTGTGTATCAGCAAAAACCAGGACCAACGCAATGATAAAAGCATCTAGCATAAAGTGAATGGCAGATGGTAAGCGTGATGTCATGCCAAATCACGTTCCTTTCTGCTTGGCAGTACGGTCAATTCTGTTTGACCACTCCATTTCGTAATAAAGCGTAAAGCGTCACTTGGTGTATCAGTTAATAGATAAGTTGTATAAGGCAGTTCTATATGCATATCCAAATGTCCCAGCATTGTGCGGTAAGGCAGTGTAGCATTATTTTTGGAAATAATCGATAGCAGTTCTAACGCCTGATGTCGTTGCTTTTGTCCGAGTCCTGTAGACAAATATAAATAAGGCATTTTACCGGCTGAACGAATATTAACTGCTACTGCATAAGGCACACCGGCGCTAAAGCAATTCTCAATATAACTAGCCAATTCTTCAATTCTATCTTCTAAATCATGAATAGTGCCATAAAAGGCTGACACGTTAAGCGCAAAGAGCATTGATTCATTAGCTACTGTCGAAAAAATTTTTGTCTGGTATTGCTGCATTCTAACACTGGCTTTCCAATGGATTTGATTGAATTGGTCTGTTGACACGTAATCCCTCGTACCAATTGGCTGAAAGGCATCATCAAACAAAGTATGTTGCAAATTGAATTGACCCGGTTTTTGACGGGATGGCGTATACCGAAAAGGGTATTTTTGAAGTTTTGGAAAGACCAGCTGCTCATGTAAAATCGCCGGCTGATACTCCAGAGTTATGCTGCCTTCTCCAAAAGGATGAGCAATGAGTAGCTCCATTTTCTGAATACGCGACAGTCCTCTTCTTTTACCTGTAATTGGCACATCAATTTCAATTGTCTGCTTACTGCCAATGGTAAAAGGAAGATCAACTTCTACTAAATCTCCATAGCTCACTGCACTGTCACCTTTCGGCTCTACTGCATCATGAAACCAAATTTTCAATTGACCGTTCCAAATGGGCAAGCCTTCATTTTTAAAAACAAGTTCCCAAGAAGAATCTCCTCCATAAAGAAGACGCTTACGTATGCGGTTGTTTTGAAAAACCAATTTCTTGCCGGCTCGGTCTAAATAGAGAATTTGCAACCCCACTACTGTTGCTGCAAAACAGATGACAGCTGCAGCTAAAAACTGTAAAAATATCATTGCCATAAAGAATAAGGCAATTAATAAGCCCAATACCCATTTCATATTTTTCGTATCGTCAGCATGGCGCATCCACACCATCTAAAACGCCTCTACCGGTGAAGCAACAGAAGTGGCAATTTCACGTAAAATAGCTGTGGGCTCCTGAATGAGCATACCTTCAGCTGTCAGCATTAACCGATGGACCGCGACGGGTTCGAGTATATACTTTACATCATCTGGCGTTACGAAATTTCGACCTTCGATAAATGCTCTTCCTTGAGCTGCATGAACAAGTGCCAGAGCCGCCCTAGAACTCAAGCCAAGTTCAATTGATGGATGTTCACGTGTTGCGCGGACAAGTGAAACAATATACATTTCAATGTCTTCGTGAACTGCTACTTTACTCGCTTCAATGCGCCATTTCCGAACATCTTCAACTGATGCCACTGGTAGAATTTCTTTTTTATGGGAAACGTTATCTCGAAAATTCCGAATGATAGACAACTCTTCTTGTTGATTTGGATACCCAATTTCTAGGCGAAACAAAAAGCGATCCAGTTGTGCCGCAGGAAGTGGAAATGTTCCTTGTTGCGATTCCACGGGATTTTGTGTAGCAATGACGATAAACGGATCTGGCAATTGTATAGTTTCTCCATCAATGGTCGCCTGTTTTTCTTCCATCGATTCCAACAGGCTTGACTGCGTTCTAGGTGTCGCCCGGTTAATTTCATCCGCTAGTAGTAAATTAGTTTGAACTGGGCCAGCCCGTAATTCAAATTCCTGCGTCTTTGGATTGAAAAAACGAATGCCTGTAACGTCTGACGGCAAAACGTCTGGTGTAAATTGAATTCGCTGAAATTGACCAGCAAATGACCCCGCAAATGCTTTAGCCATCCACGTCTTACCTGAACCCGGTACACTTTCAAGGAGTACATGTCCCCCTTGAATCAACGCAATTAACATAAAATCAATCTCTTTTTCTCTACCTACTACTAATTGATTTAATTGTGTTCTAGCCTGTGTTAATTTCTCCACATTGTCCCCTCCGCTTCTAATTATGCTTTCTTATTTCGACGGTTCTTCGGTGTAGATATAACTGGTCGTTCCGTGATGATAGGCTGTGCCTTTAAAATGCTTAAAATCCTCACGTTCAATCAAAACCTTGCGGAATTCTAGAAAATCTTCTTTTTCAATTGTAATAGATTCGATTTCACCATTTTTTAACGCTTCGAGTTGCTCGTTATAGTCAGTCATGAATTGTTCTCCTTTTGTCTTAGTTTTACTAATTCCTTCTGGTATAATACTAAACGGACGCTACTATTCTATTTAGTACATACTGTACGAGACTGTCTTAAGACATGTCAAAAAACACCTGTACTAGAATTAGTATACAGCAAGAAAACAAGTCGAACACCTTTGTCTTTACCGAGTCATTAAAATGGAATACGGCTTTAATTTTTAGGAGGATTTACATGATTAACTTTTTAAAACAGCATCCGTTGATTTTGATGCTGCCACTAGCTTTCTTTTTATACAATTTAGCTTTTGAAAATACTGCTATTTTTTGGTATATGTACACATTTGCGATGCTGATATTAATGTCTCTCGCTATTATATTCGTTAAAATTTTTGACGAGCTTGTTACGTGGAAATCTTTGGTTTACGGATTAGTCTTTGGAACACTTCTTTACGGGCTCGTTGCTGCCGGATTTCAGCTATTACTATTAACACCTTTCAATATAGCTGGATCTGTCAAAAGTTTTCTAGCAAATTTTGCACCTGTTACGATTTGGCACTACCTACTATTAATGTTTATCATCGTACCGGGTGAGGAAATTTTTTGGAGAGGACTTGTTCAGCAGAAGTTTAAACACTATTGCTCGACGCCATTGGCAATTTTAGCGAGCTCTGTTTTGTTTGGTCTGGCACTGGCATTAGGTGGATTTTGGCCAGGAGCTTGGACTGGAATCATCACAGGACTGATTCTTGGTTTGCTTTATGAATGGAAAAGAAGTTTACCTGTTATCATCGTTTCTCATTTGGTTATGATCGTCTTGTTATTTTTGATTTTCCCACTAGCGATTTAAAGTGAAACATTCCTCTTTCTGGGACGTCTACTAGACAAACCGATAGGAGGAATTTTTTTTATGAAGAAGAACTTATTTTTATTCTCATCCGCTCTAATGATCGCTATGCTATTGGCAGCTTGTGGAACTGCAGCTACTGTCGAAGAAGACACTGAGCCAGTAGAAGCACCAGCTGAAGACACCACTGCAAGCGAAGACGAATCAGTTGAAGAAAGTACTGAAGACACCACTACAAGCGAAGACGAATCAGTTGAAGAAGCTGCAGGTACCTTAATTCAAAGCGATGAACAAAACTACGAACTGCATGTCTTAGATGGTTACGAACTAACAGCAGAAGAGCCAAACAAAGATTCACTGTATGTTTCGGATAATTCAGCCGTTTTTATGAGAATTGAGACGTTTTCTCCTGAGGACATCGATTTTGCTTCTGCAACAGAAAGCATGAAACAAACCTTAAAAGCTGTTAATCCAGATACAGAAGCAGTTGAAGCCAGTAATTTCGATGGTGCTAACTTCAAACAATCCGCGGCCTTCGAAGTGCCAAGTACTGAAGGCAGTGTAACCGGGATTGTTTACGAAAACGATAAACTGATTGTGCGTCTAACTATTTTTGATGACAACACGGTTAACGCAACAGAAGATTTTATCTCTATGGGGAAAACGATTCAATCAGTTGAATAATGAGTACTCCAATAGAGACATCCATCAATTCAAAAAAGGCCATCCAAAATTTGGATGGCCTTTTTTTGAATTAGTATGATAAATCTTTGATCGACAAACCTAGTTTTTTCATCAATTCAATGGCTTGCTCTTTTTCTTCATTCGATAACGCTTCCGTCAATTCATGCAATTTTTTTTCATGTTCCGGAAAAATCTGTGCCATGAATTCTTTACCTTGGGCTGATATTTCTGCATAAGTGATACGGCGATCACTCGGACAATTAACACGCGTAATATAGCCTCTTTTTTCGAGTTTATCGATAACATAAGTAATAGAACCACTTGCTAGTAATATTTTGCCACCTATTTTTTGAAGCGGTTGTTTCCCTTTATGGTACAAAAGCTCTAAAACCGCAAATTCAGTTGGATTTACGCCACTCGCCTGGAAAAATTGATTGGTCTGTTCAGTGATTGCTTTATGTGCACGCGACAGCACAATAAATAATTTCAGAGATTGTTTGATTTCTTCGTTCATCCTATTCACTCTTTCCGCTATTTAAGCTGCATTGCACTAATTATAGTCTTTTTCTTCTCAAATGACACCTTCCTGGGTCTACCCGATAATTACGCGTTCTTTCGGATAGTGAAATTTAGTTGGATCTGTTTTACCGCCAATTGTGAAGAGGAAAGAAATCAGTCCAACACGCCCAACAAACATTAAAGCCATGATGATAAACTTCCCGATTTCTGACAAATCACTTGTAATGCCTAAAGACATTCCACATGTTCCAAAAGCAGAGGTGATTTCAAATATGATTTCCACAACCGTAGCAGTGGGCTCCGTAATAAGAAGTGCAAGGGTCGCCGCAAAGACGATAAAAAATGCCAAGAAAATAACTGCGAACGCCCGAAAGACATCAATTAGCTCAATTTCGCGCTTGAAAATTTGAATGGTGTTTTTTCCTCGTGCAAAATTAATCAAAAACAATATCGCGATTGCAAAAGTAGTTGTGCGAATACCGCCACCAGCTGAACTTGGAGATGCACCTATAAACATTAATGCACTCATAAACACATTGGTGGCATCACTAAATTGCGTAATGTCTACCGTAACTAAACCACCCGATCGAGATGACACGGAATGAAAAATTGCCGCAAACATTGACTCATGCCAGCTCATCGATTTAAACGCTTTTACCGATTCTAATAAGAAAATACCGATAGCTCCAACTGCTAGTAACACTGCAAATATACTCGTTGTGATTTTTGTGAAAAGAGAAAAACGAAAATATTTTTGCTTATTCGAAATAAATTCCTTTAGTTCAATTAATACTGGAAAACCAATAGCACCTAAAATAATGAGAATCATATTAATAATTTGGACAAAATAATCATTAAAATACGGCATTAACGATTCGCCTGTAATATCGAATCCTCCATTAGTGGTGGCTGTAATTGAACCAAATACACCATGTAATAACGCTTCTTGGAATGTTGGAAAATACTGCGTAAAATAAATTGTTAGGATAATTGCACCGACCGCTTCTATTAGCAACATAATTTTCACAATTTCACGAATCAGTTTAACAACGCCCGCCATACTCGATTGATTGTGATCAACCATGATTAATTGGCGTTCACGTAACCCAATACGTTTACCCACAAGAAGCCAGAAAAATGTTCCGATGGACATAATTCCAATGCCCCCAAGTTGCAAGATAAACATTAAAACAACGATACCAAATACTGTATATGTTTCCACAACATTAATTACGGATAAGCCCGTTACACTTATAGCACTTACTGCAGTAAACAAGCTATCGATTAAGGGGATGGTCATCCCTGGTTTATGGACATTTGGTAACCTCAATAATAAGAAGGAAACAGCAATTGCCACAAAATAATACGAAACAATAACCTGTGCAGGTGTTAGATTTCGTACTTTTTGAAATGAATTATTCATAAGACATTGATTCCCTTCGGCGTTTTACTCTCTTCTCATTCTATGAAAAGATGAGACAAAAAGAAAGAGAAATCGATAATCTATTTTAGTTGGTCCAATGAACAAGCTTTTAGCAATTCAAAAACGACACCTTATGTCCTCTAGAACAGCTGTCAGTGCAAAGAAAAAATTTACTCTTTGTCTTTTGGTTTATGTTCTGCATTCGGAGATAAATCTTTATTCTTTTGTTTATAAAGCTGGTCTTTATTGCTTTGTTTAGGATTTTTTTCATTGTTCTTTTGGTCGTTTGGTATTGACTGAGACTTATTTTTAATAGTAGTTGATGGATTCTTTTTCTGTTCTACAGCTCTGTTGTTTTGCTGCTGTTTCTGTGTCTCTTTCTGTTGTTTTTTTTCCGTAGATTTTTCTTTTTGAACTGGCTTTACCGGATCTATTTTTTGCTGTTTTTCTATAGGAGCGCGAGTTTCAACTTTATTGAGAGACTTTGATGGATGGATGTTTTGTGTTGATGTTTTTTGTTGTTGATTTGCTCGGATAGACTGATTTTCATTTTTCTTTTGAACTGCGGGCGAATTCGGTTTCGGACCTACTACTGGCTTATTTTCCTTCTCTTTTTTGTTTATGTCTTTGGTGTTATTCTGTTTTTTGTGTTCATTCTCTGCTTTATTTTCTTTTGTAGGCATTTCTTCTTTTTCCTGATTTGAATCGTTTACTTTAGGCGATTGCTGAATTTCCAAAGTTTCAACTTTATGAATCAATTGTCCGACAGGCATTTGGTTTTCTTTTGAATGACGCCATTGTTCTTTTGTGGCTCGCTTTAGTTGAATTGCCAGTTGTTCATTTTTCACATCTGAAGAAACCGCCATAACAACTTTCTTTATAGACTCGTCGGTTTTGTTGTCATTTTCTTCGACTGCAGTAATGGTGATTTGCTTTGTTCGTTCTGTGACTGCCAGCTCAAAGACCCGATCCAATACAACATGAAGAGAATCATTTTCCCAACCGCCGAGTTGTTCAATCAGCTGTTGCCCATCGCTATTTAGTTCACGGATAGATACAACCTCATAGTCATCATTTATCCCTAGTTCTATGCCTGGATTGATCTGAACTTGGACATAGCCAAATGCTTCTTCAGCGGGAAACACCAAAACAGAAACGAACAACGCAACAGCAGCTAGAGCCGCTGTTAGAGGAGCCATAACGGGCTGCCGATAGATTGCTCTTTTCTTATCAGTTAGATCAAACAAAACTTCTTCTCCTAGTACAGGTTTACCCACAGGCAGTCCTTTAACGATTCGACCATCTTTCAATAGAAAAACAGAGCGATTGTCATTCAATTCAATGCATATTCCCAATTGTCTCCGCATTAGTTTAATCGCCCCTTCAAATATTCTTTTAAAAAATGCAAATCGCTCATCTGCAGTAAAGCCATTGCTATTATGTATTTTCGATGGCGCTCTATCGTTTTGCGCGACACCTTTACGAGCGCTTCAATGTCTTTGATTGGCAACTTTTTCTTGTCCATCAAGTATTGTTTATACTCATCAGTTTCGGCTACTAACTGGGCAATTTGAATAGAAGTAAGACGTGTATCTTGATGAACTGGAGACACTTTTACCAGTATTTGAAAAGATAAGCCGAATTGTTGAAGCATTTTTTCATACAGAAATATTTCTTCACTTCTTTTCTGATTTTGCTGTTCGATCGAATAAGCCATAGCTGCAGCATGATCAGCAAGGCCATTATGTGCTTCTGGCTCTTCCGCTGTCATGAAGTCGTGGCTAAATTCATCTCTTCGGCTTTCTTTACGTATAAAATCAATTAGCCGTCTGCGAATGACGAGGTGAGCAAATGTTAGAAACGAAGCATTATTGGTTTGATCGAATTTTTCAATTGCTTCGTTGAATGCAGAAAGTGCAATGCTATATTCATCATCATGGTCATCGATAAATCGCTTGCATACTTGAGAAGCTGTCTTTTTCATAAAAGGTGAATAGGAAAAAAGCAACTCATGCAATACTTGTTCATCGCCACCTTGTGCTTGCAAAACCATTATTTCAGCATCAGACTTTTTGTTGCGTCCGAACCTTCCACCTAATAAAGCTAAAAGCACACTATTCACCTCTTCTCTAAGTCACTGCCTCCAGTTAATTGTAACTTTGGAATGCGTGTTTGAAAAGAGGTGGACTTTACTGTTCTTACCATTATTCGCTTTTATAGTTATTTTTTTGTCGGTCTCTACACATGTTGTATGAATGATGATTTTTTGTAAAACAATTGCGGGGTATCCATATAAATACTTCCCTTTTTGTTCACCTTATTTATTGTCTTGCTGCAATTTTTCAGTAAACTGCCTACAGAACGGACTGAGGTCTACTTTGACGGACACTTTAGCGGACACAGCCAGGTTGCACCGTCTTCATTGTCATCAACCATGCTATTTTCTTCGTTCTCTGCGGCACTACAAAAAAACAGACAGAGAAAAAGAGTTCCTTTTTCTCCGTCTGTTTTATGATAGAGGCTGATGTGACAACCCCAGCTTTTATTCTTTAAAACCGTTTTTATCTTACTTCTTGTTCTTTAGCTTGCTCTCTGTTCTGCTTGACTCCAAGGATTCCGCCTACCACGACAATGCCGAGTAATACTGACCAGAAGACCAATGTCCAGCCTGTAGAGTGTGGGAAGTCAGTAGGCAAGATACCGACGTTTTCGTGAGATAAAGTCATCACTAGCAACTTTACTCCAACCCATCCAACAATAACAAACGCTGCTGTTTCAAGTTGCGGGTATTTCTCAAGCAATTGTACGAATTTATGTGCCGCAAATCGCATAATGATTACACCGATCAATCCACCGGCAAGCATAACCATAAACTGACCTGAGTTAATGCCACCAATGTCATTAACGCCAAAAACATTTAAATGTGGCAATGTAACTGCTAAAGCTACTGCTGCTAACATTGAGTCGATAGCAAAAGCAATATCGGCTAATTCCACTTTCAATACCGTCATCCAGAAACCTGAACCTTTTTTCTCAGGTTTACCATCAACGCCTTCAAGGATTTCATCTGTATCTCCCTTGCGTTGATCGTAGAGACTCTTAATTGAAATGAATAATAAGTAAGCTGCTCCAAGTGCTTGGATCTGCCAGATATTTACGAGCAACGTGATCATGAATAAGGCTGCAAAACGGAACACGAATGCTCCTACCAATCCATAAAACAACGCTTTTTTCTGTTGTGCTTTCGGTAAATGCTTAACCATTACCGCCATAACTACTGCATTATCTGCAGCTAATAATCCTTCAAGTCCTACTAAAACGAGTAGTACCCAAGCATATTCTAATAAAACTGCTTCCATTCTGCTTTCTCCTCCTGTTTTTTGCCAACAAAAAAGACCCTTGCCTAAATAAAGGCAAAGGTCTCGCTAAGCAAATTTGGTTTGCTATCACAACCGATGGCTACTAACCATGTATTGACGACTGTGAAATAGGTTTCCCTATAGCTACTCCCCCTTGACTGAAAGTCAAAGTGTATTGAGTTGTAATGTTAGTATAGCATCATTTCAAATCCAAAGAAAGTTTAACGGATAGCAATTTGAAATTTTTTGTCATTTTTATGTACGTTGTAAAATTCAACCATTGCAGGCATAGTCGCTATAAAATCTGCACAGTAAATACCGCTTCCTGCCAATAAATTTTCCGCTTTTTGTGTATCAAAATCAGCTGACCACGTTAAATAATCTAAGGTTTCAATTTCGACACCCACCCCTCTTCTTACGAAACCAATAGACAAAGACATCTTCGCTAAGCTATGAGGCACTCGTCCTTTGGGATTTTTCCCTGTCATCAAATGGACCATACCACGATATATTTCTTCCACAGGATGGGGATTGGGATCCGTTAAATGAACAGTTTGTCCGGCAGCGGCTGCCAATTCACTAAGATACATCGATGCTTCCAAAATATAATCGATCGGCACGACATTTAGATACGATTTGGAACGTCCAACGAATGGAATAATTGGTAGAAATTTTACTCGATCAATTAAATTCAAGAAAAAGTATGGACCATCAAATTTAATGGTTTCCCCTGTAATCGAATGTCCACGGACAATGCCTGGTCGAATAATTGTGACAGGTACTTGTTTCTTCATCTCATTTACTAGTAGTTCTGCTTCGAACTTCGTTTCTTCGTAAAAGTTTTTAAACGCTTCTGGTCGTTGCAATTGGTCCTCATAAATAGTTCCTTGTCGATTTCCAGCTACATAGGCTGTACTGAAGTAAACATAGCGTTCTACACTTGGCAATTCTGAAACGAATTCATTCACATGACGAGTTCCTTCCACATTGACTTTCCATGCCAAATCTCTTGGAACTGCCAAGTCATAAATAGCTGCAAGATGCCAGAATGTCACCTCTTTCTCCTGTAAATACTCTTTATCAGCCTTTGTAAGATTTAATCCACTAATAGTGATATCTCCTTCAATCAGCTGGATCGTTCGACAATTTGTTTCTTTTTCGATTCGCTTGGCTTCTTTTTCTGCCTTTGTTCGTTCCGACGATAGGATAATGGCAGAAATCGCTTTATTTTGCTGTGCATGTTTGTACATCAATTGACTCGCAATAAATCCAGGAAAACCAGTAAACACAACTTCTTTCATAACTTCAACCCCTTTTTTAAATCATACTAAATTTTCCATCAATATGTTTGATAAGTAAGAAAATAATTCACTGAGCTCCCTCTATTACGAAAAGTTTCTTTGACATTCACCTTATAAAGTAAAAAAAAAGTAAACCCGAAGGCTTACTTTTTATTCATTCTTCTTGTTTGTCGATCAAATAGACTGTAGACAATTGGCACGATATAAAGTGACAGTAAAGTTGAACTGATAAGCCCACCAATAACGGTAATACCCATCGGCTGATTAATTTCAGTACCTTCGCCGATACCAATTGCTAGAGGCAATAAGCCCAAAATAGTTGTTAATGCTGTCATCAGAATCGGACGGCGGCGATCATGAACCGAGGTAATAATGGCATCATAGGAATCCATGCCATCCTCTTTTCGTTGATTGATATAATCAACCAGCACAATCCCATTATTAACGACAATACCCACCAGAACAAGCAATCCAATGACAGCAGTAATGCTAACCGGCGTCTGCGTAACGAACAGTGCGATTGCTACGCCGATTGCCATCAATGGCACCGTGAACATAATAACTAGTGGATACTTGAACGATTCAAATTGTGCAGCCATTACAATATAGACAAGCACCACTGCAAGCATGACGGCAAGTAACATATCATTGATCGAGTTATCCAGTAATTCCCGGTCCCCGCCAAACGAAATCAGTGTGTTATCATCCAACTCTAACTCTTCAATTGCGACGTCGACTTTATCAGACATGTCACCTAGTGTAATACTCGATTGATGTTGCAACGTGAAAGAAACGCTATCTGCCTGATCTACACGTTGAATACTCACAGGACCTTGAGCAACTTCAATTTCAGCTAACTCCTGGAGTTCCACAAATTCGCCTGCAGGTGTCCGAAGAGATAAAGTGCGTAGTTTTTCAAGACTGTTTCTTTCCCCTTCTTCATAAGCCACATAGACACTGAGAACTTCATCATTTTCAGCCAATACCTGAGTAGCTAAAACACCTCGTGTAATGTTATTGACAGATTGAGCTATTTGGACCGGTGGCAGGCCATATTCAGTAGCCGCCTCGCGGTCGATAGTCATCTGGATTTCATCAATAGTTTCTTGACGATCATTCGTCAACTCTGTTACTTCAGGAAGTTCGGTTAATGCCGCTTCAATATCGACGACCGCTTTGTCCAGTCTTGAACGGTCTGTATCCGTTACAGTAAAGGATAACGTATTTGGCGAAGAACCGGCTGCTGTCTGCAAGTTAAAGCTGACTAACGCACGCTCTCCTACCGTTTCCAGAACTCGAGGCTGTACGTCATCTACAAAATCAAAAACCGAACGATCCCGATCTGCTAAATCTACCAATTTCACGTAAATTTCAGCAACATTTGTTTCCGCAGATCCTTGCGCTTGTCCCTGTTGAGTCGAGCCAATTAGGCTAACGTACACATCGACATCTTCTTCAAGTTTCAATTCTTCTTCTATCAGATTGACTACTTCATCTGTCGCTGCTCTTGAAGAACCATTTTCCAGTTCTACAGAAACACTGACAAACCCTTCGTCTGTTGCCGGAATAAATTCTGTGCCGACTTGCATGATGCCAAAAGCACCTACCACTAGTAATACCAGTGCTGTAAACAACACGATAATTCTATGGCGCAAAGCCCAAACGACCGATCCTTCAAATGCTTTGACACTTCTAGAAGTATCTCTCTGGACTTTCGGTTTTGTACCAGGCTTACCCAACATCCTTGATGCCATCATCGGTATAACGGTCAAAGCGACTGCCAACGATGCAAAAAGGCTAAAGGATATCGTCAAAGCAAATTCAAAGAAAATTTCTCCAATCAATCCGGAGATAAAAATAACCGGTATGAAAACCGCTACAGTCGTAAGTGTTGAAGCAATAATTGCACCTGCTACTTCTTTTGAACCTTCAGAAGCAGCCTTTTTGGCGTTTTTGCCCATCGCCAAATGGCGTTCAATATTTTCGATAACGACAATGGCGTTATCCACTAGCATTCCAATTCCCAACGCTAGTGCCCCTAGAGTTAAAATATTCAAAGCAAAATCGGCGAAAAACATAAGAACAAATGTAACGATAACAGAATAAGGAATCGCTACACCGATAATGATTGGACTTTTAATGCCACGTAGGAAAAAGAATAGAACTAGCATGGCAAAAATTCCGCCTAGAATCAGTGTCTGTCCAATATTACCGATAGCCAGTTTGACATAGTCTCCTTGGTCAAACAGAATATCTGCCTCCACGCCTTCAAAGCGCTCTTCACTGAGCAGCTCATCTAGCCTTTCTTGGAATGCGTCTGAAACTTCTGCTGTATTTGCTTGAGATTCCTGAAGAGCAGACAGTAGGACAGCTGGCTCTTCATTTGTTCTCGTTTCACTGCTACTTTCACGTTCACTAATACCAACCTTTGCTACATCACCGATTGTGACATTATTGCCGTCTATCGGATCGATAGTCAAAACCAGGTCCTGTATTTCTTCCACATTAGTCAGTGTACTAATAATGCGGGTTGTTAGGTTTCGACCATTTTCGGTCTCAATCGGTTCCCCAGGTAAAGAAATATTGTTTGCTTGAATCAGCTGAACAACATCCGATTGCTGCAAGCCTTTTTCTTCAAGTGCTGCCTGATCTAATTCAATTTGAATTTCCTCTATTAAAGAACCTGAAACATTGACACTTGCTACCCCGTCTGTTTGACGAAGTTCTGTCTCTAATTCTTCGGCAATCACTCGCACGTCTGCATCCGGATCACTTGAACGCAAAGACAACTGCAAGATGGGGAATTGAGAAGGATCGAACTTTAAAAAGCGCGGATCATTCGAATCGTCTGGAATCGGCGTTTGATCAATTCTTTGTGCGATATCTGATTGGACATCATCTATATCTGTTGACCAATCAAATTCCAGCAAGATAAAATTCGAGCCTTCTTGGCTATTCGATTGAATCGATTTGATACCCGGCAATGTCGCCAAATTTGCTTCTAAAGGCTTTGTTACTTTTTCACTTACTTCTGTCGGACTAGCACCTGGATAATTAGTTACCACGACACCAATCGGCGGGTTAAGTTCAGGGATCAACGTAATCGGAATTCGTGTAAATGATACCGCCCCAAGAATAATGATCAAAAACATGATGACCAATGTAAAGACGGGCCTTTTTATCGAAAAATCACTTATTCTCATCTTTTCAAACCCTCTCTTTACTGTGTTCTTCTATCATAAGAAAAATCCTTTATAACCGCAAATTTAACAGAGCTTGTTCACTTATCTGCCACTTTTTTACTCAAAAAAAAACCCGCTAGCAGCAGGTTTTTTATAACAAACTATATAGTCGAATATTAGGATTTTTATCTTGGAACCAACGTGTCGCAAACTCATTCTCGAATAA
The DNA here is from genome assembly GCF_030063085.1 of Planococcus sp. S3-L1. Taxonomy (NCBI): domain Bacteria; kingdom Bacillati; phylum Bacillota; class Bacilli; order Caryophanales; family Caryophanaceae; genus Planococcus; species Planococcus sp. S3-L1. The sequence goes on along the minus strand of NZ_JASISN010000002.1, from coordinate 188,151 downwards.
AAAGACGTATCGATCGAAACGGTCACGCACAAGCATTGAACGCCCACTTGACATCGATTCTTTCACATCTTCCTCATTTTCAATCCAACGTGCAATTTTGTTACCAACCGGCTCCATACGCACATCTACGTTATACTCATTTTTCATACGGTGTTCGAATACTTCAAACTGAAGTTGTCCGACAGCCCCTAAAATAACTTCTTCTAGATGAAGCGTTTTGTAGTACTGAATCGCGCCTTCTTGAACTAATTGAAGAATCCCTTTATGGAAATGTTTTTGTTTCATAACGTTTTTAGCCGTTACTTTCACAAAAAGCTCTGGGGTAAACTGCGGCAAACTTTCAAACTCGAATTTCTTGCCACTTGTAATTGTATCACCAATTTGGTAATTTCCTACATCGTGTAACCCGATAATATCGCCAGCTACGGCTTCATTAACCATTTCGCGGTCATCTGCTAAAAACTGTGTAGTTTGTGATAGTTTTATCGTTTTTCCGGTACGCGCTAAAGTAACAGTCATTCCTCGTTCAAATTTACCAGACACGATCCGTACAAAAGCAATTCGGTCGCGGTGAGCAGGATTCATATTGGCTTGGATTTTAAAGATAAATCCTGAAAACGGCATGTCCACTGGATCAACTATTTCCTCTTGTTGCGTAATACGCGGCTGCGGGGAAGGAGCAAATTGCAAATAGGTTTCCAAAAACGTTTGCACACCAAAGTTAGCCAATGCACTACCGAAAAATACTGGCGTCAATTCACCTTTTTTTACACGATCAATCGAAAAGTCATTACCGGCTTCATCCAATAACTCAATATCGTCCATTGCCTGTGTATAATAAGAAGTTTTTTTCATTTCATGTTCTTCGATCATTTTGCCGTTTTCATCAAGTTCAAGAAAGCGATCTCCTGCTGAACGAAACGGTTCAATGCGTTTGTTAAAACGGTCATAAATTCCAAGAAATTCTTTCCCCATACCGATTGGCCAATTCATGGCATAAGATTGAATGCCAAGTACTTCTTCAAGTTCTTCCATTAATTCTAATGGCTCTTTACCTTGACGATCCATTTTGTTGATAAAGGTGAAAATTGGAATGCCACGCATTTTGCAGACTTTAAAAAGCTTAACAGTTTGCGCTTCAATTCCTTTGGCAACATCAATAATCATGACTGCACTATCAACAGCCATCAATGTACGGTACGTATCTTCACTGAAATCTTGGTGTCCTGGTGTGTCAAGAATATTGACACGATGTCCGGCATAATCAAATTGCATAACGGAAGAAGTTACAGAAATGCCACGTTGTTTTTCAATTTCCATCCAATCGGATGTTGCGAACTTGCCGCTTTTCTTTCCTTTAACTGTTCCCGCATCACGAATAGCTCCACCGAATAATAATAGTTTTTCGGTTAAGGTCGTTTTACCGGCATCCGGGTGGGAAATGATAGCGAAAGTTCTTCTATTTTGAATTTCATTCGTTAATTGGTCTGACATGTTTATACGCTCCTTTAATCTACTCTCTTCATCTTAGAGAACGAACCTGAAAAAAACAAGGAATTTTAACGTCTACAGAAAAAAGAAGCCGTTGGAGGCTCCTTTTCCACTAAAACTTCTTCAATGCTTCTTGTATCGCGATTTCTTTATCACTGTGTGGGTATTTGGTGTTGCCGATAATTTGATAATCTTCATGCCCTTTTCCAGCAAGAATAATAATGTCGCCACTCTCTGCTTGCTGAACAGCATGCTTAACTGCTTCTGCACGGTCACCGATACAAGCAAACTGCTCATGTGTCATGCCACTTTTCAGGTCTTCTAAAATACTGTCGTACGTTTCATCGCGTGGGTCATCTGTTGTCAAGACCACATAATCAGCAACCGATGCTTTTTCAGCCATAATCGGACGTTTAGTCTTATCACGATTTCCACCCGTTCCAACAAGAAAAATAATGCGATTCTTTTTAAAATCTTGAACGGCTTCAATTGCTTTTTCAATCGCATCAGGTGTATGCGCATAATCAATAAAAATCGATACAGGTGCTTCAACTTCCACTTTTTGCATGCGACCTTCTACCGGCGCAATTGCCGCAAGTGCTTGTAAGATTTCATCTAACTTATAGCCTTCTGCGTATAAAGCGGCAATCGCAGCTAACGCATTAGAAACATTAAATTCACCGAGCAGTTTCATCGCTACCGGAAACTGGCCTGCAGGACAATGCAAGGTGAACGTAGTTCCTGTATGCGCCAATTGAATATCTTTTGCTCGGAATTGTGCATCATTTTGAATGCTGTATGTGTACACCGGATGAGGCGTCATTTTTGCTATTTCACTAGACCACGGATCGTCCGCATTTAAGATGGCTTGCTTTTGATTGGCTACATCCTGGCCAAGCTGTGAAAATAATAACGCTTTGGCATGACCGTATTCTTCCATTGTTCCGTGAAAATCTAAATGATCGTGTGTCAAATTAGTAAAGATAGCCGTATCAAACTCTACACCAGCTAAACGACCCAAAATTAAACCGTGCGACGAAACTTCCATCGTCATATGCGAACAATCTTCGTCACGCGCACGCGCAATCATCTGTTGTGTCGTCAATACATCATTTGTCGTATTAGCTGATGGATGCAATTGGCCATTCAAGTTAAAGCCGATCGTCCCCGTCATTGCCGATTTCTCGCCTAATTCCATTAGCATCGAATGCAGAATACCAGCCACACTCGTTTTGCCATTAGTTCCGGTAACTCCAATCATGTGAAGAAGCTTAGAAGGATAATCGTAAAATTTAGCAGCTAGAAGTCCCAATGTTCGTGACGTACTTTCGACAAGAATCACTGTTGCATTATCTATTGTTAAAGGTTTTTCTGCTACAATGACTGCTGCTCCTTGGTCTGCCGCTTGTTGGGCAAAATCATGGCCATCTACTGTGTAGCCAGTGATGCAAACAAAAATTGAATCTTTTTTAATATCACGTGAATCTATAGTTAAATGCTCAATGCGATCAGGCAAGGCACCTTTAATCTGCTTATACGGAATGGCTGTAAGTAACTCTTTGCTGTTCATGAAAACACTCTCCTAACTCTTAAGAAACCATTGAAGACAGCACGTATGCATAAAGCAATGCTGCTGCCGCTTGTAATGAATCTGTATGCGTACGTTCATATGAATGGGAAGCTTCAATTCCAGGACCAAACAAAGCATGCTTCACATCATGTCCTGCACTGATGGCAGCTGACGCGTCTGATCCATAATAAGGATAAATATCCACTTTATAATCGATTGCATTGGTTTGCGCCAAAGAAATTAAATGGCGTGTCAGTCCATAATGGTAAGGACCACTTGAGTCTTTTGCACAAATGGAAACCGTGTACTCATCCGACTCTTGGCCGTCTCCAATAGCTCCCATATCAACAGCGATATATTCCTGTGTTTCTTTCGGAATGCTGGAGTTTCCACCGTAACCGATTTCTTCATTGTTTGAAATATAAAAATGTGTTGTATAGGGCAGCTGCTCTCCCGTTTCACTAAAATGTTTTACCAATTGAAGCAGTAGCGCGGTACTTGCCTTGTCATCTAAATGACGAGATTTAATATAACCTGACGCTGTCGCTTCAAATCTTGGTTGAAAAGAAACAAAATCTCCTACTTCAATACCTAAGTTCTTCACTTGTTCTTTCGAAAATGCTTTTTCATCTAGACGCACTTCCATATTGTCTGCACTACGTTCTGCTGTACCGGCATCTTTATAAACATGCACAGTCGTTTGATGTAAAAGGATTGTTCCAGAAACTGTTGAACCGTCCGCTTTATGTACGAGGCAATTTTCACCTTCAATTGCATTGAATTTAAAACCGCCAACTAACGATAGTTTTAAACGACCGCTCGACTTGATTTCTTTCACCATAGCTCCAAGCGTATCGACATGCGCTGTCAGCAAACGGTGCTGCTGTTGATTCTTTCCTGGGATCGTCGCAATGACTGCTCCCTTATGAGTCGTCTCATACTCCACATTCCACTGTGTCAATGCAGTACGAATTTTTGACATAACATTCATGGTGTATCCAGATGGACTTGGAATTTCCACTAATTCTTTTAACAAATCGATTGTTTCGTTTTGGTTCCATTGATAAGTCATCTCTACCACTCCTCGGTTCTTTAATCATATCAAAATCAATGATGTTCGCACAGTCCCGTCTTATAGTATTATAGTATTAGTTAGCTAAAAAAATTAGTTAGACGCGTCATTTTAGTCACAATATACCCAATTAGGACTGTACTCACTATTCATAACTTTCTAAGTAGGACTGATATCATTTTAAAGCAAAACGCTGAGGTGACTTATGGAAAGCAAGATTATTAATCGCAAAAGAAGCCAATTGTTCATTCATGTATTCGGATTTTTAAGTATTTTCCATTTTTTGCTCAATCAATTAATAGAAACAAATACAGCAGTGGTTTCTCCGCTTTTCGGAATTTCCAGTTATTTTTTATTTCTTTTGGCTATGTCTAAAATGAAAGAACGCACCTTGCAGTATGCTATTCTTTTTGCTATGAATCTGTACATCTTCATTTTGAACGTTGAATCTTTGTCTCCTATTACACTTATTTATTTTGTCGTACCAATTATTATTTCTGCTTTGTACAATGATACCAAACTTATTCTTATCCTCGGCTTAGCAACTGCCATTGAATTCACACTCCTATCAACACTGTTTGACCGCTTTGATACTGGAAATCCTTTTTCTTACACACAATTATCCATCGTTATTTTTATACTATCGATATTATCGATTACCTTGCTTCATAGTATTTACTTTAGTCGCTATTGGAAGCAGCTAGAACTAACTAATGCATCGATGGAAAAAGCTTTGTTATCCAAAGAAGGTTACTTACAGTTATTTTTTGAAACAGCCAAAGATGCTATCGCTGTTTTCGATCCAAACAATAAAATCATCGCAGTCAACCCTGCTTTTGAAGAATTGTACGGTTGGACCTCTGAAGAATGCATAGGAAACACCTTGCCACTTTATCCACAGGACATGAAAGAAGACGTCGAGAGACGCACATTGGATGTTCAGCAAGGAAAAAGTTACTCTCTCTTAGAAACAATAGATCTTCGAAAAGATGGCAGCCGCTTTCACGCGTTAATCACCTTGTCACCTATTTTTGACCATTCCCAAAAAGTAGTAGCGACATCCATCATTTCTCGCGACATCAGCTACCAAAAAGAATCCGACAAACTGATTTTACAATCTGAAAAACTCAAGCTTGCAGGCGAAATTGCAGCTGGTGTCGCTCATGAAATTAGAAATCCCATGACCGTCATCTCTGGCTTTATCCAAATGATGCATCGCGATCCGAAGCATCTTTTTCCGGAATATACCGAACTGATTCAATCCGAATTAGACCGGATCAACTTGATCATTAGTGAGTTTTTAGTGCTTGCCAAACCACAAGCCGTCACACAAAAAAAGTTTAGTATTCAGCAAGCATTGGAAGATATTCTTACCTTGTTCGGTTCTGAACTTAATCTGAACGGCATTGAATTAAAAAAAGAATGGCAAGAAGACTTCCAAGTCAACGGTGAAGAACATCATTTAAAACAAGTTTTTATTAATTTATTGAAAAACGCAGTCGAGTCAATGGAACAGCCAGGAAAAATACGAATAACAATCACTTCTGAAAAACATAATAAGTTTTCCATCAGCTTCGAAGATTCAGGTATCGGAATTTCCGAAAAAGATTTAGACGGTATTTTCGAACCTTTTTATACGACCAAAGCTAGCGGTACAGGACTAGGGTTATTGGTTTCTCAAAAGATTATACGAGAACATAACGGCACTCTCACCATATCGAGTACGGCCGGACTAGGGACAGTCGCAAAAATCATTTTGCCCGCTTATTAAAGAAAGTGGCACTCGTTAAATTTCCCTCAGTCTTATCGCATGCCAAATAATAGGATTTTTTTAAAGTCATAATTTAAAAGACGAAGGGGCGAAATCAACTGATTTCGCCCCTTCGTCTTTTGTGTTTTTATTTAGTTTTGATTAATCGCGGTCATCATCTTCTTCATCTGAAGCAAGGTTTAGAATAGAGCCGTCTTTAGCATTAACATCAACTTCATGTTCTATGCGTCCATCTTGAACTTCAACCTCGTAGTAAGCAGGATTTTCTTCGGCTTTTAGCTCAAACCCTTCGAAAGTTCCATTCACTGTAGCTAACGCCGCTTTAATCGCTTCGTCAGAACTAATAAATTCTCCCACTGTAGCTGTCTGAGATTTTTCAGCGTTGTCTTTTTCACGCTTCTGCTCAAGTACTTCACCCGTATAAGCATCAAATTCAATGTCGTATTCGTAGCCATCAAAATCAATTTCTACTTCGTAATTGGCTCTTTTGTCGTCTGTATCCAATTCAATATCCGTAATGCGACCATTTGCCAGTTCAAGCGCTTTCGCTGAAATTTCTTCTGTGCTCATCATTTTTTCAGTTGCGACTTCTTGTACGTCATCAGTCACTTTGCCATTAACAGCTGCTGTTTCCGAATTGGCTACTACAACGCCTCCAAAAGCTAAAACCCCGACTGCTACTGGAATATACACTAATTTCTTCATGTAATTTCTCCTCCTCATTTGTTGTTACTCTTACAATAACCTCTTCTTCTGAGTAGAAGATTAAGGCAAGATGAGAAACTGATGAGAAATGAATGCAGATTCGTTCAAGTCAATTGTCCCATTCGACTGTCATTGTATCGCCACGAACTGCATGAATTTGAATTGTCGCTTCTTGATCCGTTTCGTCATTCTCAATTTCAATCAAGTAATAGCCACCATCTACGGTCTCCACGAATTCATCGTCTTGAACTTCTCCTGACAATGTTTTTTTAGCCAGTCTAATCGCTTCGTTGCGTGTAATAATCCGCTCGAGATCCGGTTCTTCTGACGGAACTACTTGAACCGGCTCTTTACTGATTGTTAATACTTCCCCTGTTGCAGCAGATAGCACCAAAGTCGAGACTTGCGTTTCTTCCTCGACTTTAACGGTGTACTCGTTTCGATCTTTGTTGTAGGTGTTGCTCCCAATTATTCCTTCAACTTTCTCTAAAGCCATCTTTTCTGCCTGTTGTTCGGTTAATTTTTTAGCTTTTTCCGTTTTTTTTAGTAGTTTCATGCTTTCTACTTGGCCGTTTTGTCGGTTTACTAGAGCGAGATAGCGTCCATCTGTCCGTTGGAATTCGACTTGGTAATCTTCTCCAGAGGCTGTAGTTTGTTCAATACTTCCCCCGTACAAGCTAATTACCGTTTCCTCGGCCTGCTCTTCTGAAATTTCAGGAGAAGTGCGTGGAAACAGCAGAAAGGCTATTACTGACCCACCAAGTAAAATCGTCGCTAAGGTCATCAAAATCCACTTTCGCATCATCATCCCTCCTGTTTCAAGTGTACATCAGCAACATTAGAATTCTCTGAGAAAGTAATGGTTACTGTCGTACCCAACTGCTCGATGCTCTCCAGACTAATTTCAACCTTCAATGAATCAGCCAGTTGTTTTGCCAATGATAGACCTAACCCAAATCCCCCAGTTTCTCGGTTCCTTGCTTTATCTACACGATAAAATCGTTCAAAGACAAAAGGCACTGCATCTTTTGGAATGCCGATTCCTGTATCACGAATCTGAATAACGGTGTCTCCATTTTTTTGAGCGATTACCTCAATTTTATTAGCGCTATACTTTCTGGCATTGTCCAGCAAAATATAGAGAAGCTGCTTGAACTTCGAGACATCTGTAACGACCGGTAGTGACTGTTCAGCTGTAATCAACTCGAACTCACGATCATAAGATGTGTTCATGGCCGTGACGGTTTGCGCCAGTATATCGACTACATTTACAGTGATCCATTCCATTTGTGATTCGCTTCGGCGAGCAATATGCAGCAATTGCTCGATCAACACCTTCATCCGGTCGGTCTCTGCACGTATGGCTACCAAACTTTCCTCCGCAATTTTTTTATCGTGCATGCCTTGTCGCTGGAGCAGTTTGGCATAGCTGCCGATTACCGTTAGCGGTGTCTTTAGTTCGTGGGAAGCATTCGAAACAAATTCTTCTTGCTTGGAATAGTTTTCTTCTAACAAGTCCATCATTTCATTGAAGGTATTGCCCATCTCAGTCAATTCATCGTGTGAATTGCTTGCTACCGGTAGTTTTTCAAAATTACCGTTACGCTGTATGCGTGTCATGGTAGTCGTCAAATTGGTAATCGGCCGTGTAACAATTCTTCCTAGAACGACACTCGAAATAATCACGGGAATCATAGCTAGCAAAGTGACAGCAACTAAAACCAGCCGCAGCGTCTCCAAGTTTTTTGTCGTTTCCTGCATCGACTGTGCAACTGTAACTTCTGCCACTTGGCCATCCGTCCAAATAATCGGTGCTTTAACATAAGCAAAGCGCTCGCCTTCCACGTTGATTGTGCCCGACAGCTCTTCTAGTTTATCGGGGAGCTTGACAGTTACCGTTGGAGATTGGATAGGTGCTAGTTGTTGACCATCAGCTGTCGTAACTTTCACAAGCCCATTAACAGGGACATAGGCACGCAGCACCGTACTTGGATCTTCCGTTTCCGTATTATTAAACTTCGCCACCAGTGCGTTCGTTTCCGTCTGAAGCTGTTCAACTTCTGTCGAATACGTCAATCGGCTAAATGAAAAATAAATAACGAAAGCCAAGATTAACAAAATCACCAGCATCAACAACGTGGAGGAAATATGAATTTTATTTTTTAGTTTCATGGCTTTGCTCCTTCAACACATAGCCCACTCCACGAACGGTTTGGATATACGTAGAACGTTCACCCAAATCTACTTTCTTCCGCAAATAGCGAATATAAACGTCGATTACATTGGTGTCTCCGTAATAATCATAGCCCCACACCGCATTCAAGACTTGTTCACGGCTAAGCACTTGCTGTGAGTTTTTAATCAAATACAGCAATAAATCAAATTCCCGTGGCGTCAATTCAATCATCCGTCCGTTACGTTTGACGTCCCGCGTACTTTCGTTCATTTCCAGCTCATGAAAACGGTGAAGCGCTGAATTTCCATTACCGTTTGATAGGCGCAGACACGCACGAATTCGTGCCAGCACTTCTTCAATCTCAAACGGTTTCGTAATATAATCATTGGCACCTAAATCCAAACCAGCCACTTTATCTTTTACATCGTCTTTAGCTGTTAGCAAAATAACCGGAATCGCCGCATCCGATATGCGGATACGCTTTAACACATCCAAGCCGTGGATTTCTGGCAACATCAAATCGAGCAACACCAAATCCCAGTTCTGCTCCCGGAACTGAATCAATCCTTCAGATCCTGTATGAGCAACGCCTGTTTCATATCCTTCAAACTTCAATTCCAATTCCAATACACGCGCAATGCTTTTTTCATCTTCAACAATTAAAATGCGTTCTGCCATTGCCATCACCTCTTACTAAGTATCATATCAGATTCATGAAAAGCGCAGGTGCCCATGTAGATTCGACGGGCATAAGACAGACCAGCAGTGTGGCGCTCTTTGCCACGCAGCTGGGTTGGCTTATGACCCTAGAATCTGGGCGCCGGAGCCTGGACACTGAAAAGCGCAGGCGCCCATGTAGATTCGACGGGCATAAGACAGACCAGCAGTGTGGCGCTCTTTGCCACGCAGCTGGGTTGGCTTATGACCCTAGAATCTGGGCGCCGGAGCCTGGACACTGAAAAGCGCAGGCGCCCATGTAGATTCGACGGGCATAAGACAGACAGAAACGAAAAAAACGACCCGAAGGCCGCTTATTTCAGTACTGTCTTGATCCATTTCGCTTTATTTTTGTAGGGTGGAAACAGTAAATTTGTCGATAGTTTAGTTGATTTCTTCAAGATGGATTTAGCGTGTGTAAAGGTTTCAAAGCTGGATTTACCATGATAGGAATTGATACCCGACGTTCCGATGCCACCAAACGGTAAATAAGAGCTACCCACATGAGAAACCGTATCGTTAATACAGCCGCCGCCAAATGGTAATTGATCTAAGAAAAATTGTGTCGCACGTTCATTTTCTGAAAACAAATACGCCGATAATGGTTTCGGCAAGTTACGGATTTGACGCAACAATAACGGCAAGTCTGTATAGCTAATAATTGGTAAAATCGGACCAAAAATCTCGTCTTCCATAGAGGGACTGTCCCAGCTAACATTGTTTAGAAGGACCGGTTCGATATACAAGTCATTGCGATCCGTATTGCCGCCATAAATAATTTGTCCCGCTTCTTTGCGAATAATTTCAGTCAATCGATCAAAATGTTGAGTGTTGACGATCCGCCCAAAATCAGGACTCTGTTGTGCATCTTTGCCGTAAAAGCCTTTTATTGTTTTCGTTAAAATTTTCAGGAATTCTTCTTTAACCGATTCGTGTACACAAATATAATCAGGTGCCACACATGTCTGACCGGTATTCATCAGTTTCCCCCAAGCAATTCGTTTTGCAGCAAGTTCCAGGTTCGCTGTTTGGTCGACAATCGCCGGGCTTTTGCCTCCGAGTTCTAAGGTAATCGGCGTTAAGCGCTCGGATGCAGCTTTCATGATGACTTTTCCGACATTCACACTGCCGGTAAAGAAAACATAATCAAATGAGGCATGAATCAATGCGATTACTTCTTCACGTTCGCCTTCGACTGCGCGAACATAGTAAGAAGGAAATGCTTCTTCAATTATAGTACCAATTACTTTTGCCACGTGAGGTGTTGCTTCTGAAGGCTTGACTATCGCACAATTCCCACCGACAATCGCTCCAATTAATGGCTCCATAACCAATTGGAATGGATAATTGAAAGGCCCAATGATTAACACAGAGCCGTATGGTTCACGGATAACAAAGCTTTTAGCCGGCTGAAGATGAATTGGTGTCTTGACGTGTTCAGGCTTCATCCAGTCTTCTATATTTTTTGCCATGCTGCCGATGCTATCGAGTACAAAACCGACTTCTGTTGCATAAGCTTCAAATTCACTTTTTCCTAAATCTTTTTTCAAAGCATCGATAATCTCTTTTTCATGAGATTGGATCACGCTTTTTAAGCGGTACAATTGTTCAATTCGAAAATCCGCTGGTTTCGTGTCACCTGTATAAAAGTAAGCACGTTGTTCTTCTATCATGCGTTCCACATCAGTTGCTGTAAAATTCATTGTCCAACCTCCTCTAAGTTTCTTCAGTATAGCAATTTTGGCATTGCATAAGCGAAGTTAATGACCTTAAGTTCTTTACCCAAAAGAATTATAGAAAAAACAAAGAGTTATTCCATCAGTAAATGATCGATATAGCGTTGAACAATTAATCCTTCTTCGAAATTAACCAATAAAGTAGACTGGTTATTCATTTCTTCAAACAGCGACGGGACTTCTTCAAATTCTTCAATCAATTGACGGTCTTCTCCGTACATTGATTTATAAAGGGTTGTCCAGTTTTCTAGAGTCAGCACGCCCTGTTCTCCATACACTTTAAACTGCAATAATTCTTTTTGACCAATATTGCTAATCCCTGTCAGTAAAAAAGGGATTTTTGCTTCGGTAAGTCCGTGTGCAATGAGTCCAGTTTCGCATTTATCCGCTTGTTCTGGATAGGTAATATGATGAGATGTAAACGACAATGCTCCAAAGAGACGATGCATTAATTGAAAATAATGAGGGAACACTTCACGAACAAATCCACCTTGGCTCCTTGAACCAATCCACGGATTTTGTTGCCATAACCTCGGCCAGTCTGGGAAAAAAGTTTGAAGTTCGATTCGGACAATTTTTCCGATATCGCCTTCCTTAATGCGCTTGGCCATTTCACGAATTGCAGGTTTATACATTAAGGGGAAATGCATGGCAGTTTGCACTCGGTTATTTTGTACAGTTTTTACCATCGCTTTGCCAGCTTCAACATTGTGGGCCAATGGTTTTTCGCACAGGATATTAATCCCTGCACTAGCTGCACGTTCAGCGATTTCTTCGTGAAAAGCGGGAGGCGTCGCAATATAAACCCAATTGATGTCTGAATGCAGCACTTCTTCCACTGATTTCGCCATAGGGATTCCGTAAGTTTCACTAATTTGCGTAAGACGCTCTGTTTGTGGATCAAAAACTATTTTTATGTCCACATGATGTTCTTGTTCCAGTTGCTTAATAATTCGTTCGCCAACAATTCCTGTTCCAATGATGCCAATTGAAATCATGCCAAATCTCTCCTTTTAATGCTTTTCAGCTTTTTTACCTTATTTGTTTATTAGTGTAACCTTTAAGGGTATAGAATAGTCAAACAATACAATTAAAACCAGGGGGGAAATAAAATGAATGAACAGACCTATTGGTGGGAAACTATTTTTACGGGTGAATTAGAAGTTGGGGTTAATAAGGAAAAATTAGAAGGTCTCACGGAAGAATCGCTTTTGTATTACGCTGAAACAGCATCACCCGCGGAGACAACACTTTAATTGCGGAAACGGATTAGACTCTATCACTCCCGTACATAAAGGCGCCTTTTCAATTTTTGATTGAAAGAGGCGTTTTATTATGCCGTTTTTTAGCGTTAACGACGGGAACGATCGACTTAGAGCCGTTATCCAATTGCCAGGTAACATAATTATTTATATACTTATGAAGAACTGAAAGTGGGGATTGTGATGAAACTAAAATTGATGCTAGTTGCTGTATTATTCCTATCGGGCTGCGGAATGTTAGAATCGACCGACACTTCTGGCACCACGGACCAAATTGATGTGAAAGTAACGCAAGTTATTGATGGCGATACTATAAAAATTATATACGAAGGCGAAGAAGTGACGGTTCGCTACCTATTAATAGACACACCCGAAACCAATCATCCACGCCTTGGCAAACAACCGCTTGGTAGTGAGGCCACTGAAGAAAACAGACGTTTGATCGAATCTGGTGATGTATCGATTGAATTTGATGTCGGTGACCGCTTTGATGATTATGACCGTTTACTTGCTTACATTTATGTCGATGGTGAGAGCGTTCAAGAACAAATGTTAGCATCTGGCCTGGCCAGAGTTGCTTACGTCTTTCCTCCAAACACACGTCACCTCGACGATTTTGAACAAGTAGAGCAAGTCGCCAAAGACAGCCAAACAGGCATTTGGCAATATGAAAATTATTCAACAGACCGCGGCTTTGACTCGGAAGCTTACGGACAAGAACCAACTAGCACTCCGAGCACGCCCCCTAAAGAAGCAACTACCGACTGCGATATTAAAGGCAACATAAACCGCAGTGGCAATAAAATCTACCACCTGCCAAGCGACTCTTCTTACGAGCAAACCAATCCAGAAGAATGGTTCTGTTCCGAACAAGAAGCAAAAAATGCCGGCTTTAAAGGTGTTGGACAGTAGGTTAATCGACTTGTAGCAACACAAATCGCCACATGCTACTAACCGAATGACCCTAAACAGGCTTCTTTTCTTCTTTGTAAACTATTGACTTTTTCTGCGGACGAGCTATACTTATATTTGTCCTGGAAATTGAGATTCCTTAGCTCAGCTGGGAGAGCGCTACCTTGACAGGGTAGAGGTCGCTGGTTCGAGCCCAGTAGGAATCATACATGTTAATCTATCAATGGTTTGAGGCACTTTTCAAACTTCAATGGTGTAGTGGTTGGATACCGAATAAGAATCCACTACCAAAGACCGCTTCCTTATCTGATTGAAATCAGAGAGGAAGTGGTTTTTTTATTCAAGTTTACTATGCAAGACTATAGAGATGACAAGAAGCTTCTAAACCTTTCTCTTAAATTCCTAGAAATCTATATACTAACGTTAAAAGAGCTTCATATGTTCTGTGTAGTTTAGTATTTTCTAAAATCCTATCGTATATATTAAGCATTACTTATTGTCAATCTTCCAACAAATAAATTTGATGAAATCAAAAACGACTTCTACTTAGAAGTCGTAAAATGAATATATTATAGCTTACATTTTCATCATTAATTAAAAATATGTGTAACCAAAATCTTTACTCATATTCACCGTTGATTCTTTCGATTATCTACATACTTCTACTAGAGTCCTACGGCATTCACAGCATACGTCGCATCTGCATTACTGAACCCTTCAAACTCTAATTGAGCGATCAAACCGCTCCTTGAAAAGGATGTGTATTCAAGATAATTTTTAGCCATTTTTACGGCTTGCTCTCTCCAATTCGTATTAATTTTGTCCACAGCATACTTCGCATCTGCATTACTGAATCCTTCATATTCTAATTGAGCGATCAAACCGCTTCTAGAAAATGATGTGTATTCTAGATAATTTTCGGCCATTTTTACGGCTTGTCCTCTCCAATTCACATTAGTTTTGTCCACAGCATACGTCGCATCTGCATTACTAAAACCTTCATATTTTAATTGAGCAATCAAACCGCTTCTAGAAAATGATGTGTATTCTAGATAACTTTTAGCCTTTTTTATCGCTTGTTGTTGTGACACCGTTTCGGTCTTGTCAGGTGACTTGATAAAATCATCATTAAATGCTCTTGCCAGAAAAGCAGAAAACTGTTCTCTGTTCAAACTATTATTGGGCTTGAACGTTCCATCTTCATAGCCGCTTACGATTCCCATCGCAGCTAAATTCATAATAGAATAATATGAGCTCATCTTCTTGCCCACATCGCTAAAAGAGACGGTAGGCGTGATCGTCTTATTGAAAAAAGCTCGATTTAATATTATTGCCATTTCTGCTCTTGTTACTACTTTGTCGGGCTTGAACGTTCCATCAGGATACCCCGATATTAAAGAGTTTTCAGTAGCTTCAGCAATATAGCCACTTGCAATTTTTGAAGAGCTTACATCTGAAAAGCTTGTATTTCTTTGTTTTCCATCGTAGCCCATAGCTCTCCCTATCATGATTGCCGCTTGCGCTCTTGTGACATTACTTTTCGGACGAAAAGTACCGTCTGGAAAACCTGAAATCACCTTTTCTTTAATAAGATATTGAATCTCATTATAAAAGCGATTACTTTTCTCTACATCCTTTAAATTAGTAGCTGCTAAGGATTGATTAGTAAAAATACCACTAAGCATAAGTAATAGCACAACGAACACTATAATTTTCTTCACTCATATTACCTCCTTTTTTCTTTTACTTTATCATATCCAATAGCCTATAAATATGTAAATTGTCAATTCAAGTCGAACGCGGCAAAAAATTCATGAATGCCTCAAAGGGTTTGTTGTAATTCAGTACCTTTCGTGGCACTCGATTGAACGTCAATCCACCATGACAATCGCAACCACTTCATCGATCGGTAACCTATACTTTTTCTCTGACTCCACACAAATTAGCACTCTACTTCTTACATCAATGCCTTCAATTGTTCCACGGTACTCATGGATGACACCTTCTTTCCAACTTTGAATTACCACTTCACATTGTCGCTTTAACGCAATATCCATTTCTTCTTGAAGCAGCTGCAAATCGTCTTCAGTTAACTGTGGCTTCGGTACTTGTTCATCTTTGGCATACCATTCCCGAATCATTTCAATATGCTCGGGTAACATTAACGCAGTCCACTTGATGCGTCCGCGGTCTTTGATGTCTCCGACAACTTTTAAATACTTATTGCGTTTCATTCGGATCGCCCCCTTATTCTTTATTGTGCCCACCGATTAATTTCGTTCGTGCGATCGCAGTACCCGCTTGTGTAGCTGATACACCGCGGTAAATAGCTGAATAGCCATATCTTTTACGAATCCGATCCATCGCTTCTCCAAGCTGTCTGTTTTCAAACTTTTTTTCGTCAAAGAGACTTAACTGCATCGATGACTCTTCTTCTAAATTGCTGATAGCTAATGATATTTGCCGAACTGGCTTGTGTTGAAAATACTCTCTGAAAATGCCTTGGCAAACCTTATAAATTTTCAATGTATCATTTGTCGCTTCGTCAATGGACCGTGAGTGGGAAAATCCACCACCGAAAGCTGTCTTGCTGTAAACGATGCTTAAGTGAATGGTCCGTCCTGCACGTCTCGCTTGGCGTGTTCTCATCGCGACGTCTTCGCACATTTCCAGGATGATGGTCATGATGTCTTGTTCTTCTATGTAATCCCGGTATAAAATTTGTCCTTTGCCGTAACTAATTTGTCCTTCGACTAAAGGTGTCCCCATATCTGACAGATCGATGCCGTTGGCGTGCTGATGCAGCTGATTTCCTAAAATACCAAACTGTTTTTCTAGAACTGAAACATCAGCACAAGCCAAATCACCAACAGAGAAAATCCCCATATTGTTTAAGGTCTTCTCGGTTCGAGACCCAATGCCCCACATGCGGCTCAACGGTTTAACGGGCCACAACTTCATGGCCACATCGGCGTAAGTCCAAAAGGCAAATCCAGTCTCTTTCGCTTCTAAATCCAGTGCTAGTTTTGCTAGTAGCATGTTCGGTCCTCCGCCGACTGAAGAAGGCAGTTTAAAGTGCTCTAGTATTTCTTGTTGAATGCGGCGCATCGTCATTGTGGGTGCTCCCCATAACTTTTCAGTTCCTGTAAGTTCAACAAAACTTTCGTCCACGCTGTAGATGTGAATCGATTCTTTCGGCACGTAGCTTGCTAATAACTCTGAAATGGCCATGGATTTCTGTAGATACAATTTCATTTTTGGCTCGATCAACAAAATATCTCGGTGATTTGGAATTTCAAACAGTCTTGTACCTGTTCTCACACCAAAACGTTTTTTCATCATGGGTGATGCAGCCAATACAACACTGCCTTTTCGCTGTTGATTCCCGACAACTGCAAGACAAACTTCTAAAGGGTCAAATCCAAGCTCGACCGCTGAAACACTGGCGTAAAAGCCGCACATGTCGATACAAAAAATATAAGGTTCCGGTAATTCATGCATCTTCATAATTACCACCTCCAAATAGAACATTTGTTCTTATTCTATACCACAGCTATACTAACGGCAATCCTTTTAAGGAAAATAAAAACAGCCGTTTGGTAATTTAGCAAATGAACATCAGACTAGTACCTGTTTTTTAGTAACTGTCCATAGTTTTGTACTCAGACAATCAATTTGCACTCCATATAAGTTAGTGATCTTTTGAAACACCAAACTTTCTAACAACTTTACATTTCTCTTTTAACCGTATATGATGAATAAAGTAAGCAGTTCGACATCCAACATTTTTATTGTTTTTAAGATTAGTAAAAATCATTGGGTGCCAAACCCACTGCAAGCTTTAGGAACAAAGTTTGCTTTGAAAAAGTCATCACCTTCGGGTGGTGGCTTTTTTCGTATTTTCATAAACCAAAACAATGAAAAAAAACCGTTCGGGCATTGGCCCAAACGGTTTTGTCTTTTTTACGCTGCTACTGTTTTAGCAGGTTTCTTTTCACGTGCCATCCATTGAATTCCGAACAAAATTACGAATAGTATTGCGCCAATTGTATCAGACAAGCCTTCTGGATAAATCAACGCCAGTCCAGTCGCAAATGTAATAATGCGCTCGAACCAGTTTAGTTTTCGGTACCAGAAACCAATGAGTCCTGCTCCGATGGCAACCATACCTGAAAGAGCTGTAATTAATACCCAAATCAATTCTGGCCAGCTTGTATCAATCATTAACAGCGCTGGAGATAACACGAACATATATGGAATGATGAACGCTGCTGCTGCTAATTTAGCAGCAATAAAGCCGGTTTTAATCGGCTCTCCACCTGAGATACCTGACGCTGCAAATGCAGCAAGTGCAACCGGTGGTGTAATATCAGCAATGATACCAAAGTAGAAAACGAATAAATGGGCAGATAAAGCGACCACTAGTGGAACTGCTGCTCCAACTGGCTCATCTAACATTAACAGCGTAATAATAGCAGGTGCTGCAATTGTAGACGTAATAACATAGTTGGCAGTTGTTGGAGAGCCCATGCCCAAAACAATTGCTGCTAGCATTGTGAAGAACAGCGTTAACAGGATGTTTCCTCCTGAAGCTGAAACTAGTCCATTTGCCAAGCTCAATCCGAGCCCGGTCTTAACAACTACTCCAACGATAATACCTGCTGCTGCTGTGGCTGCTGCAACTGCTAACGCTGTTCTTGCACCATCGACTAAAGCTAAAATCATATCTTTAAAGCTAAGTCGTGTTTCTTTGTTGAAAGCACTAACAAAAATCGTTAACAAGATTCCGTAAAGTGCTGCTTGCATTGTTGGCACACCAATCAATAAAAATACGATGATGGCAACAATCGGCGTAAGTAAGTAAATCTTTTTTAATACTTCATTACGATTTGGCATTTCTTCTGGAGAAAGACCCTTCAGGCCAATTCGTTTGGCTTCGAAATGAGTCATGATCCAAACACCTGTGAAATACAAAAGAGCCGGTATAGCAGCGGCTTTCGCTATTTCCCAGTAGGTTACTCCTCCAATAAATTCAACCATTAGAAAAGCTGCAGCACCCATAATTGGTGGCATTAATTGACCGCCTGTTGAAGCCGCTGCCTCTACTCCACCAGCAAACTCTTTCTTGTAACCCAATTTTTTCATCATCGGAATCGTATAAGAACCTGATGTGACAACGTTGGCCACTGAACTTCCGGAAATGGTTCCTTGCAAAGCACTTGAGAAGATTGCTACCTTCGCGGGGCCACCAACTAAATTACCTGCGAGTGATACAGCCAAGTCATTAAAATACTGCCCGACCCCCGTTTTCACTAGGAACGAACCAAATAACAAGAAGGTAAAAATGAAGGTAGCTGAGACACTGATGGGTGTTCCTAAGATTCCATCGGTAGTATAGAACATCAGTTGGATAACCGAATCTAAATCCTGTCCCCTGTGGCGTAAAAACCCTGGGAAATAAGGTCCGAAAAAGGAATATGCCAAGAACAAACTGGCGATGACCGTAATTGGCATACCGACTGCTCGCCGTGTTGCTTCAAGTGTCAGCAAGATTGCTAATATCCCGACAATTAAATCCAATTCGGTAACCCGTCCAAGACGGAAGACTAAATCATCATACATAATTGGCCAATAGGCAGCTACGCCTACTGATAATAGCGCCAGTATGTAGTCATACCAGGCAACTTTGTGACGAGCCCCTTTGCGTTTTCTAGCAGGAAATAATAGAAAGATTAAGGACAGTGCAAACCCTAAGTGAACCGACCGCTGAATGTAAGCAGTATACTGCCCAAAGATAGCGGTATACAATTGGAATAAGGAAAAGGCTAGTAAACCGAAAAAGACCACATGTTTAATTATTCCACTTAAATCTCTCGTATTGGATTCAGGATCGTATTTTTGTAGAATTTCCTTTTGTTTTTCCTCTGAGATGTATGATTCATCTTCTGGTGGAAGCTTTTTCTGTTGAAGTTCTTCTGGAGATAACTTATCGCTCATCAATTCTCACTCCTTTTCTTAGTTGAAACAGGGATAAGTGCTCTACGCGAAACGTATAGGACTGTCCTCTTTCAAGTGTTCTTTTTAAATCCATCTGATGTCCTTTAGTTTTGAATGACAAGTTGGCATCCACATCTCCCACAAATAACCGAAACTCCGGAATTTCCTTTGTCATATTCTTGATAAAGTATTTACCGTCTTTTTCGACAAAGGTCTCTCCTTCTCCTGCATTTGAAGGCATGCCAATGTTAAAGTCTTCGTATTCAAGTTCTGTCATCATTATTCTATTATCGCTTACTACTTTGTAGCTTTCAATAACTTCTGATAAGTGAATTGAATGCGTATAGATTAGTTGGAAGTACGGGCTGACAACTGGTACATAAGCCGCTACTTCTTCAGTCTCATTGTCGATAAACACATAATACTTCTGGGAAGGGATAAATGCGATTAAGGAGCTGATGATGAGGAGGATGGTTACGAAAAGAAAGATTTTTTGTATCCGGTTACACCGCATAATCTGTTCTCCCCTATGTAAACAAATAACTGACGGCAAGCTTGCGCTTTACCGTCAGTTAATCGCTCATTCAATTAATTTACTTCATCGAAATATTTTTGTGCACCTGGATGGATATCGATTCCAATTCCGTCAAGGCCTGTTTCAGCTTTGATCAATTCAGCTTTTGCATGCTGGATTTTATCTGTGTTTTCGTAAATTGCTTTTGTGATATTGTAAACAAGATCTTCTGAAAGGTCATTCTGCACGACTAACATCGCTAAAACAGAAACCGTTGGAACTTCTTCAGTCAATCCGTAAATACCAGATGGTACAACGTCGTGCGCATAGTAAGGATATTTCTCGATCAATTCATCGGCTTTATCCTTTTCTACAGGAATGATTACTACATCAGAAGTTGCGCCTAAGCTTTCAACTGCGCCTGTTGGTGTCCCAGCAGTGATGAATGCTGCGTCAATTTGACCTGACTGCAAGCTTTCTTGTGATTCGCCAAAGTCAAGATTCTGTGCATCAATATCGTCCATTGTCATGCCATGGATTTCTAATAATTGTTCAGCGTTAATATAAGTCCCAGAGCCAGGTGCACCAACTGAAATTTTCTTCCCAGCCAAATCGTCAAATGAAGCGATACCTGAACTTGAAGTTGTAACTAATTGAATTGTTTCTGGGTAAAGTGCCCCAATAGCAGAAACCGTATCAATCACTTCGCCTTCGAACATATTCGATCCTTCAGCAGCGTAAAATGCCGTATCTGTTTGAACAAATGCGATTTGTGCATCTCCATCAGCCAGTGCCGTCATGTTTGCAGCAGATGCCTGTGAAACTTCGGCAGTTGTATCTAAACCTGTCTCTGTTTCAATAATGGATGCCATTGCGCCACCAAGTGGATAATACGTACCTGTTGTTCCACCTGTCAGAATACTAAGGAATTCTGGATCTTTAGAAGCTTCTTCTCCGCCTCCACCTTCAGTAGCCTTGTCATCTCCACAACCTGCTAAAAACACAGATCCTGCAAGAGTAACTACAGCGAATAAACCAAATTTCTTTCTCAACATAAAGTGACCTCCCTTTTCTAAACTAATTTTTGACGTTCTTATTCATAATAGCATGTCTTTCTTACTAGATTCAATGCATTTCGAAAAATACAACCGCTTACATAAAGAACATTTAGAATACTCGTTTACGTCTCTGCACCTTCTACATACGTTTCAGGAGCTGTGTCTTCCGGAGCCAAATCTTCAAAAGTCTTACCTTGTTCTTCCAGATCACGCGTGCGGTGAGCGATACGCGCTGATGCGCATGCAGCAACACTAGCGACTAAATCATCCAAAAAAGTATGAACCTGTCCACCGTATTTAGTATCCAACTCATGGATAATGCCTGTTTTATTTTTGTCCAAATGACCGAATGTCGTTACTGCGATACTGCCATACGTTAACACTGCACCGAGTCCAATCATTTCATCAACGCCAAAAAGACCTTCATCCGAACCTACAATTTGTTGAAGTGGGCGGGATAGTTTACCTTGTTCAGCAAGTTCATCTAATTCAATTCCCACAAGTAAGGCATGCTGCATTTCACGTTTACGTAAAACACTTTCAACGGACTCCATACAATGTTCGATTTTAAGTCCTTCGTTAAAAGGCAATTGCATATCCAAAACTATTTTGGCTATGTCTTCATTTGTAACGCCTCTACGTTCTAATGCTTCATGAGTAGCTTTTGTCACATCATCTGAGTGAACCCGGAATCTTCTGCCATCCATATCCAAAACCCCTCTCATCTTAACTTATTCATGTTCCTTTCCATTATACCTTGTCTATGCAATGTGGTACAATTTTCTTACAAAACCCTAAAGGAGGCATAGACATGACTACTGGAAAGGTAGAAGATTTATCGATCTACAGCAAAGAGCTTCAAGAAGATATGCAACTGCTTGTCTATCTCCCTTCCAATTTTTCACCTTTGTATAAATACACACTCGTTATTGCTTCTGACGGCAAAGATTATTTTCAGCTGGGGAGAATTCCGCGAGTTGTGGATGAATTATTGGAAAATCGAGAAATAGAAAATATTATTGTGGTCGGTGTTCCGTATAAAAGCGTAGCTGATCGCAATAAAAAATACGAGCCGACTGGCGAGCAACATGGCGCTTACCTGCGCTTTTTAGCACACGAACTGGTACCGTTTTTAGATGCTAAGTACCCGACTTATCAAGTGGGTATGGGACGCGCTTTGATTGGTGACTCGTTAGCCGCGACTGTGTCCCTAATGGCAGCTTTAAAATACCCAAATATTTTTGGGCGCGTAATTCTTCAGTCACCGAAAGTTGGCGAAAACCTATTAACGGCCGTGGAAGCTTTTAAATCAGCAAACTCGTTTACCGTTTATCATGTAATTGGAAAAGAAGAAACAGCCGTAAAATTGGGATCAGGAGAAACTGCTGATTTTCTCGAACCAAATCGAAAATTAAATAATTTAATGAAAAATAAAGGGTTTTCGGTCTTTTATGAAGAATTTGAAGGAGACCACACTTGGAAGCATTGGCAGCCCGATTTAAGACGTGCACTTATTCAGAACTTCGGCATGTAAAGGCTGATGATGCTCCAAAGTAGCATGAGCAACATACTTATAAGATGGTTATTACAGACAAGGAGGTCATTAGGATGAAATATGGAGTCGCAGCTTTTCCTTCAAAAAAATTACAGGATATTGCCAATTCGTACCGGAAAAGATATGATCCGCATTATGAGTTAATCACTCCTCACATGACATTAAAAGATCCATTTGAGGTGGATGCATCACAGATTAAGGAAATGGCAGCAGAAATGCGGAATATTGCAAGTCGCCATAAACCATTTAAATTGCATGCTACGCGTGTTAGCACATTTTCCCCGGTTAACACTACTTTGTATTTCAAAGTAGAACCGACTGCTGAAATCAAAGGGCTACATGAGGATTTAAATTCTGATTTCTTTGGTGGCACGTCCAAACACTCTTTCATACCGCATATCACAATCGGGCAAAAATTGTCTGATACAGAACATGCTGATGTCTACGGTCAGTTAAAAATGGCCGGCATTGATC
This sequence comes from Planococcus sp. S3-L1, assembly GCF_030063085.1. Classification (NCBI taxonomy): domain Bacteria; kingdom Bacillati; phylum Bacillota; class Bacilli; order Caryophanales; family Caryophanaceae; genus Planococcus; species Planococcus sp. S3-L1. The sequence continues at coordinate 165,141 of NZ_JASISN010000002.1, read as the reverse complement.
ACGAAGAAATCATTGACCGGGTGCATCTGCTTTATCAATTAGAAGATGGATCGTGGACGGTTTATGAGACATTCCGTTTAACTGGAGATGATCAATAAGTGTTGAAAGTTAAAATGGCTGAAAACCAAATGGAAAAAGAACAAGCTTTTGATATTCGCAGAAAAGTTTTTGTAGAAGAACAAAAGGTTCCTCTTCATATCGAAATGGATGAACATGACGATGGCGCCATTCACTTTATCGCGTATCAACTTGAACAGCCAATTGCTGCTGGGCGTATCCGTGAAGTTGAAACCGGTCTTGGCAAAGTTGAACGCGTATGCGTGCTTTCCGAGTACCGCGGTCAGCACATTGGCGTCATGATGATGAACGAAATGGAAGATTATGCTCAGACAAATGGCATTTTCAGACTCAAATTGAATGCACAAACTCACGCGCTTGCCTTTTATGAAAAGCTTGGCTATGAAATTACATCAGACGAATTTATGGACGCAGATATTCCCCATAAAACGATGGAAAAATCATTAAACTAAGAATAATAAAAACAGATCAACCGGTAAATCGGCTGATCTGTTTTTTTGCTGCTTATAAAATATGGAACCCGCTGTCTACATGAATAGTTTCTCCTGTAATTCCGCGTGACATATCACTGAAAAGGAATGCCGCTGTATCGCCCACTTCTTCAGGTGTCGTATTACGACGTAATGGCGCTTTTTCTTCAATTTCGTGTAAAATCGAGTTGAAATCACTGACACCTTTTGAAGAAAGCGTACGAATTGGACCTGAAGAAATCGCGTTGACACGAATATTGTGTTTGCCAAGGTCTGCTGCTAAATAACGCACGGACATTTCAAGAGAAGCTTTCGCAACACCCATGACGTTATAGTTAGGCATTACACGTTCGCCACCGATATAAGTTAGTGCAACGATACTACCGCCTTCAGCCATCAATGGTTTTGCATTTTTCGCGATATTTGTTAACGAGTACGCGCTAATATTATGTGCTAACAAGAAGCCATCTCGCGATGTATCTGAAAAATCGCCTGCTAATTCTTCGCCTTTTGCAAAAGCGATACAATGCGCCAATCCGTGAATTGTGCCAACTTGTTCTTTAATTGTCGTGAAACAAGTCGCAACAGCTTCATCATTGGTCACATCGCATGGCAAAATCAATTCATGGTTCCCATCCAACGTTGCGACTAAATCCCGTACTGATTTTTCAAAACGTTCACCTGCATAAGTAAAAATTAGATTGGCTCCAGATTGATCTAACGAACGTGCAATCCCCCAAGCAATGCTCCGCTTGTTGGCTACTCCCATAATGACAAAAGTCTTTCCTTGTAATGATATTGACATGTCCATTCCTCCTGCATCGATTATTATTACCTGGTACTAATAATACATCACAAAAAAGAAAAGTGCAATTTGCACTTTTCTAGAGGCGGCTCAAAAAAGTGGTAGCTAAGCCTAAATATATTAAAATCGAAATAATATCGTTTAACGTTGTGATAAAAGGACCTGATGCTACAGCTGGATCAATCTTCATCCGATGAATTAATAACGGGATAAAGGAACCGGCTAACGTGGCGACAAAAATAGAACTCATAACAGCAGTTCCGACGAGCATGCCGATTAACAATTCACCTTTCCAGAAGTAAACCAAGCCGACAACGACGACTCCGCACACAATGCCCGTAATGAGTCCCGTACCCGCTTCACGGAGTAATAATTTCATTTTACTTTCTTCTTCAATGTCCCCTGTCGCAATTCCTCGAACTGCTACAGCTAGTGCTTGTGTGCCACTGTTACCAGCCATACCCGCAATAAGTGGGATAAAAACAGCTAATAACGCTACTTGATCCAGCGTTGCTTCAAACATGCCCATCAAATTGGCCGTCAACATACCTAAAAATGTTAACAAAATCAGCCAAGGCAACCGTTTTTTAGCGGCAGTCAACGAACTTTTGTCAAACGTGTCCATATCTGATACAGCTGCGAGTTTCGAATAATCGTCTGAAGCTTCTTCTTCTAATACATCAATAATATCGTCGACGGTAATAATGCCTAGCAAATGCTGTTGAAAATCGACTACCGGCAATGCCAGGAAGTCATAATCCTTAATCATTCGCGCTACTTCTTCTTGGTCTTCGCTAACCGAAACACTGACCACTCGTTCGTTCATAATGGCACTAATCAGGGTATCTTCTTCTGCAAGAATCAAATCCCTTAACGTGACAATGCCTGACAGCTTCTTATCATCATCAACGACAAATACATAATAGATGGTTTCAGCATTAGGTGCTGCATTACGAAGAATGTTCATCGCAGAACGTACTGTCGAATTTTTCGGTACAGCTACAAATTCAGTCGTCATAATGGAACCTGCCGTATACTCTTCATAATGCAGTAGATCTTTAATTTGCTGCGCCGATTCTTTATCCATGATTGTTAAATAAGTGGCGACCTGCTCTTTATTTAATTCGTTTAAGATATCTACCGCGTCATCTGTGTACATATAGGACAACAAATCAGAAGCATAACGAGCATCCATCTCGAGAAATAGATCTTCGTAATCATCATCATCTAATTCAATCGCTTCAAACAAATCCGCCATCTCTTTAGGAGAGAGATACTGATACAGCAATTGCCTTGTCCCCGAATCCGCTTTCTCGTAAAAACTTGCTTGGTCGTATGGATGGTGGGATAAAAACTCATCACGGAATTCTTTAACATCTCCGCGTATAAGTAATTCAGTGAACAATGCTTCGTTTAATTCTTCATCGCGTACTACTTTTTCTTCCATCATGTATACTCCCTCCTTCCGAAGATCTTCTATGCTTGCTATAGTAGTCTATACGCTGTACCACTCATATGTATAGTAAATTTTTAAAAAGAGGTGTGTTCGATGAAATTTGATGTAATTGGTGACATTCATGGCTGCTATCAGGAGCTACTAAAGCTCATTGACCGATTAGGGTACGAAAAACAGCGAGATGTCTTTATTCATCCTGAAAACAGGCAACTCGCTTTTGTTGGAGATGCCACGGACCGCGGTCCTGAATCACTTGAAGTTCTACGTTTATTATTCGCCTTACAGGACGAGGGCATTCTTTACTATTCCCCTGGCAATCATTGCAATAAACTTTTCCGCTTTTTCAAAGGACATGATGTCCAGCTTGCTCACGGCTTAGAAATGACTGTGGCCGAATGGAAAATGCTGTCTCCACAAGAACAACAGCAATTTCGCAAACGCTATCTTGAGTTTTATGAACAGTTGCCTCATTACCAACAACTTGATCATGATTTAATCGTTGCTCACGCTGGACTAAAGGCTGAAATGGTTGGAAAGCCGCTGAGTAGAGGCATCGCGGTCTTTGTACTATACGGCGATATTACGGGAAAGTTTCACGCTGATGGTCGTCCTGTTCGCCGCGACTGGGCCAAATTCTATAAAGGTCCTAAATGGGTCGTTTATGGTCATACGCCGACGAGAGAACCTTATTTTATCAACAACACCGTCAATATTGATACAGGCTGTGTTTTTGGGGGTTCGTTAACCGCCTTCCGTTTTCCTGAAAAAGAAATCGTATCCGTCTCTTCCGAACAGCCTTATCAACCAGACCGCTTTTATCGTTACACTTAAATCAACGACTGCATGTCCCCATTTAATGACGAATGGAAGAACAGCCTTTCGTCTGTAACTGGATGGATCAACTCCAACTCTGTGCAATGCAGTGCTTGGCGCTTTATGAGATTTCTCTTGCCACCATACAAATCATCTCCAACTAAGGGATGACCAATATGCGCTAAATGAACGCGTATTTGATGGGTTCTTCCCGTATTTAATTGCAAAGAAACATGCGAATAGCCTGCTATCTTTTGAAGCAAACAAACTTCAGTTTCCGCAAATTGACCGTCTTCCCGAACTTCTCGCTCGATAATGCTGGCGTTTTTTCGACCAATCGGAGCTGTTATCGTAAATTTTTCTTTTTCTAAATGTCCATGAACTAGCGCCTCATATCGCCGCTTCATCTTTTTTTCCTGTTGTTGCAATGAAATCATATGATGAATATGGCGATTTTTTGCGATGCAAACAAGTCCGGAAGTGTCACGGTCGAGTCGAGTTGCGATATGCAAAGTAGACGGAATCCCATGGTCATTAAAATGCTTTGCAACAATATTGGCTAAACTGCCAAAAGGATGCTCACGGGACGGGATCGTATTTTGCATAGGCGGCTTTTCCACAATTAGTAACGCTTCATCTTCGTAGACAATTTCCAGTGGTCCGTCTTCTGCACTTAAGCCTTTGCCATGTTCTTCATTCGGAAAAATAACGGTCACAGCATCCCCTTTTTCTAAGGCATGCCTGACCGTTACTTCTGCACCATTCACCAGAATTTGACCACCTCCGTATTTAACAGAAGCTAGTGTCCGTTTGGAGATGCCCCATCCTCCTAGCGCGTCTCGGAGCAATCCCGGATTTTCAGCGGTATACGTCAATTGAAAAGGTTTCATAGCATTCAATCTGAAAGCTCACTGTCGATAAACGAGTCGTGAACACGTTGCCAAAATGGAAATGCACGGAATCTCGCAAAGCGCACTTTTTCCTTGGCCACTTTATACTCGATTGATTTAACGTCTTTATGGAGCAGTTGTAAGTGATCGACGGTAACCATAAAATCAGGGGCCTTAACAGGGCGCAATGCACATTTATGATGCCCAGGCAGCACCAGTGGGGAACCGACTGTTCGGAAGACACGGTTATTGATCGATGCCATCTCCGTCAATTGCATTGCTTGCAGCGATGGATGGATGATGGCACCGCCTAATGCTTTGTTGTAAGCTGTACTGCCTGAAGGGGTCGACATGCACAACCCATCTCCTCTAAAACGTTCGAAATGACTTTCATTCAAAAAGACATCCATTACCAATGTCACATCAGGAGATTTTACCGTTGACTCGTTCAAAGCCAAATAAACAGCGGGGTCGTCTAAGTTCTGATAATGAATGCTGACTTCGAGTAAAGGATATTCGATTACTTCATATTCTTTTTTCGCGATAGACAAAACAAGCTTTTCAATTTCAATCGGTTTCCAATCGGCATAAAAGCCAAGATGACCGGTGTGTATTCCGACAAAAGCGACTTCTGACAACTTTTCGCTGTATTTGTGAAAAGCGTGAAGCAACGTCCCATCTCCGCCGATAGACAAAACAACGTCTGGCGATTCCTCGTTCCATTCCATGCCAAAATCCTCTAAATAGTCTTTTGCGGTCCTCATCAAGTCATTGGATAATTTGTCTGTTCTCGATATGATATGAAATTTCATCGTTCTGCTCGACCTCCTTCTCTATCACTCAGGAAATGTGTACCGGGAGATTCCTTAAACTCGGTGAAATAAGCTTGGGCTTCTTGAATTTCATCCCGAATCTGGGACATCTCCTCGTCTAGTTGGAACGCGGCTTCTGCTGCTCGTTGAAGCCGATTTTTTATTTCTTCTGGAAAAACGCCTTTGTACTTATAATTCAAGGAATGCTCGATTGAAGCCCAAAAATTCATAGCCAGCGTACGGATTTGGATCTCTGCTAAAATCAGTTCCTCGCCGTTAATCGTTTGAACAGGGTATTCTACAATTACGTGGTACGATCGATAGCCGCTCTGCTTTTCGTTTGAGATATAGTCTTTTTCCTCTACAATTCGCAAGTCTTTACGTTGTTTTAGTAAAGCTACTACGGTTTCAATATCCCCTACAAACTGACACATCATTCGAATACCCGCGATATCCTGCAATTGATGCGCAAGCTTTTCAGAGGGTTCAAACGCAATCCCTTTTTCTAAAGTCTTATCGTAAATACTTGCTAACGGTTTGACACGTCCCGTTACAAATTCGATTGGCGAATTGGTGTTGTCATTTTCAAATTGGCTCCGCATTCCTTTAAATTTAATTTTTAATTCGTCTACTGCTTGTTTATATGGTGCTAAAAATCGATTCCATTGCCCCATCACCGGACCCCCTTACTTCTTTTAAGCTCGTGAAGCAAGTGCCTCATGAAATGCTTGCTCGACAGCGGTACGGAAATCTGCCCCGTAATTGTCGTTGCCTTCTATGTTTTCCACCAGCATCCACAGTTCTTCGTGAAAATTTGCTAATGGCATAATTTGCTTACCCCACGTCAGAAGCGGAACTTTTTTCAGTTGTAACGCTTGCGTTAACGCTGGCCATGTATGTAGTTTAAATTGGACATATATATAATCAGTACCTGTGTCCAACAAATAGACAAACGCCTGATGATCAGAATCTGTCAACATTTGACCGGATGCTTCAAGCGCTTCGGCCGGTTCCATTTCTTCGATAATAAACTCAATGTTTTTTTCAGTTATTTCGGTCCTGTTTACTGCCACTAATTTATGCAAATCGAACCTTCCTTTCTAGCTTGTTGATAATGATATTTTAACACAGCTCTGCCATTCGTTGCAGTTTGCATGCAACTATCCGATAATGAAGTTACTAGAGAGGTGTTTTTCATGACAAAAGAACTTGAAATTGAATTTAAAAACATGCTAACAAAAGAAGAATATACCCGTTTACTGAAAGATTATTCCGATTTTCATAGTGGCCCCATTACCCAACACAATCATTATTTTGATACCGCTGATTTCCAATTAAAACAGCAACTTAGCGCATTGCGCATACGCGATAAAAACAATCACTTTGAATGTACCTTAAAAATTCCAGCCCCAGTTGGACATTACGAAATTACCGATCAATTGACTAATGAACAAGCACGTCGCATGCTTGAATCACAGTCTTTCGAAGCTACAGAAGTAGCCGAAGCATTGTTAAAACTTGAGGTGCTGACAGAAAAGTTAACATCCATCGGCACATTAACGACCCATCGTGTGGAATTTGAATACTTGCAAGGCTTATTGGTACTTGACCATTCCGAATACAATGGACAAGAAGATTTCGAATTGGAATACGAAGTTTCCGATGCTGCAACTGGTCAGGAAAACTTTTTGAATTTCTTGCAGCAACAAGGCATTCAACAACGTCCAGCAGATAAGAAAATTGCGCGTTTTATGAAATCTGCTGCAGCACGTTCTACTGATTACTAGTTTCAATCCCCAAATCCTGGCAGCTCTGCAGTCGCTTTGTTTGAGATATTCGGGATCCGTTGGTAGAATGAAATGACAGCTAAAGCAAAGGAGACACGATGATGACTGGAAAACCGATTATTCCGTATGAAGAGATTGGTGCGGAAACATTATCACAGCTAGTCGACGCATTTTATGCTCGCGTAGCGGCACATCCAAAGCTGCAGCCTATTTTCCCAAATGACCTTTCAGAAACCGCCCGTAAACAAAAACAATTTTTAACCCAATATTTAGGTGGACCGAATCTTTATTCAGAAGAACATGGACATCCAAGATTAAAAGCTAGACATAACCCATTTGCTATCACACCTGCTAGAGCTCAAGCTTGGTTAGAGTGCATGAGCGAAGCGATGGATGAAGTGGGGCTAAATGGAATGTTCCGTGAAACCTTATACAACAGACTTGTTTTAACGGCACATCATATGGTCAATGAGTCTGATAGTGAGGAGGAGTTGGAGTGAGTAACTTAGATTTGGTCGAAGAAATTCATGAACCTGTGAGTTCTTTTAAACCAATGGAGCTGTATGTTTTTGTGGATCCGCTCAACCCAGAATGCTGGGAGATGCAAGGAGTCATTCGAAAATTACAAATTGAATATGGCCATTATTTTTCCATGCGTATTGTGCTAAGTACACAATTACTCAACTTAAATAAAACAATACTTTCAGCAAATATCGAGACCGACAACTTGACTCATCCCGTGTTACCTTCCGTTGCGATCAAAGCGGCAGAGCTTCAAGGAAAACGCTCAGGAAATCGATTTCTCCACAAATTGCAAGAACACCTTTTTCTTCAGTCAAAAGACGTTTCTTCTTACAGCGTTTTGTTAGAGATTGCAGAAGAAGCCGAGCTAGACCAAGAAGAATTTAAATTGGATTTTCATTCGGTGCATACCGCAAAAGCGTTTCAATGCGATTTAAAGATTACTCGTGAAATGGAAATTAACGAAGTGCCAAGCATCGTGTTTTTCAATGAATGCATTGAAGATGAAGGTGTAAAAGTATCTGGACTTTATTCATATGATGTTTATCAAACCATTTTACAAGAGATGATGGGAGAAGAAAGTTTAAATCGACAAACTCCACCTTCTTTAGATGATCTTTTCACTAAATATTCGACGATGGCAACTAGAGAAATTGCTTCTATATACAACATTTCTGAACAAACAGCAGAATGTGAGTTAAAAAAACAAGTACTTCAACAAAAACTAGAACGCATTTGCATGCCGAAAGAAACGTTATGGAAAGTTAAATAACCTGCCTCCCAACTTTGGGAGACAGGTTATTTTTTTTAGCGTTTATTATGCGTTTCGACAGTATTTATGTAAGTTGGACAGTATTCGAGCTGAATTGGACAGTATTTGGCCAATTTGGACAGTATTTCATTTGAATCGGACAGTATCACCAAATTTTAGGATAAAATAAAAAAATTCATCCTTCTATTAAACGTAAAAGACGCCTTCCACGTCCGGAAGGCGTCTTTCTATATTACACAAAGGGGATGGGAGAAATGTTCACGCTCAAACAAAGGGGTGTATGTTTGTATGTGATTTATTTCACAAGATTATCTTATCATGGAATAATAGTTAAATCAATATTTCACAAGCGATTTCACAAACTTGTCATATTTGTAGTCACAATGAAATCTCTAATCTACTCGTTTGTTATTCTTAAATAATATTAAAAAGAAGCAACCTCATGAGGGCTGCCTCTTTTTAAAGCTTTATTTATTCAGCAATAATTTTTCGAGTTCGTTTAATTTTTCTTCAAATACCATGCAAGCTTCTTTAACAGCTTTTGATTGGGTCATGTCAACACCGGCTTTTTTTAGTACTTCTATTGGGTAATCTGAGCTTCCCGCCTTGAGAAATTCATTGATATAGCGGTCCACTGCAGGTTGCCCTTCTTCTAGAATGCCTTTGCTCAATGCTGTAGCTGCACTAAATCCAGTGGCGTATTGGAAGACATAATAATTATAGTAAAAGTGTGGAATGCGTGCCCACTCCAACCCAATTTCTTCATCAGCTGCGACGTCAGGTCCATAATATTTTTGATTTAGCTCGTAATAAACTTCTGTTAAGCGATCTGCAGTCAATGCTTCACCGTCTTGGTCCATTTTGTGGATCATATGTTCAAACTCGGCAAACATCGTTTGACGGAATACAGTGCCACGGAAGCCATCAAGCCAATTGTTCAATAAGTAAATACGTTCCTGGTCATCATCCGTTGCCTCGACCATGTATTCATTCAATAAAGCCTCGTTTGTTGTAGAAGCCACTTCTGCGACAAAAATCGAATAATCCCCGTAAACATAAGGCTGATTTTTGCGTGAATAATAACTATGGACACTGTGGCCAAATTCATGCGCCAGCGTAAACAAATTATTCACATTATCTTGCCAGTTCATCAAAATATACGGATTGGTTCCATATGCTCCTGATGAATAAGCTCCGCTGCGCTTGCCTTTGTTTTCTTTCACGTCTACCCAGCGGTTATCGATGCCTTCTTTGACAATTCCTACATACTCATCCCCTAAAGCTTCCAGCCCTCTCAGCATAACGCCTGTTGCTTTATCGTACGGCATTTCCATCTTCACTTCTGGAACGAGTGGTGTATGCAGATCCCACATATGAACTTTGTCGAGTCCTAGTACTTCTTTACGCAAAGCAGAATAGCGATGCAATAAGTGAAGATTGTCATTGACCGTTTCAACCAAGTTATCGTAAACCGCTTCTGGAATATGGTCGTCAGCTAAAGCCGCTTGGCGAGCTGAATCGAATTTACGGATTCGCGCATTTACATTATCGCGTTTGATGTTACCTGATAAGGTAGATGCAAAGGTGTTCCGGAACTTGCCGTACGTCGCGTAGACCGCTTTAAAAGCATCTTCACGTACGCGGCGGTCGCTGCTTTCTAAGAACCGAATATAATTGCCGTGTGTAATTTGAACTTGTTGGCCAGATTCATCTTCTATCTCTGGAAATTCAAGGTCTGCATTGTTCAAGCTGCCAAATGTTTCGGAAGACGCTTGGGCGACTTCTGACATTTGAGCCATTAAAGATTCTTGTTCAGCCGGCAACACATGAGGACGCATCGAATTTAATTCTTTAAGTGCTTGCTTGTATAAACTCAATCCTTCATGGTTTGCGACATATTCATTTAAAGTTGATTCGTCTAGAGCTAAAATTTCAGGTGTTAAAAATGACAAACCTGCTGATACTTTTGCAAATAACGATTTGATTCGACTGTCTAGTGCTTGGTATTTTGAATTGGTCGTATCTTGATCGTAACGCATGTGCGAGTAAGTATAAAGACGTCTCAAGCGCTCCGTCAACTCATCTTTATAAACCAACACCTCATAAAGAGATTCTGCACTTTGTTGTAGCTTTCCTTGATACGATTCTGCTTTATCGCTAAGAGCGGTAACCTCTTCAAACTCTTTTTCCCAAAGCTCATCACTCGCAAATATATCTTCCAATCGCCATGTCAATTCTGTTGGAACTTCATCTCTTGTCAGTACTTTTTCAACCATTCTATTTCCTCCTCTATTCCATTCTTTCGGGAATCGAATTACACCTTATTTTCTCAACTTTCTCAAGTTTTTGCAATAGATATCATAGACGATATCCAAAAGATTGGCATTCTCCAGTTTTTTGTCTTTAAAAGCTACATATAGAGACAAATAATCTTCCATGATTAGCACGGCTTGTTGTGTTAGTGCAGGATTGATTAAAGTCAATTTCCCTGAAGCTACCAACGCCGCTATTGAAATGCCTTTATCGTAAGCCACTACAACTTGTAATTGCCACAGTATAGCAGGCTGCTTTATGCAGTCTGCACCCAGTAAAGGAATTCCAACTAATTTTGGAACATTCATCACATCTACTCGTAATTCATAGCACAGCCGACAAAATACATTTTTGATCCGATTTTCGGCATATAACTGATTGCGGATATATTTCTTTTTCACCTGGTAAAAAACTTCCATGACCACTTTGAATTCCTCTTTTGATAACGGCTTCGGCAATGCGAAAGGAAAAATCTGTTTAGTCGCTTGAAGTGACTTAGTTTTCCCTACCCACCGGTTTGGACTCACATAAAACAAATTGGACTGATAATAAAATTGGTTATTCGGTGGATAAAATAAAAGAATAAAAGAAACCTGACCTGCACTTTGTCGCATTGCAAGTTCGTCTGATTTTATCCGAAGCAGTCCAATTTCTTCTTGGCAAGGCTCTTTTAAGCCTTTAATCCAGATAGGCTGAATACCGATTGTTAGGTAACCTTTAGAGCGCTGCACAAGCTGCGAGACAGGTATTGAACTACATTGGAATTCAATAGCATAATGGCTATCGACTAAAAGATCCGCACGCTGGCGAATCGGGGGTAAGTATTGTTCTAGTTCAACGTTGAATTTTAACTGTTGGAAGAAGTGATAAAGCAGAAGTTTACCATGAAGATGTAAAGAGGATTCGGGTTCGCTGGAATGGTCGCAGTCTGAAAGAGTTTTGTGTGCAAAATGAGGAATATTAATTTGTCCAATTTTCAACAGCAGCGAGGCTTGACAGGAGGGGCAATAAAACTGTTCTTGCAAACGAATTTCCTGTAATTCTTGTCGGGTATGCTTGCCGGTTAAATAAAATAATTCCTGGCGCTTGGTTTTGGCCACTAATATAGTAATCACTCTCCTTTTATTCAGTTTATGAAATTAACAGGAGTTTGGCAACAAAAAAAGATCTCCTTCTCAGGAGATCTTAGCCGAAATAGTGAAGCACATTTGAAAGTGCATCCTCTGTAAAAATAGGTTTACCGTATTCTTCAAGACGGTGAATTGTGACAGGTGAAGTACGCAAATACTCTGCAATGATACTGACATTATTTTTGATGTCTTCTTGTGAATGAAGAATTTCATCGAAATTTGTATAAAGATAATACTTATTATCAAAATGGTAGATAGCTGATGCAATCGGCACGTACATTAAGCGCCTTGCAATCGGTAGCAATTCTTCCACTTCTGAGAAGACAAATGTATATTCAAGTTTCTTAACATCAGGTTCTTCAAAAACTGGCTCGAATTCATCAAATTCTGGAGCAGCTGCATCTTCGCTTGCAAACATTTTTCGACGTTCCTCTATATCATCAGGCAAGTCGAGTTTTTGCCCATCTTTAGTTAATTGAGCGCGTGTCACAGTCACTTCAAGACCTTTGTCCATAGCCTGGACTTGGATCCACAGTGGACCTTCCATTACGAAATCGGCCTCTTCGTTGACTTCATCCATCATTTCCCAAAAAAGCTCTTCACTTTTATCTCTGTTAAACCAGATTTCGTCACGGCTAAACCCTCGCTCTTCAACGTCGAGATAGGAAATGTAAAATTTAACTGTGTTGTCGTTTATGCGTTCTATTTCCATTTTACACCTCTCCTTTACGGTTTGGACTAAGAGAACATTCCTCAGAGCCGTGCTGTATTACTTTTAATAAGTATAACTTCTATTGCAGATAAAGAAAAAGTTTATGCCTATCTCTACTGGCAGTTGCAAGTACATAGAGTTTAATCTACTTAACTGATTTATGCAACTAATTTAGGATAAAGAAAAGCTGCCCGAAGATCTCTTATGAAATACCATAAAGACCGGGCAGCTAATGCATTTATTATTAGTTCACCATACGCTGAGCTTCAAGCAACTGATAAGCTCTGACTTTACGTGGTAGGAATCGACGAATTTCATCTTCATTGTATCCTACTTGAAGGCGTTTTTCATCCATAATAATCGGACGACGCAACAAACCAGGATGTTCCTGAATTAACTCATACAAACGCTGAAGCGGTAAACTCTCAACATCTACATTTAATTTTTGGAATATTTTAGAACGAGTAGAGATGATTTCATCCGTACCGTCTTCAGTCATACGTAAAATTTCTTTAATTTCACTAATAGTTAGTGGCTCAGAGAAAATATTGCGTTCTGTATATGGAATGTCATGTTCCTCAAGCCATGCTTTTGCTTTTCTGCAAGATGTGCAGCTCGGAGAAGTAAATAGTGTAACCATCATAGTGGAGCACTTCCTTTCGGATTCATGAAAATTTTAGTGTATTTCTTTTTCCAATTTAGAATCATTATAGTTTAGAGGCTCTACATTCATTATACAACGATTGGAGCTATTTTAATAGCCTATCTCAATAAATAAATTAAAAAAGAAGCATTTCGTCACATTTTGACTATATTTTCTTTATACTTTGTAAGTTATATCTTAAATTTACCCTGTTTCTTTTTGTCGTAAACTCCCAAATCAAAATATTTTATTCTCATTTACCATTTCTTTTTGAAAATGTCTTTCATACTTATATATTACGTTTCAGTCTGAAAAAGGTTTCATTTTAAGCTAGATAATTTAATGAGTGATTTCTTGAATATATTTTTACGGCGTATAATCTACTCCCTCGGAATACGAATTTCCAGCGTTCCACAACAGAAACTCTTCTATTCCTTGATCATTGAGTGCTTTGATCTGAGCCTCTACTTCTACTTTTCCGTATCGCTTATAATTACCAGCGCCTAAGTAACTCGCTGTAAAGTCTTGAAGCCAAGGTCTTGAAACAGGTGCACTGTCTAAGCTTGCTAGTACTTGGTTTTCTACTTTCGCGTATTCCGTCACTAGTTGATAAGGTTCTAAGTCCGGTTTTGCGATTCCAAAATAAGAGGTCCAGTGACTCGGGTAAATCATGGATGAAATCACATCGACATTTTCAGAGATCTTCGAAAAATTCTGACCGATACCTGGCGCTTCTGGTAAAGTAGCTGCATAGCCGAAAATGTCGACCGATACTTCTACTCCATAAGGTTGTAATTGTTCTTTAGCGTAAGCCACAAAGTCCGTCACGGCCTCGACTCTTCTTTGTATAGGGTCAGCAGCAGAATCTTCGTAATCACCGAGTGAATAAGTTAAGTCATTCGCTCGGTTCTCAAAACCTTCTGGGAAGCGGACATAGTCGAATTGGATTTCTTTGAATCCAAGCTTTGCTGCTTCGATGGCAATTTGAACATTATGATCCCATACTTCTTTTAGAAATGGATTCACAAACGATTCTCCGCGGTTATTTTTCCATACTTGATCTCCGTCCATAAATGTTAGCTCCGGCCTTTGTTCAGCTAGGACGGTATCTTTAAATACAACGACGCGGGCGATCGGATAGATCTCTTTTTTTTCTAATTTTTCTAGCATTGCTCGCGGATCTTTTATTAGAGCTTGTCCCATATCCAGTTTCGCCAAATCTGAACCTTCTTCAGGTATGTACGTTAAGTGGCCTAAGTCTTCTTTTATATCAATAACCATAGCGTTTAATTCTGTTTTATCCACAAGATTAATTAGCGAATCAAAGCGTTCTCCTCCAGCCGAATGGGCCGTTACAAAAATTCCTCGTACAGCATCCGGGTAAATAAACTCTAGTCCAGAATCAAATTTGAATAGTTTGGATGATGTCAATACCTGAGAGTCAAGTTCAGCTGTTTCATAGGCACGCTGTGTAAAATCAGGCGTTTTACCTTCTTCATCTGCATATACATTTCCTATACTTACTAAACTAATGCTCACTGCACAAACGGTCATCCACTTCCACGTTTTCATCATTTGCTGCACTCCTTTTTCCATTATTGCATTAAGGCGACTAACGATGAGTACTAATAAAGAACGGTCTGCTCGTTAAAGCTTTTCTTTATCCATCGTTCTTCCATTCTATCATTTATTTGACTTATAAAATTAGGAAATTACGAGAATAGTGAATAGAGTTGTTATATATGAACAAAAGAGTAATAAAAAGCGATGCCCATAGGGACATCGCTTTTTTTACTTCACTGCAGCTGCTTTTATAGACTCAAGTTCGCGCTCTGAACATTGAACAAAATGGCCAGGACTGATTTCTCTCATCCGAACATCATCAGCTTTTGTGTATTCGTGTACAGCAGGATCATATGATTTACGTACCCGGTTGCGTTCATAGTTTGGATCTGGCAACGGAATCGCTGATAACAAGGATTGCGTGTATGGATGCAACGGGTTCTTGTATAACTCTTCAGCAGGAGCTAACTCTACTAATTTACCAAAATACATAACACCGATACGATCTGAAATGTATTTAACCATTGATAAATCATGCGCGATAAATAAGAATGTTAGTCCTTTTTCAATTTGAAGTTCTTTCAGTAGGTTTACAACCTGTGCTTGAATTGAAACGTCTAGTGCAGAAATAGGCTCATCGGCAATGATAAAATCAGGATCTACCGCTAAAGCACGGGCAATTCCAAGACGCTGACGCTGTCCACCTGAGAATTCATGCGGATATCGGTTCGCGTGTTCTTTGTTCAAACCTACTGTTTCCAGCAAGTCATAAACCATTTTTTTACGTTCTGTTGCATTTTTTGCTAAGCCATGAATATCGATGCCTTCAGCAATAATATCCATAACTTTCATGCGCTGGTTTAACGAAGCATAAGGATCTTGGAAAATCATTTGCATTTTGCGGTTAAATTTCTTTAAATCTTGCTTTGATTTTTTCCCATGAACATTTTCACCTTCGTAGAAAACATCACCATCTGTTGCATCATATAAACGGATGATCGAACGTCCAGTCGTGGATTTTCCACAGCCTGACTCTCCAACAAGTCCTAAAGTTTCGCCTTTGTAAATATCAAAGCTAATGTCATCTACTGCGCGGACTTCGTTTGCTTTACCGATATTGAAATACTGTTTTAGGTTTTTAATTTCGAGTAACTTTTCAGCCATTATACCGCGCCCCCTTCATAATATCTGCTTCCCGGGAATTTCTTCATGCGTTCAATAACGGTCAAAGGTGGTTCTACCTGAGGCGCATCTGGATGCAACAACCAAGTTGCAGCAGAGTGCGTATCACTGACTTTGAAGAATGGCGGATTTTGCTCCATATCGATTTTTAGTGCATATTCGCTCCGAAGAGCAAAAGCATCTCCTTTTGGTGGATCCAACAAATCAGGAGGCGTCCCTGGAATCGCATACAGCTTTGCATCTTCTGTATCGAGTGAAGGCATTGAACTCAACAAGCCCCATGTATATGGATGCTGCGGGTTATAGAAAATTTCATCCACTGTGCCGATTTCAACAATTTTCCCTCCGTACATAACGGCTACGCGATCGGCTACGTTGGCTACGACACCAAGATCGTGTGTAATGAAAATAATCGAAGTATCAATTTTCTTTTGTAAGTCTTTCATTAACTCTAATATTTGCGCTTGAATTGTCACATCCAGTGCAGTTGTGGGCTCATCTGCGATCAAAATTTTCGGGTTACAAGCTAATGAAATGGCGATCACGATCCGCTGGCGCTGTCCACCTGAGAATTGGTGAGGATATTGTTTCATCCGCAGTTCAGGTTTTGGCATGCCGACCAAACGCAACAAGTCGATCGCAACTTTTTTTGCTTCTGTCTTACTAATTTTCTGATGTTTTAACAGAGGCTCTGTTAACTGACGGCCAATTGGCATTGTCGGATTTAAAGAAGTCATTGGATCCTGGAAAATCATCGATATTTCTTTTCCACGGATTTTCTGCATCTCGCGATCACTCAATTTCGTTAAATCTTGACCTCCGAACAAAATTTCACCATTTTTAAATTCTGCTGATTGTTCTGGTAGCAAACGCATAATGGATTTTGTCGTAACAGATTTTCCTGAACCCGACTCTCCAACGATTGCTAAAGTTTCACCTTTATATAAATCAAAGTTGACCCCACGTATCGCTTTAACTTCCCCACCTTGGGTATTAAAGGAAAGTTCAAGGTCTTTTACTTGTAAAATTTTCTCCATTATAAACTTTCCTCCTTAATCTTTCATCTTCGGATCGAGGGCATCACGAAGTCCATCACCGATCAAGTTAAACGCAATCATAATCAAACTCAGCAAGATGGCCGGGAATGCTAAAATATGCGGCGCAAATTGGATTAACGCGTAACCATCATTGATTAATGTACCAAGCGAAGCATCTGGTGCTTGAAGACCTAGACCGATAAAGCTTAAGAAAGCTTCAAAGAAAATAGCACTTGGAATGGTGAACATTGTATTGATAATAATTACGCCCAAAACGTTTGGCATTAAATGTTTCCATATAATGCGACTATCGCTGGCACCTAAAGTACGGGCAGCCAAAACAAATTCCTGGCTCTTATATTTAAGAACTTGCCCACGGACGACCCGGGACATTCCGGTCCATCCGGTTATGGTTAAGGCGATAATAATGGCCAGTATTCCGGGGTCCATAATTAAGATAAACAAGATAACAACAACTAAGTTTGGAATACCTGTCAGGATTTCGACAATCCGCTGCATGAAGTCATCCACACGCCCGCCGAAGTATCCTGAAACACCCCCGTAGATTACACCAATTAACATATCAATTGCTGCTGCTACAAAAGCAATGAACAAGGACACTTGAGTCCCTTTCCACACACGAGAAAACATATCGCGGCCAAGTCCATCTGTACCAAACCAATAATTGACTTCGACATTTTTCATTTCATACAGATCGACTTTTTGGCCACCCAAAGTTCCAACACCGTCTAAAATCCCTAATTTTTCTATACCCGGAATTTTCGGTGGTAAGTTTGCATGAGTAATCGTTTGCGCATTAGGCTCATAAGGACTAATCACTGGTCCTAAAAAGGCCATGATTGCAATCAAACCAAAGAGAATTAGACTGAACAAAGCACCTTTGTTTTTCCGAATACGGTACCAAGCATCTTGCCAAAAACTAACGCTTGGTTTTGTAATGCGTTCAGCTTGCTTCGAATCTAATGTAATCCGCTCAAACGAACCTTGCGGCAGTTCTGGGATTTTATCAATTTTCTGAGTCATTAATTTTTACCTCCTGAAAGACGGATACGAGGATCAATGACACCATACAAAATGTCTACCAATAGGATCACCACAATCAGGAATACTGAGAAGAAAATAGTAGTTCCCATAATGATGGAGAAATCGCTGACAATAATCGATTTAACAAATTGCTCCCCGATACCTGGAATTGCGAAAATTTGTTCAACAACAAGTGACCCCGTTAGAATAGCTACAGCCATCGGTCCTAAAACCGTAATCAATGGAATCAACGCATTACGAAACGCATGTTTAAATGCAATTTCTGATCCGCTTGCGCCTTTAGCTTTTGCTAACGTAATATAATCCGATCCAAGAACTTCAATCATTTCTGTCCGGATAAAACGTGCTGCCGTAGCAAGTGGGAACATCGCTAACGCGACAGAAGGCAGTACGCTGGACATAAAGCCATCTTTCCACAAAGCCACCGGGAACAGTCCCCATTTTAATCCGAACCAATATTGCAAGAGTGAAGCAAAAACGAAGGAAGGAATCGATATTCCGACAATCGCTATGAATGTGCTGGTGTAATCAACCCAAGTGTTTTGTCTTAAAGCGGCAACCATTCCCAAAAGAATTCCTAAAACGGTGCCGAGCAGCATGCCTTGGAAACCAATTTGAGCGGAAGGACCCATTCGACTTAAAATGACATCTGTCACTTCTGCTCCTTTAAACTGGTTGATAGAAATTCCTAGATCTCCTTGTACGAGACCAAACATATAGTCAAAATACTGAACCGGGAGTGGTTTATCCAAACCATATCTAGCCTCTACAACTGCCCTTTGTTCTGGAGATAATTTATCTGCGGAAGCAACAGGGGAGCCTGGTAAAATCTTAATTAAGAAAAAAGTGAATGTAGCAATTAATGCTAATGTGAGAAACATATAAATTAAACGCTTGCCAATATACTTCGCCATGGTGCACCTCCAAAAATAATTCTATTTGACAAATCCATCAAAAAACAATGAATTTGCAGCATTCATGATTTAGCAGAAAAGTGGTAATTTTCCGTCAATTACTTAGCATTAGAAAAGAGAGTATACCGAGCCAAAATACGATATACTCTCTTTCTATTTTGTTTTCACAGTAGCGGGATTAAGTTATTATTTGCCCGAAATGTATGCCCATTTGTAAGAGAAATCTCCACCGAATGGGTGTTTAATAATGTCATTTACGTACGGTTGTTGTAGAGCCATTGCTCCGCGTTGATAAAGTGGCGCGATAGCTGCATCATCTTCTAGAAGAATTTTTTCAGCTTTAGCCATTGCTTCCCAACGCGCAGCTGGGTCTGTTGCTAGTTCGCCTTTAGCTGATTCAACTAAAGCATCATACTCAGGGTTCGAGTAAGCCATTTTGTTTTGAGGAGATCCAGTAACGAACAAGTCGATGAATGTCATAGGATCCTGATAATCTGGTCCCCATCCAGCTGTTTGAATGTCATAGTCCTGAGCTTCATCAAGTTCTAAACGAACTCCAAAAGGTACTGCTTTAAGGTTGATTGTCAACCCTTCAAGATTTGTTTCAAGTTGGTTTTTCAAATAAGCGTCCATGTTTTTAGCAGTTTCAGTGTCGCCACCCAAGATTTCAAGTGTCACTTCTTCCACTCCTAATTCTTCAAGACCAGTAGCCCAAAGTTTTGCAGCTTCTTCAGCATCGAATTCAATTAGGTCGCCATTAACTTCACGGAAGTCCGCTTTGTTTTCATCAAAAGCAAACTCAGTTGGCACTAAGAATGTTGCTGGTAGTGAACCGTTAGCCAATACTACGTCAACTAGATCTTGCTTGTTAAAGCCTGACGCGATTGCTTTACGGATATTTACGTTTGCAAGAGCATTTTTCTCGCCCTTACGTTCTTGGTTCAGTTTGAAGTAGAAAACAGTTGGTTCCAAATCAGTTACTAAGTTTTCGTCATTTGCGTATTGCATTGCAAATTCACCGCTCAACGCAGCACGATCTTTTTCACCAGAGTTGTAAAGGTTAACTGAAGTAGCAGGTTCTTTTACTACGTCCCAGTTGATTGTTTCAAGTTTAACTGTTTCAGCATCCCAATATTCAGGGTTTTTCTGCATTTTCCAAGTTAAACCAGTTCCGTCCCAATCAGTCAATGTGAATGGTCCGTTGAAGATCAAGTTATCAGAGTTAGAAGCGTAAGCGTCACCTTTTTCAGTTACGAAAGCTTCGTTCTGTGGATAGAAAGTTGGGAAAGACATTAATGACATAAAGTAAGGTACTGGACGTTCAAGCTTTACTTCAAGCGTGTTGTCGTCTACAGCAGTAACTCCAAGTTCAGTTGGTTCCATTTTTCCTTCAGCAATATCAGTAGCATTTAAAATTGATCCGCCCATCATGTATGCTCCGTATGGAGATCCAGTAGCAGGGTCAATTGAACGTTGCCAAGAGTAGACAAAATCTTTAGCAGTAACAGGTGTTCCATCTGACCAGTTTGAGTCACGCAATTTAAATGTATAAGTTAGTCCATCTTCGCTGACTTCAGGCTCGCCATCCGCAAGTGCTGGTTCAGCTACGCTTTCTTGATTTAAACGGAAAAGACCTTCGTTAACATTGTTGAAAATGTTAAACGCAACTGCATCTTCAGCTAATGAAAGATCCATTGTTGGAATTTCTGCGCTTTCCATTAAGTTCAATACTTGCTCTGAGTCTAATTCCCCAGCTGTCTCTTTGTCATCTGGTTTGTCAGTTCCAGTTTCTTTTTCATCGCCGCCACCACACGCTGCTAGAAAAGCACTTAGAACTAAAACTAGGCTTAGTAGCCAAAAAATCTTACTGTTTTTCACTAAATTGACCCCCTCGAATTTTCTGAAAACTTGGTACACTCTTAATTATACATACATATTTTTTCTTGTACAGAACTTTTTTGCTAATTTTTACACTCTTGTAACAATTGCGTTACATTGACATTACAAGAAACCTTGGGAATGTTGGATTTGTAAGCGTTTACGCAGTCTACGATAAACAAAAAATATTTTGATTTTTTTTAGAATTTCTTCTACAATTGGTAAGAATCGAGGTGCCAATTTTGAAAAAATTGTTTTTTTCTATCGTAATTATTCAAGTATTGATTTTAATTACTGCTTTTTTTAGGACTGATCATGTCACGTTGTTGTCGTATATTAATAATTCATTTGTTTACGGCGGCATTTTATTGTTTTTGGGTTCTTGGGTTTTTGTCGTTCGAACAGGTGTGTTTGATATATTCACTATAAGTATGAGAAAGGCTTTCAAGCTAAAATCGACTCTTAAAGATGATGAGATGCGGCCGCCTTCTGAAGTGATTGCTTTTTCCAGTTCGTATCTGCTCCTTACTGGCACGATCACCTTGCTGATCATGATGGTTTGCCTAGTAATTTATAGCCTTTAGTATTGCTTCCTAAATTGGTTATGTATTATAATAATAGGATATAAAATGAGCCATGAAAAAGAAGAGTAAATGCAGTTCCTTCTATAAGAGAGTCTGTGGTTGGTGAAAACAGATGGAGTGCTGCATCGAATGGACTTTTGAGCTGAATCGGTGAATAGGTAGTAGCTGATTCCGTGTTCTTCACGTTATGAAGAAGAGTGGCCGGTGACGGCAACTAGGGTGGTACCGCGGAAAACACATCATTCGTCCCTTTTTTAAGGGATGTGTGTTGTGTTTTTTACTTTGAGGAGGAATAATAATGACCAAGAAGAAAATTTTTTCAGGCGTTCAGCCTACTGGTACGGTAACACTCGGAAATTACATAGGTGCGTTTAAACAGTTTACTGAGCTGCAAGATGAATATGATTGTATTTTTTGTATTGTTGATCAACACGCCATTACAATGCCTCAAGATCGACTAGCGTTACGTAAAAATATTAAGGCGTTGGCGGCACTTTATCTAGCCGTTGGAATTGATCCCGAAAAAGTAACTTTGTTTATTCAATCGGAAGTTCCAGCGCATGCACAAGCTGGATGGATGTTACAGTGTGTTTCAACCATCGGAGAACTAGAACGCATGACACAATATAAAGACAAATCGGCGAAAAATACTTCTGTTTTGGCAGGATTGTTAACGTATCCGCCATTGATGGCAGCCGATATTCTTTTGTATCAAACTGATATTGTACCTGTTGGCGATGATCAAAAACAGCATATTGAATTGACGCGTGATTTAGCAGAGAGATTTAACCGGAAGTACAATAATGTCTTTACTATGCCTGATATACGTACTCCTAAAAATGGCGCACGTATTATGTCCTTGCAAGACCCTACAAAGAAAATGAGTAAATCTGATCCCAACAAAAAAGCAATGATCACTTTGCTTGATGACTTGAAAACAATTGAAAAGAAAATTAAGAGCGCTGTCACTGATTCAGAAGGAATTGTTCGCTACGACCCAATCAACAAGCCGGGTGTTGCCAACCTTTTAACAATCGAAGCTGCGTTAACTGGCGAAAGTATCGATGATTTGGTGACAAAGTACGAAGGTGCGGGTTACGGAGATTTTAAATCTTCTGTTGCACAAGCTGTTATCAAACATTTAGCTCCTATTCAGGAACGTTATGCCGTACTTCTTGATTCTGACGAATTAGATACCATTCTTGACGCAGGTGCCCAAAAAGCTAATTTCCTAGCTACTAAAACCTTAACGAAGATGGAAAATGCTATGGGTCTTGGACGTAAAAGAAAATAAAAAAAGAGCTGCAAAATCGCAGCTCTTTTTTTATTTGGTTATTATTCTGCTGTAATTGCTTTTTCTTCACTCACAGCAAGATCAGACAAGTAAATGCCAGTTCCATCACCGATTGCATAATTCAATACGCGATTGTTAACCGGGCTAAGTAATGCGCGATATAGAGTCGGGAATACCGGCACTTCATCAACCATCAACTGCTGCCACTCTTTGTATACGTCTTGACGGTATGTTAAATCGAATGCTTCTGGTGAACGGCCTTCTTTTAAAAGACGCTCGTTGTCTTCGTTTTCCCAGCGAGCAAAATTGTATAGAGCTTCAGCTCCGTAAAGACCTGAAGGATCTACGTCAATTCCAACTCCCCAAGCTGCTTGGTAGACATCTACTTCTGGATCGTCTTCTCCGCCGTTACCAACACGGTCGTAGAATGTATTAAACTCAAGCATTTCCAAGTTTACCTTTAATCCAACTTTTTCCCATGATTGTACATAGTATTGAGCTAATGGCTCAGCAGTGTCTCCACCAGTCATCGAAATAAAGTTGATTTCAAGTGGTTTGCCTTCCGGATCTTCACGGAATCCATCATCATCCGTATCAACATATCCTGCATCATCCAAAAGCTTCATTGCGGCTTCAGGATCATACGCTCTTCCTTCGTTTTTATCGTCATGGAATTCAGGATGCGACGGTGGAATCAATGTTGTTGCATTCCAACGTAATCCATTATAGAAACGCTCGCCAACTGCCGTGTTGTCTACCGCATGCCACATTGCTTGACGAAGTTCGACATCGCCCATTTTCGCATCTGGGTTAGGCGCTACTACGTTTTTCTCTGCATCCCATGTTCCAAGTTTAAAGCCAATATACGTATAAGCACGATCAATCGTACCTAAGTATTCAACGTTAGACATTTCAGCATTGTCCGGGAATTGATCTACTGGGAAATCACTGATCAAGTCAACGCCACCCGTTTCCAATTCTTGAACAACTGTTGAACTGCTAATTACTTTGATTGTCACACCATCAAGTTTTGGTGCTCCGCGCCAGTAGTCTTCGTTTTTAGTAAGCGTTACAGACTCACCAGGTACGATGCTGTCTACTTTAAACGGTCCAAAACCAATTGGGTTTTGACGAACTTCTGGTGAAGATGAAATATCTGCTACTGCCATGTCGCCAAAAATGTGCTTCGCTAGTGGATATGACCAAATGCTTCCTGTTAATAGAGAAGGTGTTGATTCGATGTACGTAATTTTCAATGTCTTCTCATCAACTACTTCAATGCCTGAAATCGTATCAGCTTTTCCGCTGTTATACTCTTCCATTCCTTCAATGTTCGTGAAATCAGAGTTGTAGCGAGGACCGTCGTAATCTTTGTTACCGATTACTTCGTGCGCAAACTGCCAGTCTTCAGCAGTTACAGGCTCGCCGTCGTGCCAGTTGACATTATCGCCGATTTTGAATGTAAATGTGCGTTCATCTTCTGAAATTTCATATGTCGCAGCTCCATCATTTGTATACACGTAGTTTTCATCCCACGTTAACAAGCCTTCATCAAACCAGTTTAAAATTTCTGCATCTGGTGCACCAGAGTAGAAGTTCCAGTTTAACGTTCCTTCAAATACCGTATCGGATACTAAACCAAATGTAATCGTTCCACCATCAATGGCTTCGCCTTCATTGGTTTTAACATTGCTAAAATCTTCTATTGAATACATGCCGTCTTTCTTTTTATCTCCGTCTTCAGCGCCTTTGTCGTCGCCGTCTTTCGCTTTATCGTCACCGTTACAAGCTGCCAAAATCAGGACAAAAGATATGATTAAAAAGAGTAAAAACTTAGACCTGTTATTCTTCCCCATTCTTTATTTCCCCCTCTAGTTTTAAATGAAATAATTGCTGTATACTGAATTGTTCTAGCCGCAGTTCAATTTCTCCCCCTTCTCCCCCTAATTTGTTACCCTCTTCGCTGCCGGGCATCGGTAGCGCGTTTTAACGCTTGCCCAACATTATTTATACTAAGCATCAATACTAAAATTAGAATTGATGCAGGTAACCAAATCCACCATCTCAGCTCCAGCGTCTGAGGATTTCGTGCGTAACTAATCAACGTCCCCAGACTTGGAGTTGACTCTGGAAAACCGAATCCTAAAAAGGACAATCCAGATTCAATTCCGATATTTGCCGCTAAGTTTAATGTCATCGTCACGATGATGATCGAACTTAGGTTTGGTAACACTTGGAAAAACATAATTTTAAAATCGGACGTCCCTAATGTTTTAGAGGCTTTTACGTAATCCAACTCTTTTTCTTGTAATGCTTTAGACCGAATTAGACGGGCGATTCCCATCCATAAGAAAGCCGTCATGATTAATGAAAACGATACAATGCTATAACCAGGGACAGCCGTAACAAAAGCGATGACAATCATAAGCGTTGGCAAAACCATGAAAAAGTCGACAAAACGCATGAAAACATTATCAACAGTGCCTCCGTAGTATCCGGAGATCAGTCCGACCAATATGCCGATAATTCCTGTCAGTAACGTAACGATGATTCCAATAGCCAGAGAGTTACGCGTCCCAATAATCAATTGACCAAAAATATCTCGTCCGCCGTAATCGGTGCCGAGCCAATACATCTCAGATGGCGCTTCATAAAGAGCAAACAAGTCCACTTTAATGATTTCAGCTTGATCCAAAATAATGGATGTCCCGAATACGCCAGCAACAATTAGAAATAAAAACAATAAAGAAACAAAAGCTACTTTATCTCGTATTAATTCTCTTAGCAATATACTAAATCCAGATGGGCTTTTACCGAGATCCAAATCTGGAATTTGTGTTCCAACGTCTTTATCAAGTCTCATAGTTACACCTCAAAATTATCATTTATTATTTAATCCGGATACGTGGATCTACTAAACTTAAGATGATATCTGATAATAACGCACCAATAATTGCGGCAAGTCCGAATAACAGAACAAGGGCTGTCATGACGCTATAATCACGCAAACTAATAGAAGATAGGAATAACTCACCCATTCCTGGATAGCCAAAAATGTTTTCGATGAATATGGTTCCCCCAATCAATCCTGTGATTTCGTATCCAAAGAATGCTGCAATTGGAAGCAACGAGTTACGAAGTACATGGCGGTTATAAACCCGTGATTCAGATGCCCCTTTAGCGCGAGCTGTTACGATAAAATCTTTTTGTTTCGTATCAATAATCTCACTTCGTAAGTACTGAACGGTGGATACGGTAGTAATTAAAGCCATCGATAATGCCGGTAATAATAAATGATTTACTTTACTGATGAAATAGGCAAAGGTTCCTGGTTCTGTACCAGGTGCGACACTGCCGCTTGTCGGGAACCAACCAAGTTGGAAACCAAAAATGAACAACATCACTAATGCGAAAATGAATAAGGGTGCTGCAAAGCCAATGTACGTATAACCTGTAATCGCACGGTCCAACCACGTGTCATTAAAACGACCACTAATGATTCCAAGAGGAATAGCGATCAAATACGTTAAAATCAATGTTGCTAAAGACAACCACAACGTATTAATCATTCGCCCGCCAATTAATTCAGATACTGGCATTTTAAAGCGGAATGATTGACCAAAATCACCTTGTAAGACTCCTTTAATCCAGTCGATGTACTGCACATACCAAGGATTGTTTAACCCGAGACGTTCACGCATTGCCTCGATAGTAGCGGGATCAATACTTGGGTCGATCAATCCTGTTAATGCATCTCCTGGCATGGCTTGAGCTAAAATAAAGACCAATAAACTTAATACAATTATTTGCGGGATAGTGATCAGTGTTCTGCGAACAATTAATTTCCACATACCATTCAACCTCTCTCAGCTAACGCTACTTGGTGGGTAGCTGAAATTGATTTTAACGAGTAGGGCAAACCTTCTTCATCAAAAAAGTCTTTTTCCAGCCGGTCATATTCAGCTTTTACCAACTTACGATTTTCATAATGCATATCTCGATTGCGTGGATTACTATCTGGAATAGCTGCTATTAAACGCTTCGTATAAATATGCTGTGGATTGGTAAAAATTTCTTCTGCTGTGCCATTCTCAACATATCTCCCTTTATACATAATGCCAATATGGTCACACATATGGCGAATGATTCCTAAATCATGACTAATAAATAAATACGTTAAATTTAGTTCTTTTTGGATTTCACGCATAAAGTTTAATACTTGAGCTTGGACCGATACATCTAATGCAGAAACAGGTTCATCAGCAATAATCAATTTGGGATTTAAGGCAATTGCCCGGGCAATACCGATTCGTTGACGTTGCCCCCCAGAAAATTCGTGAGGATACTTGTAAATAGCCTCTGGACTAAGTCCTACTAATTCCATCAGTTCTTGCACACGCATCCGTTCTTCTTTTGCAGATAATTTTTCATAGTTGCGGAGTGGTTCAGCTACTATATCTGCGACTCTTTTTTTGGGATTGAGCGATGAGAAAGGATCCTGAAAAATCATTTGAATATCTTTTCGCACATCAATGTACTCTTTTTTGCTAACTGTTGCCAAGTCTCTACCTTCAAACAGAACTTTTCCTGAAGTAATGTCATTTAATCCGATAATGGCACGACCGGTCGTTGTCTTTCCAGACCCCGATTCTCCAACAAGTCCATAAGTTTGACCTTGTTCAATCGAGAACGATACGCCATCTACTGCACGGACATGATCTTGTACCGTTTGAAAGACACCGCCACGAACAGGAAAGTGAACTTTTAAATTTTCAACTTCAATTAGCGACATAATTGTGTTCCTCCTCGACTTTTTCTGGAAAGTAGAAATCCTTGTAGCACGTACAGCGCACAAAGTGGCCTGTGCTTATCTCATGGAGTTCAGGTGAAGCCTCATGAGAAGAATCATCAATCCATGGGATACGAGAAGCAAAGCGACAGCCAGTTCTCGGTAACTTTTGTAAGGAAGGAACCACACCTTGAATAACATGAAGATCTGATTTCACTTCTGATAATGTTGGAATCGAATTTAATAATGACCGTGTGTACGGATGCTTCGGGTTTTCCATTAAGGTATAGATATCAGCGATTTCTACGATTTGTCCGGCATACATAACAGCGACTCTGTCGGCCATTTCAGCGACTACACCTAAATCATGCGTGATCAGAATAATGCCAGCATGAATGGTCTCTTTTAGTTCTTTAATCAAATCCAAAATTTGAGATTGAATGGTTACGTCCAGCGCAGTTGTCGGTTCATCGGCAATCAGCAACTCAGGCTGATTGGAGATGGCCATGGCGATCACAATACGTTGACGCATACCACCTGACAATTCGTGTGGATACTGATGATATGTTTTTTCTGGTCGCGGAATGCCGACCTGGTTTAATAGATTGATCACTTGTTTTTTTCTCAAACTCTTTGAGTTTTTCGGATTGTGAAGGAATATCGCTTCATCAATCTGAGCGCCCACTACCATAAGTGGATTTAGCGCAGACAGCGCATCTTGAAAAATCATCCCCATTTCGCTGCCTCGCAACTTTTTCATTTGAGCCGGATTTGCCGTTACTAAGTTATTTCCTTTATAATTGATTTGGCCTTCTATTTGGGCTCTTGTATGAAGACCCATAATGGAGAACGCAAATGCACTTTTTCCGGAGCCAGATTCCCCCACAATTGCCAACACTTCATTTTTTTTAACATTCAAGGAAACATCATCAACTGCAGCATAATAATTATCTTTAATTCTAAAGGACGTTTTTAGATTTTTGATTTCAAGCAAAACTTCATTCACATTTATCCTCCTCAAAATAAAGCGTTCTACCACTTCTTTTAACGTCTCACATTCTTTATATCCTAATAGTTTAAATATTCAGACTTAAACAGATAAAAAATGCCTTCAAATTGACGTTTGTCTTTCTAGTAATGATTGAGTTCACATCTTTTATTCACTATATTTAGAATAGCACAATAATTTAAGGTGTCGATAGTTTTTTTCATTTTTTATAAAATTATGGGTTTTTTTCTTTTCTTTTACTTTTTATAAGCATAAAAATGGCAATCTACAGGATCTCCCGTAGATTGCCATTTTTGTCTTGTTACACTTTCTTGAATACTAACGAAGCGTTATGTCCACCAAATCCAAGTGAATTGCTCATCGCGTATTCAAATTCTGCTTTACGTGCAGTGTTTGGAACATAGTCTAAATCGCATTGTTCGTCGGGTGTTTCGTAATTTGTCGTTGGAGGCATAATGCCTTCTTGTAATGCCAGTGCTGTGAAAATCGCTTCGACTCCACCGGCAGCTCCAAGCAAATGACCTGTCATGGATTTAGTTGAGCTCATTCCTAATTTATAAGCATGTTCGCCAAAGACTGTTTTGACAGCCATTGTTTCATACAGATCGTTATAAGCCGTACTGGTACCATGTGCATTAATGTATCCAATATCCGTAGTTTCAACGCCTGCATCTGCCAAAGCTTGTGCCATTGCACGAGCTGCACCTTCGCCACCTTCAGCAGGAGCAGTAATGTGATAAGCATCTCCTGTAGAACCATAGCCAACGACTTCCGCATAAATCGTAGCACCTCGTGCTATCGCATGTTCATATTCTTCAAGAATAACGATACCTGCGCCTTCTCCAATGACAAAGCCATCGCGGTTTTTATCAAATGGACGAGATGCTGTAGCGGCATCTGTGTTTGTTGTCAAAGCTGTATTTGCTGTAAATCCAGCTACAGATAATTGCGTGATAGGCGCTTCTGCTCCACCTGAAATCATCACATCTGCATCGTTACGTTGAATAACTTTAAACGCATCACCAATCGAATTAGTGCCTGAAGCACAAGCTGTTACTGAACAAGAGTTGATTGCTTTAGCACCAAAGTAAATTGATACTTGGCCAGAAGCCATATCCGGAATAATCATCGGAATTAAGAACGGACTAATGCGACGAACGCCTCGCGTATTTAGTACATTCATTTGACTTTCGATTGTCTCCATACCGCCAATACCCGAACCAATCCACACACCTGTCCGCAAAGCTGTTTTGTCATCTAGTTCAAGCTTGGCATCTTTCATTGCCATGATCGAAGCAGCTAGCGCATAATGCGTAAAACGGTCCATTTTCCGAGCATCTTTCTTTTCAATATAATCTTCTATCGAAAAGTCATTTACTTCTGCAGCCACTTTCGCTGAATACAAATCTGCATCTAATCGTGTTAAGGGACCGACTCCAGATTTACCACTTTTAACAGCTTCCCAAGTAGTTTCAATATTGTTACCTAACGGTGTTACAGCACCAATTCCCGTAATAACTACACGGCGATTTTCCATTCTATCTTCTTCCTTTCGCATACCTAATTATTTGCCCCACTTCATAGCAATAGCGCCCCAAGTCAAGCCGCCACCGAATCCAACCATCACGATAACATCATCGTCTTTAACACGGCCTTCTTCTAAGTCTTCGACAAGAGAAATTGGGATTGAAGCTGCTGAAGTGTTACCATATTTTTGAATTGTTTTTGACATTTTTTCAACTGGCAAGCCTAATCGTTCTCTAGATGCTTCCATAATACGAATGTTCGCCTGATGAGGAATCAAAAAATCGACATCTTCTTTTTCCAAACCTGCTTTTTTGATGACATTTATTGCAGATTCGCCCATTTGGCGCACAGCAAATTTAAAGACTTCGCGGCCATTCATTACTAAATACTCGTCCTGATAGAGGTGTTTGCCTCCAGAACCATCAGCACCGAGTTCAAAAGATAAAATACCTCGCCCTTCAGAAACTTTCCCAATAACTGCAGCTCCAGCTCCATCTCCGAAAAGAACAGCCGTGTTGCGATCTTCCCAGTTAGTAATTTTCGATAGTTTTTCAACACCTACAACCAATACATATTTATAAACATCCGAATCGATGAATTGTTTTGCAGTAATAACTCCATACATAAATCCTGCGCATGCAGCTGAAATATCCATAGCCGCAGCATTAACAGCTCCTATTTCTTGCTGAATCACACAGGCCATCGATGGGAAAGGTTGATCAGGTGTAACCGTCGCCACTAAGATTAAACCGATTTCAGCTGGATCAATACCAGCATCTTCAATCGCTTTTTTTGCCGCTTCACGCGCCATGTCAGAAGTGTCCTGATCGTCTTTTGCAATCCGACGTTCTTCTATGCCTGTCATAGTGCGGATCCACTCGTCGTTCGTATCCATGCGCTGCTCTAATTGAAAATTCGTCAATCTTTCTTCTGGCAGGCATCTGCCCATACCGACTATTCCAGCATTCATCTTATGTCCCTCATTTCAATTATCATCATATATTAGTACCTGGTGTTAATAATACGCCATACTATACTCAATTTCAACTAACTGACATATTTCCGACAAAAAATATTCATTCTCTACAATCTTTCTTTCTGTCTTGAAGAGCTTATGCTATGATTAAACTAGATATTCTATGTAGAGGTGAAACTAGATGCAATATATTGGAACATTTTTTTGGTCATTCTTACTGATTTCATTAGTCAACTACGTGGTAAGTGCAGTACAAAACGTACCTTTCGACTTTATGGTCGGCGTTTACATTTCGATCGTATTTTCAATTTTAATCTTCGTTATGGTAGCGGTTATTCCTAGCGAACCAACTCCTGAAAAACACTAATAAGAAAAGAAGCGTAATCCGGAATTCCGGATTACGCTTCTTTTTTGTTGATAACAATTTGCTTATTATCGTCCATGGTTAATTCCAATTCGGTATGGGCAACAATTCCGCCTCCAATTAATTCCCGGGCAATATTTGTTTCAATCGTACGCTGGATAAAGCGTTTTAATGGTCGCGCACCAAACACCGGATCGGTTCCTGCTTCAACGATATAGTCAATAACTGAATCATCTACGGTTAGTTTGATTTGTTGTTTACTCATACGAACGGCTAGTTCAGCAATCATTTTCTTCGCTATGCCATAAAAATGAGCGTTGTTAAGTGCGTGGAAAATAACAATATCATCGATACGGTTCAATAGCTCAGGTTTAAAATGTCTGCGCAATTCTCCCATCACAATGTCTTCAATATCGTGTTCATTGCTCGCATCGTTAATATAGGCAGAACCAATATTAGAAGTCATAATGACTACCGTGTTGGAGAAGTTAACTAATCGTCCTTGGCTGTCAGTGATACGGCCATCGTCTAATATCTGCAGTAAGATATTGGCAACATCCGGGTGTGCTTTTTCAATTTCATCGAGCAATACAACGGAGTACGGATTCCGGCGCACGGCTTCTGTTAGTTGGCCACCTTCTTCGTAACCGATGTATCCCGGAGGTGCCCCGACCAAACGTGACACACTGTGTTTTTCCATATACTCTGACATATCGATTCGAATAAAATGATCTTCCGAATCAAATAGATTTGCGGCCAGCGATTTTGCTAACTCTGTTTTCCCTACGCCTGTAGGTCCAAGGAAAATAAAAGAGCCAATCGGTTTTCTTTCATCTTTAATACCCGCACGCGCTCTCCATACAGCTTCTGTAACCAATTCGACTGCTTTGTCTTGACCAATTACGCGCTCTTTTAACGTCTCACCTAAACGCAATAACTTTTCACGTTCACCTTCTACTAATTTTGTTACCGGAATTCCAGTCCACCTTGCGACAATTCCTGCAATTTCTTCTTCCGTTACTTCTTCGCGCAGTAAGCGCTCAGTACCCTCTTGTTCTAAAGCGGCTTCTAGTGCGACTAATTCTTTTTCGAGTTCGGGAATTTTGCCATGCTGTAAGACAGCCGCTGCATTCAAATCATAACGATTTTCAGCATCTTCTAATTGTCTGCGGAATTGGTCTAATTGCTCACGTTTTTGTTGAATTTTTTTCAATGATTCTTTTTCTTCCGTCCATTGACTTCTCATGCCAGACGAAGAGTCGCGCAGTTCAATAATTTCTTTACGCAAGGTGTCGAGTCGTGCTTTGCTTGCTACGTCTTTTTCTTTCATTAACGCTTGCTCTTCAATTTCTAGCTGCATCAGACGACGCGTTACTTCATCAAGTTCTTGAGGCATTGAATCGATTTCTGTACGAATCATCGCACAAGCTTCATCAATTAAATCAATGGCTTTGTCAGGCAAAAAGCGTTCTGTAATGTAGCGGTCCGACATAGCAGCCGCTGCGACAATCGCACGGTCATGAATTCGAACAGCATGATGTAGTTCAAAACGTTCTTTTAAGCCACGCAAAATCGATACCGTATCTTCAACAGACGGTTCGCGCACCAGTACTTGTTGAAAACGTCGTTCTAAAGCCGGATCTTTTTCGATATGCATGCGATACTCATCTAGCGTAGTCGCACCAATGCAATACAGTTCTCCTCTAGCAAGCATGGGCTTCAGCATATTCCCTGCATCCATTGCTCCTTCAGTTTTCCCTGCTCCAACAATCGTATGAATTTCGTCGATAAACAAAATAATCTGACCTTCGCTATCTTTCACTTGCTTTAAAACGGCTTTTAATCGTTCTTCAAATTCTCCACGGTATTTAGCACCAGCAATTAACGCACTCATGTCGAGTTCGTAAATGGTTCGGTTTTTTAATCCTTCTGGTACGTCGTTACGAACAATGCGTTGAGCTAATCCCTCAACAATTGCTGTTTTACCAACACCTGGTTCACCAATCAACACGGGGTTATTTTTTGTTTTACGCGATAAAATTCGAATTACATTACGGATTTCCTGATCTCTACCGATAACAGGATCCATTTTTCCTGATTGCGCTTGTTCAACCATATTCCGGCCAAACTGCTCCAATGGAGATTTTTGTTCTTCGTTATTCTGGGATTGAACCATTTTATCCACTCCTTTAAAAGTTTGACTATCTTTGACTAATTAAATTATAGCTAATTATTCACTGTTAAGCAATTATTTCGACCTTTTTTTAGTACTCGTATCAAACAAAAAACCCTCACTGGAATAAATCCAATGAGGGTTTTTTACGTACTATTTATCGAACGCCAAGTGCCATTTTTGCATAGCGTGACATATGTTCTTTGCCCCATACTGGCTGCCAGACGATTTTTACATCGACTTCTTCTACTTCAGGTAGTTCATACAAAGCAGTTTTAACCATTTGCACGATCTGTGGTCCCATTGGACAACCCATAGACGTTAACGTCATCGTCACTACGGCAAAACCATCTTCTGTCAACATCACATCATAGATAAGCCCAAGATTAACAATATCGACTCCTAGTTCAGGATCGATTACTGTTTCTAACGCACCCATCATACTATCTTTCATATCTTGATCCATCTAAATCCCTCCCTTACTATTAAAACTATCTTAACAAACTTCATATGAAAATGGAATCGACATGCTTAGTTAGATAAATACTTCGCGAGCCATTCTGTCGCTTCAAGCATCCCTTTTCGGCTTACTGCATGTCCCGCTTCTCTTTCCCGAGTAAAGGTTATTTTTTCTGGTACCGCTTCGTAATGCTTCTTAAGTTCTTTATACAAGCGATAAGTTGGTTCAAAAGGTACCGTCATATCTTGTTCGCCGTGCCAAAAATAAATGGGACGGCCATTAAACTTCGCTTGATGTTGAACACTGTCAAAAATCGCTAAAGTCGAAAGCATTCGTTCACGCTCTTCTTCACTAACTGGCAGCTTGAATCCTCTTGATTCATATTGGGCCATTTGTGCTTGCGCTAATTCTACATAATTCCCTGCACCCATCATTACTGCAGCTACTGAAATCCACGGATAAACTGTCATTGCTCCTAGAGTGGTAATCCCACCCATAGAAGTGCCACCTACTCCTGGTTCTCCAACTACTAAGTCTTGCTTGTGCAGTTCTTTGTGTAAAAAGGCTAATTCTTCTATAGACGTCAGAACAATTTCCCAAAATCGCAGGCTGATCTGAACATTATCCAATCCTTCACTTCGTTCACCGTGAAGATGCGCATCCGGCAAAATTACACGAAGTCCTTTTTCAGCCAATTGGTAAGCGTAATGCAAGTTATGTTCTTTTGCACTCGTATGGCCATGAAAAAAGACAACCGTTGGCAATGCGACTTTTTCGCATTGATCTGGTGTTATATGAAGCAACGGTATGTGCCCCCAAATTTGTCGTTGAACTCTCAACTAAAATCACTTCCTTCACCTCTAATCGTACCAATCTTCTCGATTCCCAGCAAACGCCGATTCTCTCTAGCGAAAAGTCTTTTCCTCCTCTGAAATTTTTGACGAATCGCTTGTACTATCGCTACACTAGGAATAGATAGAAAGGAGACGGCTATTTTTATGAAACAACATTTAATTGTTCTAGATTTAGACGGCACATTATTGACCGATCAGAAAGTTATTTCCCCGAAAACAAAACGAACGTTAAATAAAGCAATGGAAGCAGGACATGAGGTAATGATTGCTACGGGTCGACCTTATCGTTCAAGCGAAACTTTTTATAAAGAGCTAGGACTAACAACCCCCATCGTCAATTTTAACGGTGCATTTGTCCACCATCCTACAAACAATCATTGGGGAACACATCATACACCAATCGGATTGAACGTTGTCCATGAAGTGGTAGAGTCTATGCATAACTTTGATTTCCATAATATTGTGGCAGAGGTCTTAGACGATGTGTATGTCCACCATCATGACGAAAAACTTATGGATATTTTTCGCTTTGGTGATCCTACAATCACAACTGGAGATTTACGCAATTACTTAAAAACAGATCCGACGTCTATTTTGATTCATGCTCCATATGAACGCGTACAGGAAATCCATGACCATTTATCTTCTGTACATGCAGAAGTAATCGATCATCGCCGTTGGGGAGCTCCGTGGCACGTGATTGAAATTGTGAAAAGTGGGATGAGTAAAGCCGTTGGACTAGATCGTGTTTCCAAATCAATGGGCATTGCACGAGAAAACATTATTGCTTTTGGTGACGAAGACAATGATCTTGAAATGATTGATTTTGCAGGAGTCGGTGTTGCCATGGGCAATGCCATTGAACCGTTAAAAACGATTGCCAATGAAATCACGTTAACTAATAACGATGATGGCATTGCTGAGTTGTTAATAGAGCGGTTGAAGCTGTAACTACAAAAGGGGGATTGACTATGAGACTATTTGCTGACAGCGCATCTGATCTGCCAAAAGACTTTTTCGAAAATGAAAACGTTGTTTTATTGCCGCTTCGTGTTCATATTGGAGATCAGGATTTCGAAGACATTCGAGGCATTCAATCCATTAAAGTGTTTGATGCAATTCGTGGTGGTGATCAACCTAAAACATCCCAAGTTTCACCTGAAGAAATGTGGTCAGCTTTTGAACAGCTGGCAAAAGACAAAGACGAGGGCTATTATATTGCCTTTTCTTCTGAGCTATCAGGTACTTATAATACAGCCGTAATGGTGGCAGATCAGGTACGTGAAGAATACCCGGATTTGAAGCTAACAATACTAGATTCAAAAGCCGCTTCGCTTGGCTACGGACTGTTAGTAAAAGAAGCCGCAAAATTGCGCTCCGCTGGACAGCCTCTCGAAACTATTATTAAGAAAACTCGTTTGATGATTGATCATTTAGAAAGTCTGTTTACTGTAGAAGACTTAGATTATATGGCTAAAGGCGGCCGCATTTCCAAAGGTAGCGCTTTTGTTGGCGGGTTATTAAATATTAAGCCATTGCTTCACGTAGAAGATGGCAAACTTGTACCGATTGAAAAACTTCGAGGACGTAAAAAAGTGATCAAACGGATGATTGACCTAATGAGAGAACGCGGAACTCAATTAGATCAACAGACAATTGCCATTAGCCACGGTGACGACGCAGAGTTTGCGGCTTTACTAAAACAGGAGATTGAAAGCAACTTCCACCCGAAATCCGTTGAAGTCCATATGATTGGTTCGGTCATTGCTGCACATACGGGTCCTGGTACACTGGCAGTATTTTTCTTCAATACAATTGACTAGGAGCTGATTGACGATGAACAAAATAGTTATTGTAGGCGCAGTTGGCGGAGGCGCTACTGCCGCAGGTCAACTGCGCTTCTATGATCCAGACGTGCAGATTATTGTTTTTGATCGTGATTCGACGATGTCTTATGCAGCATGTGGAACGCCGTATGTTATAGGCGGTGTCATCGAAGATGAAGAGTCAATCATTATGACCGATCCCAAACGATTTAAGAAAAAACGAGATATCGATGTTCACATGAGACACGAAGTAATCGCAATCGATCGAGCAGCCAAAAAAGTGCTTGTGCACAATCTGGAAAGTGGCGAACAATTTGAAGAGTCATACGATGCCTTAATCTTAGCTCCAGGTGGTTCTGCAATTGTTCCTAAAATCGAAGGTCTAGATACATCGAAAGTCTTTACCTTACGAAATTTTGAAGACATGCAAAAAATTGACCAGTTCATCAAAACTGCACAACCCAAAAATTGCGTCGTTTCAGGTGGTGGCTTTATCGGGCTAGAAATGGCAGAAAACCTTAAAAACATTGGCTTGGACGTTTCTTTAGTGCATAGATCCCCAACCATTATGTCTATTTTGGATACCGATATTTCATTAATGATCGAGAAAGAACTGGCACTTCAAGATGTTAAATTAATTACTGGAACAGAGATCAAAAAAACTGAAGGCAAAACCATCCACCTGTCAAATGGCATTGACATACAAGCAGATTTCATTATTATGAGTGTTGGTTTGAGACCGAATACTAGACTGGCTATGAAAGCGGGCTTAACAATTGGTGAAACTGATGGTATTGAAACAAATGAATTTATGCAAACAAATGATCCATCGATTTACGCCATTGGAGATGCTTCAGAGAATTTTGATATGGTAACGGGATATCCCAAAAGAGTTCCACTTGCTTCTCCTGCGCATCGTCAAGCATTTATCGCAGCGAGTCACCTTACGGGCAACAAGGTAGCGAAAAAAGGTTTGCTCGGAACTTCCGTCTTGAAAGTTTTCTCATTAACTGCTGCAATGACAGGGTTAAACGAAAAAGCGATTCAAGATAAAAATTTAGCTTTTGCTACAGTGACGCATACCGGCAATTCGAATGCGGGTTATTATCCTGATCATTCCGAAATCACGTTAAAAGTCCATTACGATCCACAAACCCGTAAGATTTTAGGGGCACAATGTATTGGTGGCAAAGGCGTTGACAAACGAATCGATGTCATTGTGACAGCAATCTATGGTGGGTTGACGATTGACGATTTGCAGGCACTCGAACTTTGCTATGCACCTCCCTATTCATCGCCGAAAGACCCAATTAATATGGTAGGTTATAAAGCATTAAGTAAATAATGCCAACATCAAAAACAGGCAGAAAAAGCAATCCGCTTTTTCTGCCTGTTTTATTTTTTCGGATTATTTCGGATTTTTCTCAACTGTCGACTGTTTCGCTGCATCTGCTTTACGTTGTTTGCCTTTACGCCAAACAAACCACAAGAACATCATGAACACAACATACATAACAACTAGCGTTGCAATGTATGCAGAGTTGAGTTTACTTTCTTCTGTTACGTGGAACACTTCCGCGATTTCTCGATCTTGTGTTATTCGGTAATCCCCATTATCTCCTTGGCGAATAATATCACTTTCAAATAATCCACGTAATTCCTGTCCTTGTCCAATGACATCAGCTGATAGGTTAATGCTCTTTGTTGAAGACGCGTTG
The DNA here is from genome assembly GCF_030063085.1 of Planococcus sp. S3-L1. Taxonomy (NCBI): domain Bacteria; kingdom Bacillati; phylum Bacillota; class Bacilli; order Caryophanales; family Caryophanaceae; genus Planococcus; species Planococcus sp. S3-L1. Next base: position 126,725 of record NZ_JASISN010000002.1, on the reverse strand, counting down.
TTAATAGCAACAATCCATGATTCTTCGTTATTCGAACGTTTATAAACGAGCCATCCATCTTCATCGTGTAGCACTTCCAATTCCCCTGTTCGTAATGCTTCAGACGAATTACGCAATGACGTCAAGTTAGTGATGTGATCAACAAGTTCCTTATCTACGGCCATATCTAAAATTTGATGAGATTCATCCAACTCTGTCCCATTCATAGCAGATTCTGAACCGTATTGAACGACTGGAATTCCAGGCATCGTCAACAACTGAGTCAACAATAGCGTCCAGCGTGTCGGCGGAAATCCATTTTCCGCTACAATATCTGCTGTAAATCGAGATCCAGTCAATGAATCTACTTGAATCAAGTTGTTTTTGCTTTGCTCCATGATCGTCGTTACGTCAGTCATATCCTGATCAAAATTCTTATAAGCCGCACGTAATGTCTTTTCCACACCAGGCACCACTACCGCATCGAATGCACCACTGTCTGCCATTTCTTGATCACTTAAAATGTAACTATCTCGCACCTCTTTTATCGCTTTAGAAAAATCGCTAACAAAAGCTGCATCTAATTTTTCTGCATCTTGTAGTCGGAACCCGTCAACCTGATAGGCTTCACTAAATTCTACAAATGTAGCAATTAGCGCTTCTTGGACCTCTGTGTTTGCTGTATCTAGTGCCAAGCTACCGTCTTCGTTTTCTGTAAACCATTCTGGGTTTTCAACTGCCCACACATGATCTGCACTTACTTGTTGCGTCGGAATATCCACAATTACTTTCATTTCTTGATTATGGATTTCATCTACCAAGGTTTGAAATTCTTCTTCTGTACCAAAATGACGCTCGAATTTAGTATAGTCTTTTACTGTTTTGCCATCATATGTAGCTGTTGAAAATACAGGTCCTATTGAAAGAGCTGTAAAACCCATTTCTTTCGCAAATAATAGTTCACTGGCCATTCCATCAAAATCGCCACCATTAAAAGCCGCAGGATCTAATGCATTTACTTCATAATCATTATTAATCTTTTTATTGAAATAACGGTCAACTAACACATCATAGATAAGTTCATCTTTAAGTTCCCGCTCTTCTGCAGCAAACACTGGATTGACTAGTGCCAGTAGCAGTACAGTTGTTATTATGCTCAAAATCCATTTTGTCTTCAATTCTAAGTCCTCCTTCAATGAGGTTGTTGGTACATTCCACCCGATTCATTTTATCAAACTCCAGCTATCGCCGCCATGTAAAGTTAGTGTTTCAGCACTGACTTGCTGGAGTTTCGTCTAAACTGTGAAAAGTTGCATAGAAAAAGACAGGTGCTAGATGCACCTGCCTACTTTCCTTAAAAGAAATCCAATCCGATTGGCAACATGAAACCGATGAACATTGTTGCAAGTAAGAACAAGACAAACAATGCCCAGAACATCGTAACTGGTTTTTGTTTTTTCGAACGGACCAACACCATCTCCATCATTCCAATTGTCAAAACACCCAATAAGAACTTAATGCCGTATAACATTGCATCATAGGAAGAATGGGCGATAAACAATGTTAATCCTGTAATGATGATCAAAACATAGAACAATCTCAAGACCATGTGCAAAATTTTACGGCCTTTACTGTCGCGCTGCATAAATGCGGCGATCAGAAACAAAATGACTGCAACAACCCATGTCGTGATGTGTAAATGTGTAGTGTCTGTAAAAATGCTCAAAAGCTCACCTCTTCTAATAAAGTCCTTTCCAGTTTATCACAAGTTGGACGATGGGAAGAGCCTATATCTTATGACAAATGTGTGACGAGAGTCCCAATGGATTCAATCGACACTTTAATCGTGTCTCCCGCTTTTAGGAATTTTGGCGGATTGAAACCTTTGCCCACTCCAGCCGGTGTCCCAGTAAGAAGAACATCCCCTGGTTCCAGCGCAATATATTTTGATACTTCCGCTACAAGGTCATCCACACGACGGATCATGTTTTCCGTGTTGCCGTTTTGGCGTACCTCATCGTTAACTTTTGTGACGATTGATAGATTTTGTGCTTGTGGGATTTCATCTTTTGTGACGATGTATGGACCTAATGGACATGAGCCCGACAAGCTTTTCCCAAGAAAATACTGTTGGTGTTTTTGTTGCAAGTCCCGTGCAGTCAAATCATTTGCAATGGTATAGCCAAAAACATAGTCATAAGCCATTTGCTTTGGTATTTTGTGTCCGGCTTTACCAATAATAACAGCTAATTCGCCTTCGTAATCATAGGAATCCGTTACATCACTGTGAACCGAGACGGTTTCACCGTCAGCTGAAATACAAGTAGCCGACTTTGTGAAAACTACTAAGTCTACAGGAGCTTCTCCACCCATCTCTTTTGCATGATCCGCGTAATTCTTTCCAACGCAGATGATATTTTTCGGCGTTCTCGAAATTGGAGCTAACCATTCAATTTCTGAAAAAGAGTGTTTGAATTCTTCAGAGCGGTCAGATTGGACAGCGGCTTCCGTCAATTTACGGATTTGTTCAACAAATTCCATTCCTTGCGGGATTCCTTCAATCAATTGTGTAGGAAACGCAGGTAGAACTTCTAATTGCTGTTGAATCGCAACTAAATCCCATACAGCTTCTTCCTTTTTAACTTTTGGTCCAAATCCTTCTTTTCCTTCATAGCGAAATGATAACAGCTTCATTCGTCAAACACTCCTTTTCTGTGGTTGAATTCATTATACACATTCACGGTTTTGAATTGTTAGTTTTTTCGAAATTATTTCAATAAGTCCATTTTCTCCAGACACTTTCAAGCGGTCCACGCGAAAACTTCTCAAACCACAGTTCCGCAAAAATAAGCTGAATCACGAAAATACCTATGGCAATCAATGTCCCCGTCAACAAATCCACTTGGCCATATAATCCCAATCCATATGAATAGAAAATCAGTGTTGCAAAAATAGATTGCGTAATATAAGTCGTTAACGACATGCGTCCTACTTTAGCAACTGGAGAAAGTAGTTTCTGCATCGCGTTGTTCTGAGCTAGTAAAGCAATAATCGCCGCGTAGCCAATTGCTACAAGCGGTCCTCCGAAAATATCTTGCAAATAAACAAAAGCATAATTCGGTTCTAATAGAAACGGCAAAGATTTTAGCGCCAAACCGATTAACAGTGGGACAATCGCTAAAAACAGCCACAATTTCCGCTTTTCCTGTGTTCGTTCAATTAATCGCCATTTTGCAGCAGCCGCTCCAACCATTAGAAATGGCAGAATGGTAGCTATTAAGATAACAAAGCCAACTAAATTATTACTATAGGACCAGTCAGCCAATCGCTGGCTAAAAATTTCCGCAAAACTCCCTGATTGATACGCTTGTATCGAACTTTCGATTTCCATATACCCAACATAAATATTCGGATCAGCGGCTACTGCTAAAAATAAAATACCTAGTAACAATACATGCGGTACTGTATAAATGATCGCACCAAATCCTACTAACCAACTGGATGGCAAACGAATCATGCCAATAAGTAAAAAGCCCATAATGGCGTAAGTGATTAAAATATCCCCATACCAAATCAAAAAGGCATGAATCATGCCGAATAACAGTAAAACCACAAGTCGTTTACTAGCCAAAGGCATAAAGGGACGTTCACTCGCTTCTGCACGCATGTATTGCATGGCTAGTCCATAGCCAAACAACATTGCAAAGAGCGGGTAAAAACTGCCTTGGATGAATATATCGATAACAAAATAGATTCCTTCATTCATCGCTCCATTAAACCATTTATATGGATCGATATAGAAAAAAGGCGAATGGAAAGCTAGCATGTTAACGATCAAAATGCCAAACAGTGAGAATCCCCTCATTAAATCAATCGCTGTTACTCGTTCTTGAATAGAAACTGGCTGTAAGTTCAAAATAATCCTCCTAAATAATCACTTCTTGACTCGCTGCAAACAAATAGAGCCACCGTTCTTTTATTGAAATTCTCAGGATTGACTCGACTGCTTCTTGGTAGACAGTCAGCTGGACGCTATAGCGTTCGGTCATTTCATTTGTCACATTGCCCATATTCGCAACGCGATCGGTTTTATAATCCAGCAAAACCCAGCCATCTTGTTCTTCAAAAAGACAATCGACGATTCCTTGGATAATTTGATGGTCTCCATCAGCGTCTTTTTTGGCATAGGTGAAAGGTACTTCTCGCTTAATATTTTTCGCTAAGCGTAGACGTCCAGCTGTTTCGCTTTTATAAAAGCGTTCAATTTCTTTAACACTCACTACTTTTCCTTCAGCAGGCGACAAAATTTCCATCCCAACTAAACTGTCGATGAATTCTTTTATTTCACTAACAGTCATCGTACGATCCAATGGGATATGTTGCATGACCGCGTGGACAGCCGTTCCAACATCAGCTGCTGACAACTGTTTGTCCATCATGAAATCTGGCCGGTGCAGCAGTTTTGCCGTTTTAGGTTTTGCTGTTTGAACGAAGGATTCGGGTTCATCCAGACGCTGCAACATCTGCAGTCTTTTCATTTCCGTCACCGATTGTTTAGAGCGTTTGTCGACTGCCCGCTGGTGTGGATACTGATAATTGAAACGCTCATTGACGAGTTGCTGATAATCTTCAGCTGTACTCTTGTCTTCTAGCAATTCATCCAAACCCACTATAGCTGGAAGCAAGGTTTGAGATTCGATAATTTCAACATCAAAATGAGAACAATGGTTAAGCAAATTGCCGTTACTGTTTAATGACTCTTTGGCATCAGGGTGTCTAGCTACAGCTGGACCAATCCAGTCTAAATACCCTTTTGCACGTGAACGCATAAAATCTGGCAGCAACACATCATGTGTGCTGACTTTCCACTTTTCAACTAGCTTATCAATCTCTTTAACAGAAGCGGTCAAAAATAATTGCTCTTTTGCTCGTGTCATCGCTACATATAAAACCCGCATTTCTTCCGCTTTCATCTGTAGCTGTTTCATTTCTCTGACCGCCAGAAACGGCAACGACGTATATTCGATTCTTGTATCCGGATTGACTGCTTTTACTGCTAGTCCATAATCTTGATCAAACAAATACGATTTCCTGAAATCCATTTCATTAAATGAACGACCGGTACCCGCAAAAAAGACGACGGGAAACTCAAGTCCTTTTGACTTATGAACCGTCATAAGCCGAACGACATTTTCTTTTTCACTAAGTGATTTTGCAGTTCCTAGATCATCTCCACGCTCACGCATCCGGTCAATAAAGCGTAGGAACCGGAACAGTCCACGAAACGATGTTTTTTCATATTCTAATGCCCGGTCATGTAAAGCACGTAAATTAGCTGTCCGTTGTTTGCCATTTGTCATCGCACCGGCCATCTCATAATAATTGGTGTCTAAATACACCTGCCATATTAACTCTGCCAGAGAACCACGACGCGCAAGGTTTCGCCACTGATCTAGTTGAAGAACGAAACGTTGCAACTTCTCAGCGGCAGCGGGATCAATTCCAGTACCCGCACGCATAAAGGTTTTTACTGCTTCATAAAATGAAGCTTGAGGTGCCGCTAAGCGGATTTCAGCTAATTCATTTTCCTTTAATCCAACAAATGGTGCACGTAAAACAGAAGCCAGTGGAATGTCTTGGTAAGGATTATCAATGACACGCAATGTGTTGAGCATAATCATCACTTCAAGCGCCTCAAAATAGCCTCCTCTTAATTCTGCATACAGCGGAATTCCAGCCATCTTAAATTCGTCTACAAAGTCTCCTGACCAAGTCATAGAACGCATCAGGACTACAATATCGCGATATTCCAGTTTTCGTTGTTGCCGGGTCCATGGATCGTTAATCATTGTTTGGCCGTCCATCAGTTTCTTGATTTTTTTGGCGATAAAACGGGCTTCCCATTGCGATTTCACCAAGTCTTCGTCTACCAATTCCTCTTCCGTTTCAGGTTCGTGAATCAAAGCCAATTTAATCGGAATTAGCTGTTCCGGATAAGGAGCTTTTGCTTTTAGCGCTGCTGCTTCATCATAGTCAATTTCTCCCACTCGTCGTCCCATAATTTGAGAAAAAATATAATTGGTACCGTCTAGTATCTCTTTACGGCTTCTGAAGTTCGCATTTAAATCAATTCGCAATCCGGTATCTTTTGCATCGTAGCGAAAACGAGCATATTTCCCTAAAAAGAGCATTGGTTCGGCGAGACGGAAACGGTAGATGGATTGTTTAACATCTCCTACCATAAAGAGATTGCCGTCTTGTTCTCCGCCGGATTTCACGAGGTTCAAAATTGTTTCTTGAAGCAAATTCGTATCTTGATATTCATCCACTAACACTTCTTTAAAGCGACTTTGGTATTCTTCCGCAATTACAGAAGGCTTGCCCTTATCCATTAAAATTTCTAATGCATAATGCTCAAGATCAGAAAAATCTACTAACGCTTTATCAATTTTCAACGCCTTGTATTGCTCTGCAAACAGTTGTGTGAGCTCAACTAAGGTTTTCATCATAGGTGCCATTTCGCGCATTTCTTCAAGTAAGCGTTTGGGGGAGCGAGTAAAATAGGCCTCAAACAATCCACTGACAATTTTCTTTACTTCATTGCGTCTAGCTTTTGCTTCTTCTGCAATGTCTGGGTCACACGAATCTTTGCGAATACTTGCTGCCTTTTCCCATTTAAACGTTTTCGAAAAATCGTACAGGCTGTCCCAAGAATCCTCCAAAGAAACAATGGCTGCCTGGATGACCTCCGCGTCTGTTTTAAAAGTTACTTCTAATACGCTTGGACCATCAGGCTGTACCGCCAACTCAAGTCCTTCTCGAGTTAACTGCAATGCTTCTTCCAAAGCATGACGTATTATCAATTTTAAATCGTCAATAAACGGCAGTTCATCAACTGTGGAAGATGCCGGTACATTGTATAACGCGGGTACTTGTACTAGCCAAGCTTCCGGATCAGGATGCACACGTGAGTAATCGTAAAGCTTGCTGAGGAGAACTTCCATCGCTTGGTCGCTGCGATCAGAAGTAAAACTGTCTGCTAAGCGGTACACCGCCTCTGCGCCTTGTCCTTCGTAAGCTGTCTCAAGAACGGCTTCAAGTACATCATCCCGCAACAATGCAGCTTCAGTTTCTCCAGCAATCCGGAAACCTGGATCAATTTCCAGTAAATACGCGTATTGTTTTACGATTTGCAAACAAAAAGAATGCAACGTGGAAATTTGTGCTTTATTAATTAGGCGCAATTGTTTTCTTAAATGAGTCGATTCAGGATTTTCTGCAACTGCTCGTTCCAAAGCATTTGCCATTCGGTAACGCATTTCAGCAGCTGACGCATTGGTAAACGTAACGACTAAAAGTTCGTCTACGGATATAGGATCTTCTTCGGCCAATACTTTTTCAATCATACGATTAATCAAAACAGCTGTTTTTCCTGAACCAGCTGCGGCTGACACGAGCATATCTTGTCCTTTTGCCCAAATTGCTTGCCATTGTTCATCGGTCCATGTGGCATCAATCGGTTTTTTCGGTATCATCTGCAGCGGTCTCCTTTCTAATCAATTCAACTGCCTGTTGGGGTGACAAAGCTGAAAGTTTTCGGTAGTTTTGCTGTGGATCTGCCGGATCAAATTGGCAAACCGAGCGATAAGAACAAAATTGACAAGGTGTATCTTCTTTTACTTTATAAGGAGTAATGCTCGTATTGCCTTCTAGTATGCCATTTCCGGCATTTTGATGCTTGCCACGGACAAACCGCCGAATGGCTTGCATGTCTTCTTTCATGACTGTTTTTGATTGGCTAGCTGATACTGCACCACTTTTGTTGAGTCTGACAGGTATAACGTTGGAATAGCCATCTATGCCGTCATCCATCGCTTGAATTACTTCTGGGTCTTCCACGACCAAGCCATTCATTTTAAAGGATTTTGCTAGTTCTTCTTCTAACTCTTGAGCCGTCATCAACTTTGTGAGCTTTAGCATAGGATTGTGCATATGGAAGTACAGTACGCCAGCAGGTTCGGCTTCTTCTCCAAGCCAGCGATCAGCATGTGTCAATGCTACATCTAAATACGTAAAAGTCTGTAGCGACAGACCGTGATAGACATTACTAAGGTCAAGATCTTGTTTAGATGATTTATAATCGACGACACGTAAATACGGTTTGCCGTGGATTTCAGTCGAATCAATTCGATCAATGCGTCCGCGGACATTCATTTTGCGACCATCTTTTAAAGAGATTTCAAGTGGTGGAATGGTTTCTTTCGGTCCAAACCCTACCTCAAGTGCAACTGGGACAAAGCCAGAAACTTTGGCGTGCTTGCTTAACATGAAGGCTGTCTGACGAATAATCCCTTCTAGTTTATGTTGAATATAACGATAGCGGTGTGAACTAATTAAGATATGATTGACGAAATAAGGCGATAATTGTTCAATTGCCTGTTTCGCTAAGTTTTGACATTGTGTTTTTGTCAGTGATGACCAGGATACGCCAAGTCGCAACACTTCATCTGATATCCATTTAATCGCTGCATGAAAAAGATCACCCATAGCAGGAGCTGCCAATTTATATTGACTTCTTTCTTCAAGGCGCAAACCATATGCCACATAATGCGCAAACGGACAGCCATAATACGTTTCAACTCGTGAAACGCTAGAGGAAATTGGCGTACCATATAAAGGATCTGCAATGTTTTTGCGCAGTGAATCGGCTGTATTGGGCTTAAGTGGTGCTAAAATGCGGTGAATGACAGAAGACCAAAATGGATCTTCTTGATAGTAATGTAAAACGGCATGCCATTCTGCTGACAAATCCCCACCGCGAATTTGCGACGTTAAATAAGCTAAACTCGCTCGCGGATGCGAAATATATGCCAATGGAGAAGCGTTTAGCAGCTCTTCCGGATCGATAACAGCAGGAATCGTTTCAATCGCTAACATATCTTTCAGCTTTTGAATATAAAGAGAAGGCAACAGTGCTTTGCCTTCCTCATCTGCAATCGGAAACGACACCGTCAACAAATCCGATGCAGAGGTAAATGCACGGTAAACCATATAAGTCTCATCCATTAAACGCATTTTCGAAGTTGGCGCTAGTTCAAATCCGATTTGCGCAAACCACTCACGGTCTGTATCCGTCAAAATCCCATCTTGCTCGATTCGCTTTGGCAATACTCCATCATTAGCTCCGACGACGAATACCGATTTGATATCCATCAAACGCGCTAAATCAATTTTGGATACCATGACTTGATCTAATGAAGGCGGAATTCGTGAAAATTCTAGCGTCTCAAAACCCTCGTCTAAGATTTTCACCGCTGTTGGTAAATCGATTTCTTTATCTCCAAACATCAACACAAACTGATCCAGTACACCGATCCACTGGTTCCAGGCCTGTTCGTGTTCAGTAGCCGCTAATAGACGATGTTCCTGTTCTTCACGTTCTCTCAAATCTTGAATTTTGGCGTATACGTTCATTTTTTCTATGAAGAGAAACAGTGATTCCGCTATATCTCTTCCTGTTTTACTAAGTTTTAATTGTTCCTTTAACTGTGCCATCGGTTCTCTGATTACATCACGAACTGCGTGAAGCTCTAGTTGAGCTGCCAATTCTTCATCTGTTTGAATCGACGTATGAAATTCCAGTCCACGGTATTTTTTGTAAAACCAGCGCTTTTCCTCAAACCAACGCTCTCCGTATATCCCATTTGCTATGACAAAGTTCTCCAGCACATCACTGCGTTCTCTCCATTTGGAGACAGGTCCTTGAGGAAAAAACAAATCCGTCTTAACTGCCCGAAAAATTGATTCATAGGAATAATTATTGACAACTGCTTCAAGAATAGAGCGGCTGAATTCGATCAATGGATGATGGAGCATCGATTTTTTTTGACTAATAAAATAAGGAATTTCGTATTGCGGAAAAATAGTATTAATCAGTTCATCATAAATTTCAGGCTGTCTGTAGAGGATGGCAATTTCATTATACCGAAACCCACTTCTTACTTGGTCTCTTATCGCGCGTGCCACCGCATGCATCTCAGCTCTTCTGTTTGAGGCCTCGACTAGCGTAACATGACCTGATCCTTGAATTGTTGGAGTTGGAAACACATCAAAATGTTGTTCAATATGTTGAAGTTCTGAATTAGTAAATCGGCGTGACAAATCCAAATGCACCGAATGGTCAATCTCGATGCCTTCTTTCGCAGCTTGTTCAGTTAATCGTCTGGCCGTATTAGCAGACTGATAAAATAAAGCCTGTTCGTCGTTTGGATCTGTTTGTTCATCCATCGGTAAGGCGATTGTCACCGATTTAGCATGTTTCATTAATTCAAAAAGAATTTCGTATTCTCTCGCTGTAAATGTTACAAATCCATCAATGTAGATCGTCGCTGATTTCACTAAATCCGAATATGGAATTTTTTCACTCAGTAAAGCCAAGTGACCTTCAGAATCAACAAAAACTTTTCCTAAACGATTTTCAATCTCGGTAAGGATTAGTTCGAGGTCTTGTGCTTTATCGAGCAGCGTTCTCGGCGCCCCAGCTTCAGTTAATGAAGAACGGATTGATCCCAATTCTAGACAATCCACACAGTAGCGAGCGAACTCTTTCACTAGTTGTTCAATTTGGTCGGTAAAACCTCTTTTGCCTGCTGCCCGACGAAATAATTGAAAATCATCTCGGTGATCTTCCAATAAGCTGCGGATGAGCATGCGGTATCCGAACGTATCCACTTCTTTCCTGCTTATGCCTCCAACTTCTTGTAGCACACGCCAAGCCAGTCGTTTAAAAGTAACGGCCTGTGCTCGAATCATCCCGTTCATGCCGTAATCTGCCGCAAGCTGATATTCGGTGGAAAACGACATCTGATCCGGAACGATGAGGAAAATCGGTTCTCCGTCTGCTTGTCGTTTCAATTCATCTACTATTTCTTCTTGAACAAAACGAGTTTTCCCCGCTCCCGCTCTGCCGTATACAATGCGCAAAGACATATAATCACTCCCCAAAAGAACATTTGTTCTCATTATACGTTTATTAAAATTTGATTGCCACTTTTGGAATGGCTTACTGTTGTTGTTTTTTGCGTTCTTCTTTTGCTAAGCGAAAATCCGCTTCCACTTTTTTATGTAATCGCTTTTCAAGAATTTTACCGATTACATACAATAAAATAATGACTGCGATCACAATTGCCGTTCTAATTGGTTGTGTAAAAAGCGCACGCAGATCGTAACCCACATAAGAAATTGTAAAGACCATAACAAGTTTTCCCGCCATCACCGTCAATAAATAATAATGCTTGCGGATATTGGATAAGCCAGCCACAAGATTAACAAGCGCAGATGGCGTAAAAGGTAAGCAAAGCAATAGAAATAACGGACCAAAACCATTGCGTTCTACCCAGTGAATCAATTTTTGTACTTTGTCATGACGCGTCATGAAATTCATGAAGCGGGCTCGCCCGTATTTGCGAACCAGTAAAAACACAGCATAAGCGCCAATTACTGAGCCACCCCAAGATAGCAAGAACCCAAACCATAATCCATAAGCCGTGGCATTAGCAAAAACAAAAACAAATAATGGTAAAAACGGCAAGAAGGCTTCGATAAACGGCAACAAGAAGCCGATTAATGGACCAAATGCTCGGTAGGACTGGGTCAATTCAACAATATTCTCCATAGAAAAAAACTCTGTCATAAGCTCAGTCCTTTAATCTGTTTAATTTTTCAAAATACTAGCCCAAACTAAAAAGCTTTTGTGCTATGCTATTATAATTACTTTACACTCTTTCAAAGAGTTTGGAAAAGGAAATACTTATACATAGGGAGCGAAAAAAATGAACGGACGTGAGTTTTCTGCTGGATTAAAGGCTGGAACTAGCATTGCGATTGGTTATTTTCCAATTGCATTGACCTTTGGTTTATTAGCAAAGACTACTGGGCTTTCTTTACTACAAGCCACGGCGATGAGTATTTTTGTTTTTGCTGGTGCGGCACAGTATATTTCACTTTCTCTCATTACAGCTGGAGTCGCTCCAGTCTTGATTGTGTTAAATACCTTTATCGTTAACATCCGTCATTTCCTTATGACGGCGGCACTCAACGAAAAGATGCAGCCTGACGATCGCTGGAAAAAAGCGCTTTACGCATTTGGAATTACCGACGAAACTTTTTCTGTATTAGCTACACAAAAGGGCACTAAATTATCTACTGCGTTTGCTGTTGGTGTTATCGTCATCGCTTATGGAAGTTGGGTCATATTTACAGCAATCGGTCATTTAATCGGTGCCAACTTGCCGCAATTCCTACAAGCTTCTATGACCATAGCACTTTATGCAATGTTCGTTGGATTGTTAGTACCTTCAATGCGCGGCAATCGAAAAGTCGTCAGTCTAGCTATTTTGGCAGGTCTGACCAATTCCCTGTTTTACTTTACGGAATGGCTTTCAACGGGGTGGGCCATTATGGTTTCAACTTTAGTATCCGCTATCTTCATTGAATGGATTTCTCGGAAAGGTGTGAAGGCAACATGAATTCTTGGTATTGGTGGATGATCCTTGGCATGGCTGTCGTGACGTATATTCCTCGTGCCATTCCGCTAACTTTTCTAGAAGGCCGCGAGTTGCCTGCAGCCGTACAAAATGTGCTGCGCAATATTCCATATGCTGTTTTAGGTGCACTGATTTTTCCGGCAATATTTTTCATTCAAGAAAACGTTTGGTTTGGCATTATTGGTGCTATTGCAGCATTTGGCTTTGCCATTGCAGGTGCTAACGTTATGCTTGTCGTTCTTGGTTCTATTGCTGTGCTAGCAGTTTACAGTCTGTTTATCTGAAATAATGCACCGTAAATCGTACTGATGCGTAAACAATCTTTTCAAACAAAAAAAGCCGTTACTCATTTTCATGAGCTTCGGCTTTTTTTCTACGTTTAAACATATTTGTGGCATACCAGAATCCGGCAGTAAGAGAAGCCGCATTGGCGATAAACAATAACCACGTATGAGTGTATCCTGCATAAACAGCTGCTGCCATAAGCGCCACTGTTAAAATTAATGCCACAATGTGATTAAATGTCACTCTCGTAAACAGGATGACGAGTAATCCCGGCACGAGCAGAGACAGAAAGAATTTCGTTACCATTGATTCCATTTAGTTATCTCCTTAATTGACCACTAATAATCCCAGTCGGTGGTGATCGTGACGGAAAATAACATGCTGGCGTAAACGCACTTCCAAGTTATGATCCAGTACTTCCAGACGGCAATGAGCAGCATTAACTTGAATCGCTTCATACAGCTCCGACTCGTTTGCAATGGCAATACCATTTACTTTACGAATAACTTCTCCGCGCAATAGGCCCATTTTGTCAGCTGGAGACCCCGGCAACACATCAACAATCATGACTCCTTGAGATTGCGGTGTCACGGCAAAATTGCCGCCGCGCTCTCTTAACACAAAGTGGATGGAGATCGCGATACGTCCAATCACTCCTACAACTAATGCGACTACGGCTAGAGGCTGCCACAATAATGCGACCAAACCAATCACCACAATGCTAATTCCTAAAGTAGAAACCGCTTTGCCGACCAGTGGGTATAGGTAAACTGGCAATGTCCGTTGTGAGCGGCCAAAAAATCCAAAAACAAACGGGAATAGAATTAACGAAAAACTTGTTTCACCAATTGGCAATTGTGGCCAATATGGCGCATACGTATCAATTACCGTACCCGGCACGACTAATAGAATTGGCAATAGCCACAACCTTTTTGAAACATAAGCGGCCGCTTTAAGTCCGCGACCAGATTTATGCAACCTCGGCGATGCTGCTTCAGCAGCAGCTTTATCAATCATTTTCCCTTCAGCAAATACCAGTGCCCCCGTAATGAGTGCGACAGGAATTAACCACTGGTAGTCAAAAGCAATTCCTTCGAATGTAAATAAGCCAAAATTCAACGTCCAGCTATTGGCCTGAAACAACCAGCTGAGTGCTACAGCAGCTGTAGCTAGATAAACAAATGAGCCTGCTTGATAAAAGCTTGTTGCCATTAACAAAATAGAAATGATCGCTAAAGCAATTAGCCAATCCAGTGGCACGACGAGCCCAATTCCTGCAAATAGGACTGAAAATATGACTGCATATAACCAACCGTCTTTCAATAATCGTTTAAATTCAGTTAATCCGTAGACAATTCGAATTCGAAAAATCCTTCTTTCTTTCTTTACACGATAATATCCCAACAACACTGCAGCGAGCAATGCTATGTATAAAACCGGATTTATAAAAAATCCACCAATCGCTAACATTAAATCCATTATCACTATACTTACACCATCCCTATCACCGACAATAAACGCTATCTCTCATTGTACCAAAAATTGCCGGCTTTCTACACTTCTTTTTCAGTTAACCAAATGCGGCATCTAATTGTTCCATAATATCTTTAATGCCTTCAATTCCAGCAGACAATCGAATTACTTGGCGTGTCACGCCGACTTTCTCTTTTTCTTCAGCTGACAGTGCTCTATGCGACGTTCCATAAGGATACGATACAGTCGTTTCCACGCCAGCTAACGTAGGTACTATTTTGATCCAGCCAAGTGATGAAAAAAACTTCGACACATCAATTGTTTCCGGCAATTCAAAAGAAACGATTGCTCCAACTCCTGGATACCAGACGCGTGCTTTATCTGTTAAAAAATTAGCAATTGCCCCAGCATTTGCTGTTTGTGTTTTCATTCGGAGCGCCAAGGTTTTAATCCCGCGAATCGTCAGCCATGCTTCAAATGGACTTAAATTCAATCCTAAATTGACCACACGCTTTTCAGCAATGCCAATCAAGTCTGCATCTCCAACTAAAACGCCAGATGTAACGTCGCTATGACCCCCTAGATACTTTGTCGCACTATGTGCTACTAGATCTGCCCCAAGTAAATACGGAGTCATTGTGTAAGGTGTAGCAAACGTATTATCTATCATAATACGTACTCCATAATGATCTTTTAATTGGCATAAATTCTCCATGTTTTCTAAGCGCAAAAATGGATTAGTAATCGATTCACTAAATATCAATTTGACTTCAGGGAAATCAATTAAAATCCCTTCGATTTCACTACGATCCGAAAAGTCCGCAAAATGAACTTGGATTCCCATCAGCACTAACTCTTCCTTTAACAAATGAAACGTTCCGCCGTAAACATCCTGAGCAGCTAAAACATGATCGCCCGATTTTACTACAGATAGGATTCCAGCTAGAATCGCTGAAGTTCCAGAAGATGCCGAAACTCCTTTAGGTGCTTGTTCTAAATCAGCTACAGTCTGACCAAGTGCATCAGTGTTCGGATTGGCTGTTCTTGAATACAAATACGTACCATTGCCCTCGTAATAACCTTCAAGCTCTTCCAAAGATGAAAAAGAAAACGCTGAAGTTTGATAAAGTGGCATAACTTTCGATTGAATCGTACGTTCCTTCATTGTAGCGGTATGCACTGATTTTGTTTCGATTGATGTCATTTTTCCATCTCCTATTCCATTGCTTCTACTAATTTCTCCATCATTGGCAAATCCATTGGACCTACAACTTTGTTCTGAATACGTCCTTTAGTATCAATCATATACGATGTCGGGATAGACACCGCTTGATAAGTGGCACCAACATCGCCTTTTTCGTCCATCGGAATAGCGAACTCTAGCCCAAATTCTTCGACAAACTCTTCGATTTCCTCCAAGCCTTTGTCTTCTGTCGTTAAATTGACAGACAAAATGACTACATTTTCCTCTTCAGCATGCTCTTCGAAATAACTTTGCATATGCGGCATTTCAGCTCTGCACGGAGGACACCAAGTAGCCCAAAAGTTCAATAACACTTTCTGTCCTTGATAATCCGATAACGTCACCTCTTGACCATCTAATGTAGTCAATTGAAAATCTGGAGCTTTTTCTCCTTTAGCTAAACCCTCATCTGTTGGCAAAAAATCCACATTACTGCCGATTGCCATGTTATCAAGCGCTTCGGACTCCGCCATGTTGTTCTTAACAGCCCCGATTATAACGAGTACTACCATAGTGGCCAGTACCAATAAGCCGATTATTTTTTTAGGCATCTGTTATTCACTCCATTCAACTTTCATCATACGATAAATGAGACCGATTATTCCACTAAGTTTCTTTAAAAATGTGACAGAATAACTGGAATCTAAAAAACAGCCGACATCCATATGCCGGCTGTTCCACATGCTAAACCACTCTTACACGCGCAAAAATTTTCTGATTGACATAAAGCTTCCCCATACCCCAATAAATACGCCCATCAATAAAATCAAGGCACTTACTTGGTAGATGAAAGGAGAGAAGTCCAATAACTGGAATAATTCTCCACTCAAACGAGGTTGTGCAAATTCGGTAATTTTTTTATAAAGTAGCGCTACGAGACCAATCGGAATAAGAGAACCTAATATCCCAAGCCACATGCCTTCCAAAATAAAAGGAATGCGAACGAACCAGTTTGTAGCACCCACTAATTTCATGATTTCAATTTCACGACGTCTCGCGACAATCGTAATACGAATTGTATTAGAAATTAGGAACATTGCGGTAAATAACAAAGCCAAGATTAAAATCAAGCCCACGTTTCTTCCGGCATTTAGGAAATCAAAAAGTTTCTCTATTTTGCCTTCTCCGTATTTCACATCTTCAATGTTCTCAAGCTTTGCAATACTTTTCGCAACGGTTTCGGTTTGTTGCGGATCGGTCGCTTTTACATAAAACACATCAAAAAGTGGATTACTTTGTTCAAATAAACTCAACTCATCTCCAAAATCAAGAACCAAGTCTGTTAACTCTTCTTCTTTCGTTGAAAAATTGGTTGAGTCTACTCCTGGAATTTCACTAATTTGAGACTCTAATTTTTCGATTGTTTTGTCTTCAGCTTCTAAAGAAACGAAAACTTTGATTTCGACATCTTTTTCAAGATCATCAGCCACTTTGTTTAAGTTCATCATGATGAGAACAAATACGCCTACCAATAATAGTGTGACTGTAACGGCACTTACTGAAGCAAACGTCATCCAGCTATTTCGACCAATGCTTTTAAAACTTTCTTTGAAATGACGCACCATTGTTCTAGCCTTCATAGCCGTAGTCACCTCCAGCTACATCACGAACAATTAATCCGCCTTCAATTGCAATAACGCGATGTCTTAATGTATTCACGATATGTTGATTATGCGTTGCCATAATAACGGTTGTGCCCGCTTTGTTGATTCGTTCAAATAAATCCATGATATCCCAGGCTGTTTCAGGATCCAAGTTTCCTGTTGGTTCGTCAGCTATCATC
Source organism: Planococcus sp. S3-L1 (assembly GCF_030063085.1). Taxonomy (NCBI): domain Bacteria; kingdom Bacillati; phylum Bacillota; class Bacilli; order Caryophanales; family Caryophanaceae; genus Planococcus; species Planococcus sp. S3-L1. The sequence continues at coordinate 109,417 of NZ_JASISN010000002.1, read as the reverse complement.
ACTTTCGGCATGTTCACAATTGAACGCGCAATTGATACACGCTGCTGTTCGCCACCGGATAATTCAGTCGGGAACATTTTGGCTTTATGTTTTAACCCAACTAAATCCAATACTTCCATGACACGTCTTTTAATATCTGCCGGTTTTTCTTCAATTACTTCCAATGCAAATGCTACATTTTCATAGACATTTAATTTTGTGAGCAACTTGAAGTCTTGAAACACAACGCCAATTTGACGACGCAACATGGGAACTTTCCGATTCTTCAATGTGGCGATATCAATGTCATCCACAAACATCTGACCAGAAGATGGCCGTTCTTCGCGATACATCATTTTGATGAATGTCGATTTCCCTGCACCACTTGGTCCTACTATATATACAAATTCACCTTGTTCAATTTCAACATTGAGACCGTTCAAGGCAACAATTCCGTTCGGGTATTTCTTGTAAACATTCTTCATTTGAATCATTTTTATTACCACCTACTAGTAATTGGCTTGCGCCAAAATTTTTTCCTTAGAATTTCACAGCAAACTCATTATAACACCTTAAACCTACTTTTTTATTACATTTTTGTATCATTTAAAATTCAATCTGAATAAATAGAATGATATAAAAATTGAATAAAAAATGTATTTTGGATTAAAAATATTACATATTCATCCACTAAAAGAAGAGAAAAGTGTTAAAAACAACTAAAATTGAACAAAAAAATAAACCTGCTAGTCAGCAGGTTTATTTCATTTCAGCCAAATACTTCGCAACTGCATCAGCTTCTTCGCCTTCAATAAGCCCAGCTGGCATTGCACCTTGTCCATTTTCGATGACAGAATGAATCTCTTCTTCTGATAAACGAGATCCAACATCATTCAAAGCTGGAAAATTACCCGCGCCTTCTAAGTTCTCACCATGACAAGAAATACAGTTTTGTTGAACCACTTGCTCCGCATCGACGGCTGCAGTTTCTTCTCCGCCGCTGTCAGCTGGTGCATCAGGTTCTGATGTATCTTCTCCACCACAAGCTCCAAGAACAAGCGCTGCGCCAAATAGCATGACCATTAATTGCTTTTTCATTTAGTGACCTCCTCATATAGTTTATCTAGTTCTTCTTACAGTATACCAAAGTTATGGTCGTTTGAAACCTTCTCCCAAAACTTCAGAAGCATCGGACACGATAACAAAGGCGGATGGATCGATATATTTAACTAATTGTTTTAGTCTAGTAAATTCTGTTTGAGGAATAACTACCATTAATAAGGGTTTTTCAGTTCCCGAATATCCTCCTGTGGCAGCGAGTTCCGTTACACCTCGATCAACTTCATCGTAGATCGCGTCCCGAATTTCTTTCTGTTTCGTCGTAATGATATAAACCAATTTTGATTGACCGAAGCCAACTTGAACAAGATCAATTGTTTTCGTTGTTACATACAAACCAATCAATGCGTAAAGCCCTTTTTCAATATCAAATACTAATGCCGCGGCCAGCACGATAAAGCCGTCAATCATTGCAACACTTGTCCCTAAACTGACCCCTGTGAACTTTGTAATAATCTGTGCAGCTAAATCAGTTCCTCCTGTAGAAGCTTTGCCTCTGAAGACAATGCCGAGCCCAAGACCCACCATTATCCCCCCAAACAAAGCACCGAGCAAGGGGTCGAGTGTCCACGGTTCCCACGACTCTGTCAAGAAGACAACGAGTGGTAAAAACACAGTACCCACAGCCGTTTTAATCCCGAAATTTTTTCCTAACAAAATCAATCCTGCAATAAACAATGGGATGTTAAAAGCCCATTGAACAAATGCCGGTCTCCAGTCAAGTACACTTTTTAATATTGTACTAATGCCGCTTACGCCTCCAGAGGCTACTTCATTTGGCAACAACAATACGTTAAAGGCAATGGCCACAATCGCTGATCCTATAATTACGCTCGTATAGTCTATGAAAAACGTCAGCATTGGATGTGGATCTTTGCGGATACGACGATTTTTTTTAGTCATTTAGTTTTTTCCTCTTTTCTACACGTCGATTAAACCCTGTCAGAGTATACCAAAAGCTTCGCACTTTGTGAACTTCATTTGAGTAAAGCAGGATCACCAAAAAAAGCCTGAAAGCTGGTGGGCTTTCAGGCTTTTTGCAAAGCTAAAAAAAGAATAGCTTTCAGTTGCTTTGCTGTTCTTATTCCATTTTAGAACGCAATAAGGAATTGATAAATCCATCAATATCGCCGTCCATAACTGCTCCTAAATTGCCTGTTTCGTAGTTGGTACGATGATCTTTAACCATCGAATACGGGTGAAATACGTAAGAACGGATTTGACTTCCCCAACCGATTTCTTTTTGTTCCCCGCGAATCTCAAGAAGACGGGCTTCTTCTTCTTCAATCTTCAAAGCATATAATTTTGCTTTTAACATTTGCATTGCTTTTTCACGGTTTTTAATTTGCGAACGTTCCTGCTGGCACGTCACGACAGCTCCCGTAGGAAGGTGCGTGATTCGAACAGCAGAGTCTGTTGTATTAATGTGCTGTCCACCTGCCCCACTTGCCCGGTACGTATCAATTTTCAGATCCTCAGTGCGGATATCAATTTCGATTTCACCGGTAAATTCTGGCATGACTTCACAAGACACAAACGAGGTATGACGACGACCAGACGAATCAAAAGGCGAAATACGAACTAAACGGTGAACACCTTTTTCAGCTTTTAAGTACCCATACGCATTGTGTCCTCGGATACCAAGAGTAACGGATTTGACCCCTGCTTCGTCGCCTGCCAGGTAATCCAACGTTTCAACTTTGAAGCCACGTTTTTCTGCCCATCGCGTATACATGCGTAGTAGCATCGAACACCAGTCCTGAGACTCCGTGCCGCCTGCGCCCGGATGCAATTCCAAAATGGCATTATTTTTATCGTATGGCTCGCTAAGCAACATCGTCAATTCATAATCAGCTAACTTAGAAATGAATTCTTTCATTTCTTTGTCGACATCTTCGTGCAAATCTTCATCGTCTTCTTCTCTTAATAACTCTAAAGACATTTCCATATTTTCTTGCGTTTCCATGAAACCGTAATACGTATGAACGATTTCCTTTAATCCATTCAATTCTGAAATAACGGTTTGTGCCGATTCCTGGTTGTTCCAAAAATCAGGATCAAGCATCATTTCATCTAATTCCTGTATGCGGGATTCTTTGTTCTCTAAGTCAAAGTGACCCCCTAAAGTCGGCCAATTTACTGGCTGATTTGTCGAGCTCGTTGCGGATGTCTGCTAATTCCATCATCTGTTCCTCCTCAAAATAACACCGAAGAGCAAATGCTCTTCGGTCCTTTCACACATTTCTTATAAAGCTGTACCGTGGCAATTTTTATACTTTTTGCCGCTGCCACATGGGCAAAGATCGTTACGGCCAACTTCCATTTGTTTACGGACAGGCGCCTTTTTCTTTGTCGGAGCTGGTCCATCTTCTTTCGGGTTAACGGCTTGACCTTTTGCAACTTCTTCACGCTGGAGGTTATTGCGAATTTCAGCTTTCATTGAGTACTTCGCAACGTCTTCTTCAATGGCTTCGACCATTGCCTCAAACATTGCAAATCCTTCGCTTTGGTATTCACGAAGTGGATCATTTTGTCCATACGCACGCAAGTGAATTCCTTGACGCAATTGATCCATTGCATCAATGTGGTCAATCCATTTTGTATCGATTGAGCGAAGCAAAACGACTTTCTCAAATTCACGCATCCGCTCAGGCGTCATTTCCACTTCTTTTTCATCGTAACGAACAGCTACAGCTTCTTTAATGAAAGTGATGAGCTCTTCTTGAGATTTGCCTTGAAGATCGGCTTCTGTCACCGTGTTTTCCGGAAGAAGATTCGCTGCAATCAATTCATTCAGTGATTTCAAGTGCCAGTCTTCTTGTTTTTCTTCTGCTGTATGCGTGTAGACCATACGTTCAATTGAACTATTGATCATGTTTTCAACTAGGGCACGCATATTTTCAGTTTCTAGCACTTCCATACGCTCTTTGTAGATAATTTCTCGTTGTTGACGAAGAACATCATCGTATTGAAGCAAGCGTTTTCGAGCGTCAAAGTTATTACCTTCTACTCGTTTTTGTGCGGATTCAACAGAACGTGTTACCATTTTCGATTGCAATGGTTGGGAATCGTCCATTCCTAATTTGCCCATCATCGCACGCATTGCGTCTGAACCGAAACGGCGCATCAAATCATCTTCAAGAGACAGATAAAATTGAGTAACACCCGGGTCACCTTGACGTCCTGAACGTCCACGCAACTGATTATCAATGCGGCGTGATTCGTGGCGTTCTGTACCGATAACTGCAAGTCCACCTGCTTCAATAACACCTTCTCCGAGCTTAATATCTGTTCCTCGACCTGCCATGTTAGTGGCAATTGTTACAGAACCTTTTTGACCAGCATTTAAAATTATTTCTGCTTCATGTGCATGATTTTTTGCATTCAACACAGAGTGCTTAATGCCTTTTTTCGTCAAATATTCCGAGATGATTTCTGACGTTTCAATGGCCACTGTTCCGACTAGAACTGGCTGACCTTTGGCATTACGTTCAGCAATATCATCCCCTACTGCTTTGTATTTACCGGCAGTCGTAGAATAAATCAAATCTACGTGATCTTCACGAATAATTGGCTTGTTGGTCGGAATGACAATAACGTACATATTGTAGATATTGCGGAATTCCTCTTCCTCAGTTTTCGCTGTACCCGTCATCCCAGACAATTTATCATACATACGGAAATAGTTCTGGAAGGTAATTGTGGCCATCGTCATCGATTCATTTTGAATCTCTAAACCTTCTTTGGCTTCTATCGCTTGGTGTAAGCCGTCAGAATAACGACGACCTTTCATTAAACGACCCGTAAATTGATCAACAATAACAACTTCTTCTTCTTGAACAATATAATCTACGTCTTTGTGCATGGTTACGTACGCCTTTAAAGATTGGTTAATCGTGTGATTTAAACGAACATGGCTAATGTCAAAAAGATTATCGATGCCGAATGCTTTTTCGACTTTTTCGATACCTTCTTCTGTTAACACAACGCCTTTTGTTGTTTCATCGTAGGTATAGTCTGTGTCTTTTGTTAACAAACGAGCAAAAGCGTTTGACTGCAAATACAATTGAGCCGCTTTGGCTGCCTGTCCTGAAATAATCAGCGGTGTACGTGCTTCATCGATTAAAATAGAATCGACTTCATCGATTACTGCATAATTTAGTGGACGTTGCACCATATCTTCTTTGTAAAGAACCATATTATCACGCAAATAATCAAAGCCCAATTCATTATTTGTACTGTATGTTACATCGGCCTGATACGCTGCTCGTTTTTCGTCTTTCGTCAAACTATTTAAGTTTAATCCGACAGACAATCCAAGCCATTCATATAACTCGCCCATCTCCAAAGCATCACGGCTAGCCAAATATTCGTTGACCGTTACGACGTGGACGCCTTTTTTACTAATAGCATTCAAGTAAACAGATAAGGTTGAAGTTAAGGTTTTACCTTCACCGGTTTTCATTTCTGAAATATTACCTTCATGTAACGAAACCGCACCCATAATCTGTACACGGAATGGATACAATCCGAGGACACGCTTGGATGCTTCACGAATTGTCGAAAATGCTTCTGGCAATAGGTCATTTAATGACTCACCTTTAGCATGACGCGCCATAAATTCTTCTGTTTTTGCTTTTAATGCTTCGTCAGTCAAAGCTGCAAAGTCTGAAGCTAGTGCTTCTACGCGATCTGCTACTTTTTCTAATCGTTTTAAATCCCGTTTATTCGGATCAAATACCTTATTTAATACTCCCAACATATCTATACCGCTCCTTGCGTAAGTGTCCGCCGATACTCAACATACCGGATGACTGCTTTAGCTTTTATCGTGCCCTAGTAAGCAATAATACACTTATCAAAATTATCATCAGTCTATTCAAAAAAAATCTCACTATTTATTTTAACACTGCGCAGAAAAGCGTGCAAATAATGGCGTTGTGTTCAAAGAACCAATTTGTGGAAATGCGGCAGATTACCAAGGAGTTGCTCCAAATAAACGTAAAACAAAAGCCTCTCGGTTTGAGAGGCTTTTGTGAGGTTATCAAATGGATAAAGCACCGTTTTTTATTGTGCAGAAGTTTCGATCAAGCCGTAACTTCCATCTTTTCGCTTGTAAACAATATTCGTATCATTAGATTCTGCGTCCGTGAAGACGAAGAAGTTATGTCCTAGCATATTCATCTGTAAAACCGCTTCTTCTTCATCCATCGGTTTCAACTCAAATTGCTTCGTGCGAACGATTGTGAAATCCTCGTCCTCTTCTTCCGTTTCGTTTTGGTGGCGTGTATCATTTTCAGCAACTGCAAATGACACGCCCATACCATCTCGATCACGGAACTTACGGTTTACTTTCGTTTTGTATTTACGGATTTGACGCTCTAATTTGCTAACAATCAAATCTATTGCTGCATACATATCGTCATGCCGCTCTTCAGCACGTAATGTTAAATTTTTCATAGGTATTGTAACTTCCACTTTTGTTTGGTTATGATTATACGATTTCAAGTTGACCATTGCGGTAGCATTTGCACCGTCTGTGAAATAACGTTCAATTTTTTCTACTTTCTTTTCAATGTGATCGCGTATTGCTGGAGTTACCTCGATATTTTCGCCTCTAATGTTGAATTGCAACATATTAACTCCTCCTTCTATTGTGCTATCTATACAATTCTACACATTCCCTTGTCTTCCCTTCTTAAAACCAAAAAAAGTTTTAAAAATTTTATTTCAGGTAAACTACAATACAAGGAGATGAAGCTCATGTTTAAGGAGAAGACTGTCATAGTCACAGGCGCAGCTGAAGGAATAGGCAATCATATTGCAGCGCATTTTGCCGCTGAAGGCGCACGCGTCATTGGATTGGATATCAAACCAGTCAAATTAAAGGATGTCGAATACCGAAAATGCGACATCGGAAATTTTGGTGAAGTTATATCTGTATTTAAAGAACTCCATGCAGACTACGGCGCCATCCACGCACTAATTAACAATGCTGGGCTGTCGACCTTTAAATCGATTTGGGAAGTAGACGAACAGGAGTGGGATCGAGTGATCGATACCAACTTAAAGAGTGTTTTCATTTGCAGTCGAGAAGCGGCTCGTTACATGACAGAAGACATTCGTTCAATTATCAATATGACTTCAACACGCGCTTTTATGTCCGAACCTCATACCGAAACTTATTCGGCATCAAAAGGTGGCATTTTCGCGTTGACCCATTCGCTGGCCGCTACGTTCAGTGAAAAAGGAATTCGCGTCAACTCGATAGCTCCAGGCTGGATTCACACTGGAGACCATACTGGAGACCATACTGACCTAAGAGATAGAGATCATCAGCAACATTGGAGCGGAAGAGTTGGAGAACCTGCAGACATTGCTCGCGCCTGTCTGTTTTTAAGTAACCCACAAAATTCATTCATTACGGGTGAATGCCTAAATATCGACGGCGGCATGACAAGAAAAATGATCTACGAGCACTAAAGAAAAGCGGAAGCGCCTGGTCAGCTCCGACAGGCATAAGACAGACCAGCAGTGTGGCGCTCTTTGCCTCGCAGCTGGGTTGACTTATGTCCCGAGGAGCTAGGTGCTGGAGTCTGGACACTAAGAAAAGCGGAAGCGCCTGGTCAGCTCTGACAGGCATAAGACAGACCAGCAGTGTGGCGCTCTTTGCCTCGCAGCTGGGTTGACTTATGTCCCGAGGAGCTAGGCGCTGGAGTCTGGACACTAAGAAAAGCGGAAGCGCCTAGTCAGCTCCGACAGGCATAAGGCAGACCAGCAGTGTGGCGCTCTTTGCCTCGCAGCTGGGTTGACTTATGTCCCGAGGAGCTAGGCGCTGGAGTCTGGACACTAAAGAAAAGCGGAAGCAGCCATCTAGATTCGACAGGCATAAATTATATTGAAAATTTTTCTGAATTAAAAAACCGGCAGCTGCCGGTTTTTTTAATTCATCTCTATTTCTTTCAACTCTCTAATTTCGTTTAAAATAAGCATTTCCTTTACTGTGTTGCGCTCAAAATCCGCACCATATAACCAGCCTTCTTCATATTTTTGTTTCCAGACAATCGTTGCATCTACTGTTATTGTTTCGTGATTTAAGATAAATTTCATACGCGCCTTTTTTTGTCTCGCCGCCAATTCTTCCTCAGTAAATAGTTTTGCTCCCTTAGGAGAAATATCAAGCAGTAGACAATAAACCTTCTGAGATAAGGCGTCCTTGTTGTTTGAATCCAGCAATTGTAAATAAATTTCTCGTGGTGTCCCGAATGTGTAGCGAAAGCTTTCTAAGCGTTTATAAAACATCGTGGTCACTCCCAAGTTTTTTGTTTTGAACGATGGTTATGCTCGAATTAGCGTCATCATCTTAATTTCCTTAGCACCTTTATCTTTTAAAACTTTAGCTGCTAAACGCATCGTACTTCCTGTTGTATACACATCGTCAAATAGCAATATTTTTTCAGGGACAGGTTTTCCATTCCACCAAAAGACATCTTGTAAAGCCATTCTCTCAAGCTTTGGTTTATCCCCTATACCTACTTCACTTTTCCCTAGAAGTTGTGTATATGGAATAGACGCCGCATCCAGCAATCGATCAACTTGAGAAAAAGTTCGGACTCTCAGTTTTGCTTCATTCATCGGTATCGGAACGATGACCGACGAATGATCACGCAGTTGTTCTTTCAAGAGCGTCGCAAAAACTTCGGATAATGCCACGTCTTGCAAAAATTTATATTGGTGCAAATATTCTTTCATAGCTGAATTATAGTGGTATAAGCTTTTCCCTGAGTCGATGATCCCCTTATATTCGGTCGTTTCCCATTCACAGCAATCCAAACATTTTCCTTCCACGCGGGCGCTGCATAGCGGACAACCTGCTACTGTTCGCTCAAAACTGTTTCGGCAGCGCTTGCAAATAACCTCTTCTAGTTCATTGAAAAAGATACTTCGCCAAGTTACTTGGAGCGGCATATGACTGTCACATAAATAACAATTCATTATCGTCCTCCATTGTAAGAAATAATGGTTTTTTTAGCTTGATCCATTTGTCGCACAATGCCGTTATGGAAAAATACGATTTCTCCATTTGGATAATCACTAGCTCTTCCAACTCTTCCTGCAATTTGGATCAATGCAGCGGCATCGAAAACTGATTGATCTGCACCTACCACTGCAACTTGGACATTTGGAATTGTTATTCCGCGTTCTAGAATCGTTGAAGTTAAGACACCAGGGATTTGTCTTTGACGCAGTTTCAAAACTTTTTCTTTTCTATCTACATCTTTTGAATGAACAGCCTCGATTGTTGGATGTATTTTTTGAAACAAAACAACCGCTTGTTCAATCAATTCAATTGTTGGGAAAAACAAGAGAAAAGGTTGTTTCTTTTCTATCTTTTCATCTACCCATACTTTTAACTTTCTAGGGATTTTTCCTTTCGCAAAATCTTTCTCGTATCCCCACAAAGACCGGAATTCCGGAACCGGTAGCGGGTAACCATGAAAACGCCGAAATAATTGCGATTTGTTATTGATGTGCTTAACCAACTGATCCGAAGGAGTTGCTGATACATAGACAATGGGTGCTTCTTTTTTCTTCGCTTTTAAAACAGCACGTTTCAACGCGGGATCATAAGAATAGGGAAACGCATCCGCTTCATCGACAATCAAGACGTCAAAAGCATTTTCGAATCGATACAGCTGATGCGTTGTTGCAATGACAAGCTGCGCAAATCCCGGTTCAACTGGAGAACCTCCATATAAACTATGAATAGTGGTTGTTGAGAATGCAGCGCGCAAGCGTGGGGTTAGCTCTAATACTACGTCTGTTCTTGGAGCCGCAATACAAACTCGCAGTCCCTTCTTTAAAGCATCGAAGATTGGTGCAAAAAGCAGTTCGGTTTTCCCAGCTCCACAGACAGCATAAATAAGATGATCATTTTTTTGTAAGAGACTTTGTTGTACTTCTTGTGAGGCTATTTCTTGTAGAGGAGTAAGTTTGCCCGTCCAATTTAATGAATGGTGCTGAGGAAGTTTTTGGGAAGGGAGTGCCCACGTAATCAACTCGGTACAAGAACTGATACGTCCCATCTTTAGACAGTTTCGGCAGTAATAGCAGATTTTCTGACACGCCTCACAAAAATATGGAATAATTTTGTGTATAGATTTTTCAAGGCATCTGATGCATTGTTTTTCTGCAGTAATACCCAAACGGACATTGACAAAACCACTTAATACCGCTTTATCCACTTGCTCTTTAGAGAAAGGACCAAAATCCCTAAGCCATATTCTACCAGTCAAAAATTCTTCTAATTGATCCATTTTCAACCACCTTTCGATAGAGAAAAAGTCTCAGTAGGATTATTTTTCTACCCAACCAAGACCCATTGCTCCTTCTCCTAAATGTGTGCCAATAACCGGTCCAAAACAGGAAATTTCAAAGTCTACTTGTGGACATTCAGTTTCTAGGTATTCTTGCCACCGTTGTGCATCTTCTAAACGATTTGCGTGAATCACAGTTGCTTGTAGTTTTTGCCCATTTTTACTTGCTTCTTTTAACAAGTCAACCATTCGATTCATCGCCTTTTTACGTGTCCGAATTTTTTCGAAAGGAACAATTACTTTGTTCTGGAAATGCAAAATAGGCTTGATTTGTAACATGCCACCAACTAAAGCTTGTGCACTAGACAATCTCCCACCGCGCTGAAGGTGCTTCAGATCTTCTGCCATGAAGTAAGCTCTTAACGTTTTCTTCATTTCATGTAATTCCACCAATATCGTTTGAGCATCTGCACCGTCTCTAGCCATCTCTGCCGCTTTCACAACATAAAATCCTTGAAGAGCACATGTAAGTTCCGAATCAAAAGAATAAACTTTTACGCCATCAACCATTTCTGCCGCTTGTTGCGAACCTGCGTGAGTTCCACTAATGCCACTTGATAAATGAATGGAAATAATTTCTTCATAATGGGATGATAGTTTGCTATATAGTTCAACAAATTCCCCTAAAGGTGGCTGCGACGTTTTTGGAAATTCGTCTCTGGCTTTCCGGTAAAATTCTTCCTCCGTCATTTCTGCTTCTTTAAATGATTCGTTTCCAAATGTTACTTCTAGCGAAACCATATGAATGTTGAGTTTTTCAAGTTTTTCTTTAGGTAAATAAGACGTACTATCTGTAACAACTGCCGTTTTCATTAATCAATCAGCCCCCCTCTGTTAGTTTATCAAAAAAGACATTAATAGATTAGACAAAATAAAAAAATTCCCGCAAAAAGCGGAAACTTTTTATTGATTGCCGACAAGGTGAACGCCGTTTACTTTCCACTCGCCGTCTTCTTTTTTAAATATGACAACTTGACGTGCCGATTGTTCAATCGCATCGTCCGAATTAGCATCCTTCATGTGAACATTTAGCGATGCAAAAACTTCGGCTCGATTCTCTTCATATTTTACGATTGTTTCATCACTTGTTTCATATTGACTATCGTAAGATTTAAAAGCTTGAACCAATGCCGCTTTGTCTTCCTCACGATTAAATCCGTCGGGTTTCTCTGCAATAGTTTCCATATATCGATCGATATCTTCCGCATTAAAAGCCGCGATATACTCATCATAAGCTGCTAAAAGTTCGCGTGCCGGTTCTTCTGGCACTTCAGCCGCTAGGATATTTCCTTCGTCATCTACCGTAAAGCCCACTTGTTCTTCTTTTTCCTCATCAATACCATGCTCGACTGCATTGTTCTCACTTGCTGCATTACCATCTTCAACTGTATTTTCATTGACAGAGGGTTCTTCAGAATCTGAACAGGCAGCGAGTGTCAAAATGAGACCAACTGCAATAATCATTTTTTTCATCATGCATTCCTCCTGCGCTTTATTTTGCCATAGGCAGATGGCGAATACAATGAAGAAACTGTGTCATCTGTCAAAACAGAATTTTTTTTAGTTTTACGATACACTAGTATGTACAAATAAAGGAGGAAACCATTTGGAAAAAAGAGATGCCAGACAAATTCTAGAACAAAAAATGAAAGAAACGCGCCCTCAATGGAGCCGTAAACAACCTGCTCGTCCTAAAAGATATAAATCAAGTATGCAAAAAGTCGAAAATTATATCGTTTTAGATTTTGAAACGACGGGCTTGCGTGCAGGAAGTGATAAAATCATTCAAATCGGTGCGGTCAGATACCTCAACCATGAGCGTAAAGACACGATGTACCTGATGATCAATCCCCAATGCTCCATCTCAAGCACGATTACTCGAATTACGGGCATTACAAACAAAGATGTACAAGATGCACCCGTAATTGAAGAAGTCGCTCATGAACTCATAGCATTTATCGATGGGTTGCCCATTATAGCCCATAATGCTCCTTTTGATATGGGCTTTCTTTACGCCTTGGAAGAAATCACGCCGATTCCAGAATATACGGTAATCGATACAGTCAAATTAGCCAGAAGAGCCATTACTCAGACACCTAACCATAAACTAACGACATTAACAGCTTTTTTAAAACTCGAACACGATGCCCACGATGCCTTAGGCGACTGCTTAGCGACCGCGGCCATCTACCAATACTGCTATGACCGAATCTGAAGAAAAACACCAGTAGACAACAAAAAGTCCTTTAATTCATCCACAAAGTAAAAGACGGTGCATCTGCATTTAAGCAGATGCACCGTCTTCTCTATTATCTTACTTCAACCCAACCATTTTTAATGGCGGTCACAACTGCTTGTGTCCGGTCATTTACCTGCATTTTTTGTAAAATACTTGATACGTGATTTTTAACTGTTTTTTCAGAGATAAACAAAGTTTCTCCGATGACACGATTGCTTTGACCATCTGTCAACAATTGCAGAACTTCACTTTCGCGTTTTGTCAAAAGATGATAAGGACGGCGAATTTCCGTTTGATGGAAAGAGCCTTTGTTTTCACGTTCGCTTAAGCGACGGAATTCCATTACTAAATTGCGTGTAACTTTAGGGTGTAAATAAGACCCGCCTTTTGCTACCACTTTGATCGCTTGAATAATTGCATCTGCATCCATTTCTTTAAGCATGTATCCCAAAGCACCGGTTTTTAATGCGTGCGTCACATAGGATTCATCATCGTGGATAGACAGCATAATAACTTTTGCATCAGGAAATTGCTCAATCAATTCACCTGTAGCTTCTACACCATTTTTTTGCGGCATATTGATATCCATCAATACAACGTCCGGTCTATTTTCTTCATACAATTTGACAACTTCGGTGCCGTCCCCGCCTTCAGCAACAACTTCGAACGAACTTTCAAAATCCAGAATTCTTTTTACACCTTCACGGAATAATTGATGATCATCAATAATAATAATTTTTGTCATTATGTCGTCCTCCTCGAATACCCTATCTTACTTACCCTTTTTAAAAGGAATGTGAAACATTAAGACCGTACCGTTCCCAGGTGAGGAATTGATAAAAAAGTCTCCTTCGACTAATTCTATCCTTTCTCTCATGCCTGCTAACCCAAATGACTGGTTCTTTACAATTCCTTGATCAAAACCAGTGCCGTTATCTGTTACCATAATTTTTACTTGCTCACTTAACCATTCCATCTCTACGGTGATTACATTCGATTTCCCATGACGGATTGCGTTTGAAATCCCCTCTTGAACAAGACGGAAAATAGCAGTTTCGTAGTTGTTAGGCAATCGTTCTTCTTTGCCCTTGGATAAAAACTTCAATTTAATGCCCTTATTATACTCTTCAATAGTATCAATGTACTTTTTTAAAGTCGGTACTAGACCGAGATCATCAAGCGTCATCGGACGCAAGTCATAAATGATCCTTCTTACTTCAGTAAGTGCCTGTCTAACCATTTCCTTCAATGAAGTAATTTCCTGAAAAGCCGGTTCAGGACCTTTTTCACGATAGGTTCTTTCAATTAAGTCTGAGCGAAGCAGCACATTCGCCATCATTTGAGCAGGCCCGTCATGAATTTCTCTTGATAAACGCTTTCGTTCTTCCTCTTGTGCTTCAATGATTCGAAAGCTATAATCTTGACTTGACTTGCTCTTATCGATGGCTTCATCGACATTTTTAAAGTCTGACACTAAATAACTGCTAGCAATATTTATTTGATTGACTAGGCTTTCAGTTCGCTCAATTGTTTGAAGCAAAGTTTGAAGCCGTCGCTGTAACTTATCTCGCTTTTGCCGACACTTTTTCTCTTCGCTACGATTAGAGGATAATTGTACTTGAAGCTCGTTTGCTTGTTGATACACTTGACGAACCTGACTTTCAGTGAAAGAATCAAAAAACTGAGATACTTCCGCTAATCGCCTCCGGGCAGTACGTGTTTTTTCTTCTAAAAGATCTCCGGTTTCAATGACCGTTGTAATATCCATCCGGACCTCTTCCAGCTCGTCTTTCATCACTTCATAACTTTGGCGACTTTCTTCACTAATGGCGAAAATATCCTGCTTCGCCTGTTCCATTCCATCTAACATTGTATTAAAAATAGAATCAGGTGCTTTTCCACCGATTTTCTTTGCCATTTTAAAACCGCCTTAGCTATACTGACTGTATCTAGGTATTGTTCTTGCTTCTTTATACCTTGTCGGTTGTAATAAGTATATCACTATATACGTAAGACTATGTTAAATATACGTTACAAATTATCTGATTTCATTTTACAACAGGAGGAATCAAATTGCGAGAAAATTACACAACTGTAGGCGATACTGCCAACGCAGAAATACTTATCCAAAAATCTAGGTTTATTGGGCATGCTGCACGCGCAGAAAATGAACAGCAAGCTATTACATTTATCGAATCGATTAAATCGCTTCACCGAACTGCCACTCATAACTGTTCTGCCTATCTTATTGGAGAACATGGCTCTATCCAAAAAGCAAACGATGACGGTGAACCAAGCGGTACTGCTGGATTTCCGATGCTCGAAGTGTTAAAAAAACAAGGTTTACAAGACACTGTGGTTGTTGTCACCCGTTATTATGGTGGCATTAAGCTAGGTAGTGGTGGATTGATACGTGCTTACGGAAAATCCACATCAGCTGCACTCTCAGCTGCTGGTATCGTAGAAAGGAAGCTTCATTACTTAATGAAAACTTCCATTGATTATACATGGCTTGGCAAACTAGAAAACGAAATTCGCCAATCTCCATTTCCACTAAATCACATAGAATATATGGAATCTGTTGATCTTTATATTCATGTCCCCATTGAAAAAGAAAAAGAGTTTATGGACTGGATAAATGAACTGACAAATGGACAAGCTCATATCAGTATTACAGACAGCCAATTTCTTGAATTCCCAGCACCTTAAATTCTTTTCATTTACGCATCTCAAAAATCACTGTATACTGTCAAAAGCATAGAAAAATGAAACAGACTTTTAAAAAAATTAATACGTTTTCATTAAAAGATTGGATTGATCCGTATCAACTACTCGGTTAGCCCATAATTCATAGAGGAGCAATAGAGATGAACCGAAAAATTTATCGGAAAACGAAAGTAGACAAAAAAAGAACGATTATCAAAATAATCGTTACTTTAGCTGTCTCGCTACTTATCTGTGTCTCTGCTTACGGCATTTACTTAATTAAGCAAGCTGAATCTGCAGTGGATACCGCTTATGAACCTGTCGGTAATATAAATGAAGATGTTGAACCGCTTACAGATAACATTTCCATCTTATTTATCGGAGTCGACGACAGTGAACAGCGCAATCAAAGTGATGGCAATATCCGCTCAGATGCACTCGTACTGGCTACGTTAAACAATGCAGACAAATCCATCAAGTTGGTTAGTATTCCTCGAGACACTTACACATTTATACCGGATGCTGGAAAAGAAGATAAAATCACACATGCCTATGCTTTAAACGGACCAAGTTCTACTATTGAAAGCGTAGAAGAATTATTAGATGTACCAGTCGATTATTATCTCCGTATGAATTTTGATGCTTTTATCGAAGTAGTTGATGCACTCGGCGGCATCAAAGTGGAAGTTCCCTATGATATTACGGAACAAGATGAAAATGATTCAAAGAATGCGATTGAACTAAAAGAGGGAATTCAATTTCTCGACGGCAGCGAAGCACTTGCTCTTGCTAGAACTCGTCATTACGACAATGATATTGAACGTGGAAAACGCCAACAAATGATTTTAGAATCCATTATGGACCGCGCTTTATCAGCCGGATCTATTACTAAATATGGAGATGTCTTTGAGGCAGTTGGAGATAATATGAAAACAGATTTAAGTTTCCAAAACATGCGTGCATTGTTCGAATATGCCAAAGATGGCAAACCGGATGTTGAAACGATGACACTTGATGGCTATGATGACATGTCAACCGGCATTTATTATTGGCAGTTAGAACAAGAGTCCTTATTAGAAATTCAAGACGTATTGCAAAGCCATTTGGGATTGAAACCGGATACGTCTAATTTAACTGATATGGGCACTAATCGAGAAATTGCTGATTACCCACCTGAAGAAAACGAAACACCACAGTGAAAACTGCGGTGTTTTTTTATTGAATCGAACTAGTTAATAACTGAGAAAACCTTTTTCCACAAAAAAAAATTGAACCAAAAGCGATAAGCTTCGAGTTCAATCTCTTTATTTCCCAATCAGACGCACTAAATTTAATAATGGACGGTAATTTTTCCCTGCCAAACCAACTACCTCTACAAAAAGCTCTATAGCGAGCAGCATAATACTAATTAGCAAAATGCCTCCCCACAATGTAGCTTGCGAAAACAAGAGTGCTGCAAGACCAAACAAAGCGGCAATTCCATAGATGATTAAAACAGTTTGACTATGCGAAAATCCGATATTTAACAGGCAATGGTGAAGGTGAGATTTATCCGCTTCTGATATTGATTTTTTCTCACGAACTCGACGAACGATAGCGAAAAACGTATCTGAAATTGGAACACCCAACATAATAATAGGAATGATCAATGCGACAACTGTGACGTTTTTAAAGCCCATCAATGCTAGGACTGAAATCATAAATCCTAGAAACAATGCACCCGTGTCCCCCATAAATATTTTGGCAGGATGAAAATTATAAACCAAAAATCCTGAAGTGCTGGCGGCTAGCAAAGCAGCCATTGACATCACATAAACGTCGCCCATAATAAACGCCATGGCTGCTAAAGTTAATAAGGCAACCGTTGATACCCCAGCAGCCAATCCATCAAGCCCATCAATTAAATTAATTGCATTGGTAATTCCAACAATCCATAGAACAGTCAGTGGAATACTAAAGTAGCCAAAATCCAATACTCCACCAAATGGCAGATTAATAAAAGAAATTTCGAGCCCCCCACCAATTACGACGATTCCAGCGGCAACCAATTGCCCAACTAATTTTGCTTTGGCACTGATTTCGTACATATCATCCAGTACCCCTGTAATGATAATCAATAAAGCACCTATAATAATCGCTGTTTCAATGGGAATAAATGAAGCTTCAATAGCATTTGAAATTGGATCTTGAGGCTTAAATATAAAATACGCAATTAAAAACGAACCAAAAATGGCTAATCCGCCTAATCGCGGCATAATTCTCGCATGAACTTTTCGATAATTCGGTTTGTCAACTGCCCCTACACGAAAGGCAATGCGTTTGACAATTGGAGTTAGCACAATCGAAGCGATAAATGCCAAGGCCATCATGAGGTATAGCATATCTTTCCTCCTTAAAGTATCTTCTATACATATCCAATTGGTATTATAACATGCCACAGCAATAAAAGAATAAAAACATACTTGTCTTTAAGCTTTTCAAGCTTCTTTCTTCCTTACAAGTGGGACGTATTTTTACTCAGAAAGTTTCCACACTCTTGTTCAACTGATAATTTCGTTAATCAGGCATTCTTATTTCGCTGCCTACTAATAACTTTTTCTTTTTCTTTGCTTATTTCCACTTTCAAACTTAAAATTTCTTTTTTGCCACTCCATTCAAGTACGTCGATTGGAGAGTATGAAATACAAGTCCTGCTCTTTTCGCCTTGTCATTATCTACACGTATGAAACCCTCTGGAAATTCACTCGAACCATCTTAATTTCGGAAAAATCGAGGATTACTTTTTTCTCGATTAAACAAAACTACTTCATGCCCTTTATCCAATAGTTTCTCTATCATATGTCGCCCTACAAAAGAAGTGCCTCCAAGGACTAATACCATCATTTTCTCACTCCTTTATAAGTAATTTTACTTACTTTTTTCTTAATAGTATGATATATTGAATGGAATATAAAGAATTTTCTATTATTTTATTAGGGGTGTAAACCAGATGGATGACACGCTTCAAATCTACTCACTGAAAAAGGTGTGGACACATTCAGATGAAGCTGCTGTATTGAAAATGGATTACCAGCGCCGCGCAGATCTCGCAAAAGTTATCAACTGCGAAGGACTACTTGTTGACTTGTCTATGGATCAACACCCAGAAGTGAGATTTAGTGTTGCTATAAACGCCAATACCCCTCTTCAAACGTTGAAAAGGCTGAGTAAAGAAGATTTATGCATTACTGTTAAAGATACCGCTAAACAAACTTTGTTAAACCTTAAACTTCCAACAGATTGTCCGCTTTGATGTTTAACTTGTTTAATAGAAGGTTATTAGTAGTAGTAAGTTAAAATTTAAAGGAGGAATCATTGATGAGTGATAACAAAGGATTTTCCGACAAATTAAAAGGTGCAGTAAACAAAGGCAAAGGCGAAATTAAAGACCAAATTGGTAATGCTACTAATGATTCGAGTACGCAGGCTGAAGGCAAAATGGATAAAGCTAAAGGCAATATTCAAGATAAGATTGGCGATTTCAAAAATAATGATAAGAAATAAGAAAAACCCGGTTTTATGACCGGGTTTTTCTTTTTGGTTTTTTAAAAGTTTTCAAAAATTAAAGCATTCTGTTATAATAAATAACCGTGTATAAATGTTATTTATTAAGGAGCTTATAATGATAAAGAAGGCGCTTACAAAAATGGATATTCTGACCCTTGGACTTATGCTTTTTGCTTTGTTTCTGGGAGCAGGGAATATCATCTTCCCCCCTTATTTGGGTCAACTCGCCGGTGATCAATTATTTGTTGCTATTACCGGTTTTTTATTAACAGGGGTCGGTCTTCCATTATTAGGTATTCTCGCTATTGCAAAAGCGGGCGGAGATCTTCAGTCCATTGCCGGACGCGTCCATCCATTATTCGGTATCGTATTCACGTTAATTGTTTATTTAGCTATCGGTCCCTTTTTTGGAATCCCGCGTACAGCTACTGTTGCTTTTGAAATTGGTGCTTCTCCTTTTCTACCAGCCAGTTTCGCTGATTCTTTTTGGTCTTTACTAATTTTCACCTTTGTCTTTTTTGCTATTACTGTTTTGTTCGCGATGAACCCGACAAAATTAGTTGATAGAATTGGTAAAATTTTAACACCTTTATTAATAGTAGTTATTGGGCTATTGGCTATAAAAAGCTTTCTAACACCTATGGGCCCCATAAAGTCACCTATCGGAAATTACGATACGAAAGCTTTTTTTGAAAGCTTTCTACAAGGGTACCTTACGATGGATGCTATTGCCGCATTGGTTTTTGGAATTGTTATTATTCAATCTATTCGGAGCAAGGGAATTACCGATACTAGAATCATCTTAAGGACTACTGCCTATGCAGGGTTTATTGCCGCTATTGGTTTATCTGCTGTCTACTTGTCGTTAAGTTATATTGGTGCAACCAGCGTGGAAGCTATTGGCCTTCAAGATAACGGCGGCATTATTATCGCTATGGCGGCACGTGTTTTGTATGGAGAAATTGGAGGAATTATCCTATCTGCAGCAATCACCTTTGCTTGTCTGACGACTTCCATCGGTTTAGTATCTGCTACCGCTCAGTTTTTCTTCAAGATTTTACCTAAGTTTTCTTATATCACTTATGTATTTTTGTTCGCATCGTTTTCTGCTACCATTGCAAATGTCGGCTTAACACAGTTGATCGCTATTTCTCTACCGGTGTTACTGGCTATTTACCCTGTAGCCATCGTTCTTGTAGTATTGTCATTTTTTGACCATGTATTTTACAGAAAACCTTTCGTTTATACAATTGCTCTTTCTGTAACTGCAGTTGTCAGTATTTTCGATGCCTTACGTTCAACTGGGATTGCTTTCGAACAAATAGATTCAATTTTCCAGTATTTACTGTTTTTTGAACAAGGGATTGGCTGGATTCTCCCAGCTGTCATCGGAACTTTAATAGGAATTATAATTGCGCGTTCTACACATAGTAAAAACTAAAAGAGCTTTCCCGATTACTATCGGGAAAGCTCTTTTGAATTTAAAATAGTCTTTGTGTTGGTAGGTTTTTATCGTCTTTATTTTTTTGACTCTCAATATCGCGATGTTCGTGGGGATTTGCGCCTTCTTTAAAATCACCTTGTCGGTTTTTCATCAGTTTCTCTTCTTCAGAGTCTCTTCCAAACGGAGCTGGGCCTAAATTTGGATCTGCGCCTGGCGAAGGTTCATCTTGCCGATTATTGACACCCTCTTCGTGTAATAGATTTTCCGCACCTTCTTTTGTTTGAAGAGCTGGTTCATGATCTAGTTCTTTCTCGAGAGTAGAACCTTCATCCTTTTTCAGCCCACTGGTCGGGTGAATTTCATCACCCTTTAAGCGAGAATCCTGCAGACGATCATTGTCACTAGAACGTACATGTTGGTCTTCTCTAGAAACTTCTCGTGCGTAAATTTCATCAGATCCAGGATTGCTTGTTTGGTGACGAGTGACTGTTCCGGAACTAGGCGTACCAGCAGTTCCTTCTTCTAGATTTATTGAGCTATTTGAATCATCGAAAGACGAAAAATTTTCATCTTCACCTGATCTTCCTTCTCCGTCCGTATAAAGAAGAACTGCACCTTTTTCAATTTTACGTTCATAATCATCTGTTCTCTCTTTACTCATATTAAAACGGTCTAATTCTTTTCTTACAACGTCTTTTCCACTTAGCAGCGTTTTAAAGCGATTGGAAAAAGAGTTTGCCTGATTCGCATGAACCCCTTTGCTACCTGCAGAGTCAATTACTTCTCTATCATTGGCCATCACATGAATATCTTCATCACGATAACCCTTTGTTTTCAATGACTCAATTACTGTTTCCATTTCTGACTTGCTGTAAACGATCTCAAATTCACGATTTCCTGATTTCATTTTATTAAACCTCCTGTGTACTGTTATTGTCTTTATCTACCTCATCATCGCAATCTTCTAAACCTGCAAAACTGCTTAATTCTTACACGAGAGCTGAAGATACAGTAAAGTTTTATTTATATTTCTTATCGCTCTGGCTATGTTTTTCAGCTTCACTAGAACCGCCTCTAGCTTTTTCAACTTCAGGATTTTCCTGAGTAGTAAATGAATTGTGTCTTTCGTCTTGAATTAATGTAGGGTCTTGTTGGAATGTTTCTCCTCGTTCAAAGCGGTCTTCTTGTTCATCAAAATTATTATCGACAGAATTAATGAATTGCTGTCTTTGCGAATCATTTGTTTTTTCTTTTTCTGCACTTACTTCGTTAACAGAAATCGTATCGAGTATCGTTTCTTCATCTTTATCTTGGTAGAGAATAATTCCGCCTTTTGCAAGATCTGCAGTATACCGTGCGGTTTCCGTTTCTGAGAGCTTTAATGATTTTACTCCTTCACGAACACCACTGTCTCCAGAAATGAATCCTTTAAATTTGTCAGTAAACGTATCAACTTCTTGTTTATCAAATGAATACTCTTCAAAATGCGATGTGTCTTTAGCCATGATATGAAGATTCTGCTCCTTATAGCCTTGGCTTTTTAATTCCCCAATTTTTTTCTGCAAATCACTTTCTGAGAAAACTACTGCCAGCACTTTAGTGTGTGAACTCATTTGAAAACCTCCGTCAATTTAATAGACTATTATAAGTAATGTTTACCCCTTATTGGGCATCCAATAAACTATTTTGTCATTAGAGTAAGAAAAATCTCTTCTTCACTAGTTACGATTTGTCAAATCGTGTATTTGTTTTTATTACTAGTAATCGTAGAAAAGAAGATTAGACAGAAACATTAATTTATTCCTATATAATAGTTCAATAGATCTATTTAAAAAGCTATTTTCATTTTTTCGCATTCAACATTTACCGAAGTAGGCATATTTTACCTTTTTTTCATTTTCTCATAATTCTAATATAAAAAGCAGTTTATTTCGAAAATTGATGATATCATAGCTTAAAGACATAAATCAAAGTGAAAAACAGGATGTGGAGGCGGCAATCATTGTACTTGGTGATCTATTTTCTTCTTACTTTTCAGATGGACCGAGGAAGGTCGAAAACATCTCTCCTACATGGCTAACGGAAGTACTGCCCTTGCAACAAGAAAGGAGAGCAGTAATGGACACGGGAATGCGTTTAAAATACCATCGTTTAAAACAGAAAATTAGCTTAGAAGAATTCTCCTCTGGCATACTGTCTCCCAGAGAGCTGAAAAAAATTGAAAGTGGCGTTAAAGACCCAGCGTTAAAAGAACTGGAAGCTTTGTGCAAAAAGTTGACTATTCCGCTGGCACCAAAAGATAACCCCATTGGAAAAGTTCTTGTAAAAAACTTTAAAAACTCATTATTACATCCGCACAACAAAGCCGAAATTATGGAACAGTACAACGACATCCAAGGCCATCCTTTACTGAGCGCTGATGAAGATGTGGAACTTGAGTACTCCATTCAACAAATTCGGTATTTCATTATTACTGGCGACCTAGATAGTGCCGAAGAAAAAATTAAAGAAATGGACCGTTTCAGAGAATTTATGAGTCAGGAACAGTTTTATTTATTCCATAAATACATCGGAAACTACAATTATATTCTCAACGATTTTGAAAAGGCCTTAAAAACCTATTTCGTTGCAGAAAAAATTGCACCGAATACGATTTCTGCTTCAGAACTTGGTGATCTTTATTATTCAATCGGCATCTCCAGTACGAAGTGTAGAGAAACAGAAATGGCTTTTAAGTATTCCGAAATGGCTCTGAAAATTTATCAGCAGGAATTCATTCCTAAACGCATTGTGGAATGCCATTTGAATATCGCAATTACTCATCAGCATTTCGGCAATTTCCGAATGTCGATGGAGCATTATAAAAACGCATTAACTATCGGCAATAAGTTAGAAATTGATATTTTACGCTTTACGACAGAATTTAATTTAGGATATTCATATTTCTTGTTTCAAAACTATGAGCTTTCAATTATTCATATGGAAAATTCATTGAAATACATTCATCCAGAATATACTGCTGACCTTTTGTTAAGTTATTGCATTTTAATTAAATGCCAATACGAGGTAGAGAATTTTGATGCTGCAAAGGAATGGATCCGCAAAGGCTCAGAACTTGTCGAAAACAAAAAACTAAATATCGATTCACCTACTAATCACATTTTTAAAGAAGCCTATATTGAATTTGTATGTTTGGTACATCTTTTGAACGAGGACTACGAAAAATTTGGAGAATTCGTTCTAAGCCAGTTGATCCCCAGCCTCGAAGCAACAAATAATTACTTCGAAAGTGGCTATTATTTCGGTCACTTGGGCAGAATCCACTATGAACAAGGACGTTACAAAGAATCAGCTGAAATTATGAACAAAGCAAGAGAATCATATAAGAATATTAATACTTTATCTAGGGAGTGAAAGTGATGAAAAAAGGCATAACGATTTTGTTCTTCTCTATTCTTGCAATAAGTAGTTTATCAGTTGGTGATAATTTCAATTTAAGTGATGAAGTTGCCGTTCAAGCTCGTGTTCCTGAGCCTTGGTCTACCGGTACTGAAGTTGCCGTTCAAGCTCGTGTTCCTGAGCCTTGGTCTATTGGCACTGAAGTTGCTGTTCAAGCTCGCGTTCCTGAGCCTTGGTCTACCGGTACTGAAGTTGCCGTTCAAGCTCGTGTTCCTGAGCCTTGGTCTATTGGCACTGAAGTTGCTGTTCAAGCTCGCGTTCCTGAGCCTTGGTCTATTGGCACTGAAGTTGCTGTTCAAGCTCGCGTTCCTGAGCCTTGGTCTATTGGCACTGAAGTTGCTGTTCAAGCTCGCGTTCCTGAGCCTTGGTCTATTAAAACTCAGCAAGTATAATTTTTTTGCTATCTTATCAAGCTGCCGCTTTTTTATAACGGCAGCTTTTTTATTCTACTCAAAACTTAGCTTCGTTAGAACAAGAAGACATCCAAGGATGAGTTAATCCTTGGATGCCTTCTTGTTTACCGTTCTTTTTTTATTGATTTTGTTTTTTGTCTATTAGACATTCATCAACAAAACGCTTGAAAATATTCATGGAAGCTTCGTCTCCTTGAAGAGCAAATTCTTCTGGATGCCATTGAATACCCATAGCAAACTGATGATTTTTGCTTTCCAGCGCTTCTACAAGACCATCAGCAGCATGAGCTGCTACTGTCAATTGATCTGAAACATCTTTCACTCCTTGATGATGGAAAGAATTCACGTTGAATTTTTTCTCCTTCATGATGTCGTATAATAGACTTTCATCTTCTAAAGTTACGGAATGTGTACGATGAGTTCGCATGGCATTCTGCTTATGCTGATGTAAATTTCCTTCGAATTGAGATTCTAAATCTTGATAATTAGTCCCACCTAGTGAGATGTTAAACATTTGCAGTCCGCGACACATGCCGATAAAAGGCTTATCTAACTCTAGAAATTTTAAGATTAATTCTTTTTCATATTCGTCACTGCCGGGATAAACAGCGCCGAGACGTAAATGAGGCTCTTCTCCATATAGCGTCGGATTAATATCCCCTCCGCCAGTAACAATCAGTCCATCTAATCGCTCACATAGCAACGGAATATCTTCTCTGTCTACGATAGGAACAATCAACGGCAACCCTCCTGCTCGAAGAATGGCTCTACCGTACACTGGGTCTAGCGAATAAGTCTGATCTTCTTCTACACGTGCCGTTATACCAATTACCGGTTTATCTTTTGCTACCATCATTTTTTCCTCTTCTCTATTTGTTCATATCCTCCTATATACCCTATCCAGTAAAATCAATAAACATTTAAGGGATTCAGCATTATGCTGAATCCCTTAAATGTTTATTTTTATTGGTTTTTCAGGAAAACTCTTTAAACGAAAAACCCTTCTCATAATGGGTTTTTAAAACAGTCTATTTTTTCTTCCTCTGCAATAGGATGGAATCGAAACTTGAGTAAGTCAATTCGGTCGTCCTTGTCTATTTCCACGCCTTCTTCTTGCAGCGTTTTTCTTTGAAAAAATCGAGCCTCTTCATTCCGTAGAACAATTTGACCTTTAGCGTTAACAATTCGATGCCATGGCAAACTATGCTTGGCACTCATGCTGTGCAATATTCTCGTTACTTGTCTGGCTCCACGCGGGCTTCCAGCAGCCGCTGCGACTTGGCCATAAGTCATAATTTTACCCAGCGGAATTTGTTTGATAATTCTTAAAGCTCTTTCAGTAAAAGTCTGCATCCGTTTCATCCGTCCCACCAAAATCTTTATAAGGCTTTTTTCTTTTGTTGTTCGACTTTTGCCAATAAACTTCCCGTTTTATATTCCTTCAGAAGTTGCTGCGCACATTCATATAATGGCAGATTCCCTGTTTCTACTGCAAGTCCATTACTTTCAGCGTGTACATACTTATAATACTCTATCATTCTATCGAGCAATTCCTCAAAACCTTCAAGTGATTGTTCATTTTCATGCTCTAATGGACGCGTTAAATCGACTCCGGTCGCTTCGTTGAGATAGAGAAACTTCATCTGATCCATATTAGCAACTGTGTGATCAAATAGTTGCTGGTTCTTATCCAAGCGATAAAAATTTCTCCAAAAAACAAAAATCTCTTTTGCCACTCCCAACTTCTTCGCTCCAAGAGACGCATTAAGTCCCTCTATTACACAAATTTCATACATAATCTTTCTTAGAGATTTTTTATATTCTCTTTCCACTACACCTTTATATTGCATATACTTCATCATTATACCTCCCCCAAATAATTTAGCTCTTATGTCTGCCGAATTAACATGATCATCAAATGTTTCCATATCTCCGAATAACGTCTTCTTCTTCTAATGACACCAAATTATCATAGGTTTGTTGATCATGTATTTGTTGCCCAATATAAAACACGGCAGGTTCGCAATTAGCAATTTCTTTTTTTATCTCTTGTTTCTCATTTTCTTCTACTTGAAAGTCTCCACCTAAATGAAAGAAGACATAGTAGTTTTCTTCTCCCCATTCAGCTATTTTTAACAATAAGGTCCGCATAGTCATTTCATTGTCCACTTCAGATAAACTGCCCCCAAGATGATAATAAATCGTATCGCCCATTGTCAGAACATAGCATGCTGATACTAGCTTGTTTTCGTGAAAGGCACCAAATAAGTGTAGGTTAGATCCCATTGAACCAATCAATGTTTCAAAGTAATCATTGGTAAAAAAATAATAGCTATCCGCTTCTTCTCTTCTTCTAGCCGCTGCGTAATACAACACTAGAAATTCAAACAGATGACGCACAGTTCCAAGCTTTTTTACTATTAATTCTGAAGCATTATCAACATCTTCTTTATTTGGCAGAAGTAATTTTTGAGGAAGGGTAAAATGAGCTTTTAAGTTGATTGTGTACGTTTCAAATAATGAAGAAATTTTTAAATGAGTTCCGAAAAATTGAGCATTTTCTTTCAGCGGATGAAAACGTACATATTCGGCAATGATTTTCTCATTCTGACAATACGTCATAAAAGATTTTCTGAAATTAGCCGTCAAGTTAGCAACATTTTTCTCCACGTTCAATATAGGTCCTCCATAACCAAATGGCGTTGTAACATCAAAATAAGTGATATCTCCGTCATTTACTACCCTTTTGATAAAAGGGTAAGCGACCTCACCATCATCATCTTTATAGTAAAAAAGCAAAGCTTCTCCTGGATCTAATTTTAGAGCTCCCAAAAAATATTGACTTGTATAATAAATGTCTGTTATTTGTAATTTATCAAGAATTTTTTGCCAGCGACTACGATCTTGTATCGCGATCAGTTCATACATTCATTCCACCCCTGCTCTACCTAGAAAATTACTTAAATACTGTCTGTAATTGGCGATTTTTTTTCCGTATGTTTCTATCTCTAGCATTTGCCGTTTTTTTCACTGAATGGGTGCTAGCTATTAAAAGGATGCTACTAATAAAACCAAAAGTACCAGCTATCGCTATCTTCATTAGTAACTCTTTCTGACTAAACTCTTTACTCCCATTTTCAGGAAATGCCTGTGAAATGATAGTGACCGGATTTGTTTGAAAAGAATCACTTACTTTAGTTTGAAAAACAGCTGCTACTGCATTAGCAATGCTAACTGACTCCTGACTACTAGCAGAAGAAACAGTAACCGTTAACACCCGAGAGTTACTGGCATAGCTCACAAGAATTTGTCCACGAAGAGCAGAAACAGATCTTTTTAACGTCAGATCTTTACTAACTTGATCCAGTACTTCCGAGCTTTCAATAAAAGCTGCATATGCTTCTATCATTCGGGAATCTATCTGCTTATTTTCCTTTAGCTGGTTTGATAATACCGATTGTGAATTTTCCACGAGCAATTGGCTAGACGCCTGATATTCTGAATCAATGATAAAAACAAAAATCAAGGAGGCTGTCAGCATTAGAAAAAAAGTAAAGCTGAGCGAAAAGTAGATTTGCTTTTTATAACTTGCCAATAAATACGCAATGATCTTTCTGCTTTTCACTAGATTTACCTCCTTGTGCTCAATAACAGCATGAATTTTATTTTTATTTCTAAAAATTCAGATTATTATAGTTCATTTATATCATATTTAGGTGGTTCAATCTACACTTTTAAGGATATTTTTAAAATAATTATTAATAAAAATAAGTATTTAGTCCAAAGACATGAATTTTATTTTATATTTTTATTCCAAATTAGGTAATTAGAATTAATTAAATTAACCGCTACTGAAGACTTACCTGTTAAGTTTAACCCCACGAAGTTCGTGTCTCATTCTTATTAACTTGTGGCAATTGCCTTGATTCCTATAGATGTTTACCTAGCTAGTGTTAACTTGTTCGTGATTAACCGATCAACACAGATAGAACTATGGTTTGTCCCTTCACCATTAAGAATTTTTCTTCAGCTATATAAGTCCAGACGTACCAAAAAAGCAGGGGTCCCGGAAGTCTCTAAAATAAAACAGACGCAGAAAAAGGTTCTTTTTCTGCGTCTGTTTTATTGAATAGCTCGCTCAGAATCCTGAACTAGGCCTGTATTTTTTGGATTTCCTGAAAGTAACGTCGCTTCTCTAAACTTTTTTCTTTTGTAGAAAGAACTTTTTTAGAGTTAAAATGGCTATGGCTGTGCTCACTGAAAGTACCTTTGGCGACGGGCATTAAACTATCTTTTAGCATGCAAAAGGGACTGCATCCTAATAGTCATTTTATGACCTTTTAGGCAGTCCCTTTCGTCTATAAACAAATTTAATTAACTTAAACCTTTGAATTTTTTATTGCGAAAATGGATTTGTTGTTCTGTTCACGGTAAGATTTATTTTCGAAAAAGTTAAAAATTCATCCTTTACTCTTTCCACAAGCCAATGATGCCATTTCTACGATAAATAATTTCTTTTGACTCCAAAGTCTTTAACACTTTTGTCAAAGTTTGATGTGAAATGTTAATATCTGCTGTAATTTCCTTGATCGTTTTGAAAAGTACACCTTCTGACGAACTATTCCTCAGAAAATAGTTTATGAACTTCTCTCCCGTTTCTGCCGTCTTTTCAGTTTCTGATGAAAAATACTCCCGGCATTCACTTAAGATTTTCTCTTCCGAAAAATTTTCTGTTCTACTGTGCATAAGATTTTCCAATATTTTCATCTAACCACCTCCAAAAATTGCAGCCCATCGAAGCGTGCTTACTATCTCTATACCCTTCCACTCTAAAGATATACATACTATTTCATATAATACTGATAATTCCAAAACCATATAAAAATACCCATTAAAAGGTTTTCTAAATAAAAAAACAACCAACAGAAATATATTCTGTTGGTTGTTTTGCAATTTCGTAAATTTCATTTTTTTAAGTTAAACGACTTAGTATTATCATTTTTTCATTGCGTCTTGAATAAAATCTTTTAATACATGTATTCCCATCACACAATCATTTAGACTAGACCACTCTTTTGGATTGTGGCTAATACCACCTTTGCTTCTGACAAAAAGCATAGCTACTGGAATAAAGCGCCCCAGATTCATGGCATCGTGACCAGCTCCACTCGGAATATAAGTTGGCGAAATTCCAAACTTATTTAAAGAAATGGCCAAGCGTTTCTGCAAATCTTTAGCAATCGGCACTGGCTGAATTCGCGTATTCAATTTAACTGTTACGTGAATGTCATTTTTGGCAGCAACTTTTTCAGCTTGTTCTATGAGTTGATCAATGAGTTGATCTCTTGGTGCTTCGTTTATATCTCGAATATCGACAAGTAATTTTACTTTTTCAGGAATTACATTTGCACCGTTTGGAAAAACATCCATTTTTCCAACGGTCGCTACTGCGGTTTCACTAACTGTTTTGGGAAACTGAGGAATCGATTGAATAAATTCCGCTGCCGCTATTAGGCAGTCTTTTCTGCCAATCATTGGCGTATTTCCAGCATGTCCGGCTTCCCCAGCAAATTCCACAGCAAGCCAAGCAGGTCCTGCAATGCCACTGACAATTCCGACTGGTTGATTTACTATTTCTAGTTTTTTTCCTTGTTCGATATGTACTTCTACAAACAATTCCAATTCAGCCAAATCTCTACCTGCAGCTTTAAATGCTTCCAGTGTACTGCCGTAATGCGTTAATACTTGTTCTAGCGTGTCCCCGTTATAATCTCTTAGTTGTGCCATTTCTTCTTCAGAAATAGTACCCGTCATCGCCTGACTTCCTGTTAATCCACTGTTAAATCGTGATCCTTCCTCGTCAGAAAAAATAATGACTTCATACGGTTTTTGAGGAATGTATCCCTCTTCTTTCCATGATTCTGCAACTTCTAATGCCGATAAAACGCCCAACGGACCATCAAAATTACCACCATTTGGCACACTGTCGACATGGGAACCCGACGCAATGGCTGGATGATTGTTCTTTCCTTCCAATCGAGCCGTGACATTTCCTGCCCCGTCTTCGGAAACCGTTAATCCCGCTTCAGCCATCCACTTTTTAACGAGAACTTTTGCTTCTTTTTCTTCATTTGAGAAACCAGGTCGTTTGACTCCGCCAACTTGAACAAATCCTATTTGAGACAATTCAACTAATCGTTTCGCAATACGTTTGCCGTTAATGCCTGAATGATCAAGTTTTGTATCGTAATCTTTTAATAACTCTTCATATAAAGGATTATCATTAGTAGTACTCATAACTTCCTCCTTAGTTTTTAACTAGTAGCCTGTGTATTATTTAGTTAAAAAAGACCACGCATATTGTGCATAAAGTTCTGCACCTGTTGTCAATGCATCTTCATCCACATTAAACTTCCCGTGATGATGCGCCCATTGCGTATCTTTTTCTGCGTTGCCGCTTCCGACTAACGCAAAGCTTCCGGGAACTTCATCTAAGTAAAATGAAAAATCTTCTCCACCCATTGTGGGTTCTTCATTATAAATAGCATCTTTTCCAAATGCTTCGATTGCTACTCTTTGGACCAATTGGGCACTTTCAGTTCCATTTATAACAGCTTGTGTACCTCTAATATAGTCAACTTCTGCAGTACCTCCGTAAATTGCAGCTGTATGATCCGCATAAACTTGTAACTGCTTTTCGATATGATCACGGATTGAGGGATCGAAACACCTGACCGTTCCTTCAATTTCAGCATTTTCAGCAATAATGTTAAACCGAGTTCCTACGACCATTTTCCCAATGGTTACTACTGCTGACTGCATGGGATCAACTGTACGAGAGACCACTGATTGTACATTCATTACGAATGAAGAAGCGATAATTGCCGCGTCAATGCATGCTTGCGGCATCGCTCCGTGTCCACCCTGTCCTTTAAACCGCACGTTAAAAATGTCTGCTGAGGCAAATGCAGGTCCTGGATTACAGGCCACTTTGCTGGTAGCTCCTTGAGACCAAATATGAATACCAAAAACGTTATCAACTCCATCTACAGCTCCTTGCTTGACCATTGCTTTAGCACCCGTTGCGACTTCTTCAGCAGGCTGAAAAATAAATCGAACATTGCCCGGAATTTCTTCTTTAACACTGACCAGTGCTTTAGCTGCTGATAAGAGCATGGCCGTATGAGCATCGTGTCCACATGCATGCATTTTGCCAAGATTTTTGGATTTGTACGGCAAGTCTGTATTTAGTTCTTCAACAGACAAAGCGTCCATATCCGCACGTAACGCGACAGTCTGTCCTTGTTTCCCACCTCTTAGCTCCCCAATAACACCAGTTGGCTCTGTCAGGCGTGCATCGATGCCAAGTTCAGTTAAGTAATTATAAACAAATTGAGAAGTTTCAAATTCCTGCCATGACAATTCGGGCTCACTGTGAAGCTTTTGACGTATTTGAATCATTTCGGCATTATTTTCTATAATGGCGTTTTTTATTGTTTGATTGATCATCTTCAATTCACTCCACTTTCTATTTTACCGTACTTAATAGGTTGAAGAATCAACACGGTGTTGCCGTTTATAGAAACCCGACAAATATTCCAGCTAATATAACAGAAACAATTGTGACCGTAATAAAGCCTGCCACTAGCATTGGCGGCAACATATGACTTGTTAGAACTTCGCGTTCTTCTTCGTCTTTAGTCAAGGAATTGATGACTTCTACCGTAATAATATAATCTGCTGGGAAACCGTAAAGAGCAGTCAAAGAAACTGCAAAGGCCATTTCTTTACTAACTTTCAGAAGCTTACCGACGATTAATGAAAAAATGTACATTCCTGCAACACCAATAACAATACAGCCAATAAGCGGATACATTATTTCTACCATCATGCTTGGGGTAGCATTTTTTAAGCCATCAAAAATAAATAGCAATAAGCCCATAATCGCAAATCCAAAACCATTCGCTTTTTGTAGTGGGTGGCGTTCTAAGAAACCAATGCTACGCGCGATAACACCAAACAATAGACATAAAACGAAAGGACTGATTTCTACTACCGGAGCTATTAGAACAGAAGTTAAATAAGCAAGATAACCAACAAAAGCTAAGCGGAAAAACTTAAAGAAGTCGGTATTGTATTTATCCGGCATCTTCGCAAACATCCGTGGTTCTTTAACTGGCTTCCCTATAGTTTCTTGTTGTTCGCCAGGCATTTGCTTAGCTGTCAGTTCGTTATTTCTGTACCTCTTCAAAAGGTTTTTGCCTTCTCTTTTCAACATAATTGAGGTCAATGGATATCCTGCAAATCCTTGTACGACATAAATGACGATTGCAAAGACGGCTAATGTTGGAAGTCCTGCAGCAGCAGCTCCTTCTGACATGATCAAAGCAGATACCAATCCTCCGACTAGAGGTGGAATAGCAACTACCACAGTTTCAAAATCGAATAACAAAGTACCGATGCCAAATAACGCGGCAATGATTCCTAAAATACCTGATATCGCAATTAAGATTGTTTTCCACTGACTTTTTAATTCTTGCAAAGACAATAAAGTGCCCATATTTGTGATTAGTAAATAAATAAGCATGACGGCAACAGCCGGTGGAACTCCTGCAAGCGTAACAATTTCAGGAGGAAAGAATGTCCAAAATCCGAGTAAGAACAAAACTCCACTGACAAAAATCGAAGGAATCCATGCTTTTGTGCGAATTGAAACTGCTTCGCCTATAAATAATACTAAAATCAAAATTGCTAATGCCAGCATCTGAGACATACTTGTTTCCTCCTTTTTCTTTTTCAGCGAACAAACTTTTAGTATTTCGCTGAATTTTTCTTAATATCAAAATAGTAGCACAATATAACTCAATAATGAATGGAATAAAAAGACTATTCCAAAATAATATTCTTTTTAGTTTAACTGTCTTTTTTAGAAAGCGCTCCCAATCGCTATATATTGCATATTGAAATAGTTCATGCACTACTCTTGAAATGTGTACATTTCGTGAACATTGTGTAGTAAGCTTTTGCTTGAACGTTTACGCAATAACAATAAGAGGTATTTATTGAGGATAAGTGTAAATCAAAAGGAGGATTCAGCAGAATGAAAGGTAGACATTATATTAATGGTGACTGGACTGATACAGGAGATGGCAAGATTGAAGTGATAAATCCCGCAACTGGTGAAGTTGTCGGATCAGTGCCTAACGGAGGCGAACAAGAAGCCACCACTGCAATCGAGGCTGCGGCTTTAGCTTTTCCAGAATGGTCGAAAACAACTGCCTACCATCGGGCTGAACTTTTAATGAAATGGCATGATTTATTGCTCGAACACAAAAAAGAAATTGGTGAAATTCTGACGAAAGAGATGGGCAAGCCTCTTTCCGAAGCCATTGGAGAGGTAGAATATTCCGCTTCATTCGTCTCTTGGTTTGCTGAAGAAGGCAAGCGCATGTATGGTCGCACAATACCGGCGAGTAAAGAAGGCAAACGAATTCAAATTAACAAACAACCAGTTGGCGTGGTAGTATCTATTACACCTTGGAATTTTCCAGCAGCAATGATGGCAAGAAAAATGGCTCCCGCACTTGCCGCAGGGTGTACATTTGTAGCCAAACCGGCGAAAATGACACCATTGACGGCAGTCAAAATGTACGAACTTGCTATTGAAGCTGGATTTCCTAAAGGCGTCATCAACCTGGTGACTGGCAGTGCCAGCAAAATCGGTAAAGTGTTCACCAGTCATCCAGACGTCCGTAAGTTAACGTTTACCGGTTCGACTGAAATTGGTAAAGAATTAATGAAACAAGCATCAGAAACGATGTTGAACTTGTCTTTAGAACTAGGAGGTCACGCACCCATTATCGTTTTAGAAGATGCGGACATGGACTTAGCAATTGAAGGCGTTATGGCATCGAAGTTCCGAAATGCCGGACAAACTTGCGTATGTGGCAACCGCATTTATGTGCAGCAAAGCATTGTCGAAAAGTTTTCACAGAAACTTAAACAAGCTGCTGGCAACTTAAAAGTAGGCAACGGATTAGAAGAAGGCGTGCAGATAGGTCCTTTAGTCGACAAAGACGGTTATGATAAAGTTCAAAAACACGTTGACGACGCTATTGAAAAAGGAGCTAAAGTGCTTGTTGGCGGAAATGGGCGTTCAGAGAACAATGCTTATTTCTATAACCCAACAGTATTGGTTGATGCAACTTCAGATATGTTAGTCATGAATGAGGAAACTTTTGGTCCTGTTGCTCCCATTATGTCTTTTGAAACAGATGAAGAAGCCGTTAAATTAGCAAATGATACACGCTTTGGCTTGGCTGCTTACTTCTTTACTGAAAGCATGTCTCGTGGTACTTATCTATCTGAAAATCTAGATTACGGCATTGTCGGCTGGAACGATGGAGCCCCTTCTACTGCTCAGGCTCCATTTGGTGGAATGAAAGAAAGTGGTGTCGGTCGAGAAGGTGGCCAAGAAGGTTTAGATGCATTTTTGGAAACAAAGTACGTTTCAATCAAAATTTAAATTCTGCCGATAAAAAGAAGCTATCCGGAAATTCCCGGGTAGCTTCTTTTTCCTTTTATACAACTGTTTCACATATATTAATTCCTGTAGAAGATGGTTTTGTAACTAAACATTCGTATAGCGGAAATTCTTTTGCCAAGTGTTCCGCTACAGCCGTTTCTCTTCCTTTTTCCACTGCGATAAACAAAGAAGGTCCTGCTCCACTAATAGCTGAACCAAACACCTTAAGTTCAAGGCAACTTTGCTGTATCGCATCAAATTTAGGGAATTTGTCTTTACGATAAGGTTCATGAAAAACATCTTTTTGCATTATGCGTCCCGCTGTCTGCCAGTCTCCCTTTGCTAAAGCCGCAGACACAACATTGCCTGCAGCACTCCCTTGCACAGCCGTTTTATGAGATAAGGTTTTTGGCAGGAGTTCACGCGATTCTGAAGTCAGAAATTCCGTAGGAGGAATTAATATAACAACCCCAATTTCTACTTCTGGGACGTGAACAATTTCTAACTCTTGTTCATCAAAATAAGAAATCGTTAGCCCTCCAAGAAGTGAAGCTGAGATATTGTCCGGATGTCCTTCTAATTCTGTTCCGATTTTCAATTTCTCTTTCATTGACAGTTTTAACCCCATCAAACGATCGGCAATTTCGATGCCGGCAGCGATCGCTGTTGCACTGCTGCCAAGACCTCTGCTTAAAGGAATTACTGTATCCACTGCCAATTTCGCAGCAGGCAGTGATTGATCATACTTATCCGCAACAAACTGTGCCGTTGCGACAATCAGATTGTCAGTACCGGTCTCAATCTGCTGATAGCCTTGATTGTTGTATTCGACAAGCCATGTGATCGCGGGAGACACATGAACGACCATATGAAGATCTAATGCTAGACCAATCGAATCAAATCCGGGACCTAGGTTTGCGGTCGATGCAGGCACAGTCACTGAGAATTCTTTCCAGTTCATACGCTCACTCCTTTTTTCAAATCCTCCCAGAAACGTTCCATATCTTCTGGAACGAGAAGTGCTTTGTGCTGATTAACTGAAATTGCTGTTTCAGGATCTTTCAGTCCATTTCCTGTCAAAACAGCAACCACTTTTACCCCTTTTTTCAACATGCCATTTTCTACTTGTTTTTTGATCCCTGCAATAGAAGCACACGAAGCCGGTTCAGCAAATATCCCTTCAGTTCGAGCCAAGAGCTGATAAGCTTCAAGGATTTCTTCATCAGTAGCTGCTAAAATCGTTCCATTTGATTGATTTAAAGCATCCAGCGCTAATTGCCAACTTGCTGGATTCCCAATGCGAATAGCAGTTGCTACCGTCTCTGGATTTTCCACAACTTTATTATGGACGATGGGTGCTGCACCTGCTGCTTGGATGCCGAGAAGCACCGGACGTTTTTCACCAGTGCGCTTCGCATATTCTGTAAAGCCTTTCCAAGAAGCTGAAATGTTGCCTGCGTTACCAACTGGCAATGCGAAGATATCTGGTACTTGCCCTAATTGATCAATTACTTCAAATGCGATTGTTTTCTGTCCTTCTAAGCGGTAAGGATTGACCGAATTGACCAAAGCAATGCCTGCTTCTTGGCCAACTTCACGAACCATTTGCAGTGCTTCATCAAAATTCCCTTTGATTTCAAGAATCTCCGCTCCATACATTTTTGCCTGTGCCAGTTTCCCGAGCGCAATACGGCCTTCTGGAATGACAACAATCGTCCGCATACCGGCTCTTGCACCATATGCTGCAGCCGAGGCCGACGTGTTGCCTGTTGACGCACAGATCAATACAGTTTTGCCTTCTTCTTTTGCTTTGGCGACAGCCATCACCATGCCGCGATCTTTAAAAGAACCTGTCGGGTTGGCGCCTTCTAGTTTTGCGTACAGCTCAATTCCCCACTCTGTTGATAGTTTTTCCAAACGAACAAGCGGTGTATTGCCTTCTTGCAAAGTCAGTGAAGGGGTATTTTCTGTAACTGGAAGCCACTCTTTATGTTCCTCGATTAATCCTTGCCATCTCATGCAGTTTCCTCCCCTTCTATGCGGTAATGGCTGATAACGCTCGCCGTTCCTTCTAAGTCACTCAATACATCTAAATGTTGTTGTCGGGAAATCTGGTGAGTCAGCAAGACTAATTCTGCTTTGCCAACTTGTTCAGCGGGCGACTGCATAACTGATTGAATGCTCGCCTCGTGCTTACTGTAAATTGAAGTCATTTTGGATAAAACGCCAACTTCATCATTTACGAGCAAGCGATGGCAGTATTTCGCAAAACGTTTTGTTTCTGGTTTAATAACACGTTCGTGTTGCGCTGAATGCGCACGTTTTCCGTTGACACCAAGCTGTAAGTTGCGACAAGCTGCGATGATATCAGAAACGACTGAAGTTGCAGTTGGCAAAGATCCTGCTCCGGGACCATAAAGCATCGTTTCACCTACAGCATCTCCATATATGTATACGGCATTGAATTCATTGTTAACGGACGCCAATGGATGCGAGTTTGCGAGAAAAATAGGTTCCACTGAAACTTCGATGCCGTCTTCGTCTTTTGTTGAAGAGCCAACCATTTTCATCGTGTAACCAAATTTAGTCGCCAACTCCAAATCGCCATCACGGATTTCTTTCATGCCTCTGACGAGTACGTCATCTAAATGCACTTCTGTAGAGAATGCCAGTGAAGATAGGATAACCATCTTCCGTGCTGCGTCGATACCATCAACATCCGCTGATGGGTCAGCTTCGGCATATCCTAATTCAGTTGCTTCGGCTAATGCATCATCGTAGCTCATGTTTTCTTTTTTCATTTTTGTTAAGATAAAGTTTGTTGTGCCATTGACGATTCCCATCAAACTAGAGATTCGATCAGAAGCAAGACCATCTTCTAAAGTGCGGATAATCGGGACACCCCCGGCAACACTGGCTTCATAGAAAAGGTCGCATTTTTCAGCGTCTGCTAATTTCAATAAATCGTGGCCGTATTCTGCCATGACGTCTTTATTCGCTGTCACAACTTGCTTACCCGCTCTAAGCGCTTTTTCAATCGCTAGTTTTGCACCATCTATGCCACCCATCACTTCTACAATGATGTCGAGAGAAGAATCATTCAATATCTCTTCTATGTCCGTCGTGAATACACTCGGATCTAAACTAGAAAGTCGGTCCTTATTTGTATCTCTGACCAGTACTTTTCCGATTAGAACTTGGGCACCTAATTTATGATGCAAATCCTGCTGATGCTGCTGGATGATTTTAGCAACCCCGCTGCCCACTGTTCCAAGGCCTAATAATCCGATTGAAATTTCGTTTTTCATTGACGATTCCTCCCATGGTGTGTACACTGTGAAAAAACAATTGTTTTTGTCATAGGGACATTATAGTATTATATCTTAGTTAAAACAACCTTTTTACAGACTATTAAAAAAGATGGGACTTGATTAGATGAAAGTAAGCAAATTTGGCGGGACATCAGTAGCTAGTGCACAACAGATAAAAAAAGTGGCTGCAATTGTTAAAGCAGAGCCTTCTCGCAAAATCGTCGTTGTCTCTGCTCCAGGCAAGAGATTTGATGGAGACGTAAAAATGACAGATTTGCTCATTCATCTATCAGCAGCGGCATTACGTGACGAACCAACAGCAACTCCTCTTGCCAACGTTATGGAAAGATATGCTGAAATCGCTGATGGATTAGGACTAGACGAAGACATCAAGAAAATCATTAAAACCGATTTGTTGAACCGTCTTCAAGCAGACAAAAGTTCACCTCCTCTTTTTGCAGACTTAATTAAAGCGAGCGGTGAAGATAACTCTGCGAAACTAATAGCTGCTTACTTAACATCTATCGGGTTAGCTGCAGAATACGTCAATCCATTTGATGCAGGGTTGTTTGTAAATGACTTACCCGAGCGTGCACAAGCTCTTCCAGAAGCTTACGACAATTTGTCTGACTTGCGCAACAAAAAAACGATAACTGTTTTCCCAGGCTTTTTCGGGTATACAAAAAGAGGCCAATTAAGAACTTTCGAACGCGGTGGCTCAGATATTACCGGCTCTATTTTAGCAGCTGCGGTTCAGGCAGAGTTATATGAAAACTTTACCGATGTGGACTGCGTCTTTGCAGCTAATCCCCGTGTTGTTGAAAACCCTGTTGAAATCGAACAAATGACTTACCGTGAAATGCGTGAGCTTTCCTATGCTGGATTTGCGGTTCTTCACGACGAAGCCCTTATGCCTGTCTTTAAAGCGTCTGTTCCTTTATGTATCCGTAATACCAACAATCCATCAGCACCCGGAACGATGATTGTTGCAGAGCGAGATCATTCCTTACGTCCTGTTACAGGCATATCAGCTGATAGTGGCTTCTCAACTTTATACGTCAGTAAATACTTGATGAACCGCGAAGTTGGTTTTGGCCGGAGACTGCTGCAAATATTAGAAGACGAAGATATCTCATATGAACACATCCCGTCTGGTATTGATAACCTTTCCGTTATTTTGCGCAGTCACCAATTGACTGTTGATAAAGAGCAGCGCATTGTAGAACGCGTTAAATCAGAACTGCAAGCTGATGACGTTCACATCCGAAGTGATTTTTCTATGATTGTTCTTGTTGGAGAAGGCATGAACAATCAAAAAGGACTGACAGCTCGTGCCGCGAACGCTTTTGCTAGAACTGGTGTCAATATTGAAATGATCAACCAAGGCTCTTCTGAAGTGAGTTTGGTGTTTGGCATCTTGAAAGAAGATGAACAAAAAATATTGAACGAATTGTACAAAGAATTCTTTGAACCTGCTTTGGTTCATTAATCAACACTCCCCCATCTTTTAACTCTTGAGCTCGATACTCAAGAGTTTTTTATTTGTCTCGGTACATTAACTGAAAATTGTGATAGTATGGAATTATTCTGAGAGGGGGAACATGGATGACTGGCATTATTAAGCCTCACCCAAAACTATACGTAATGGACAACGGTACTTTGAGCATGGACAAGAA
The DNA here is from genome assembly GCF_030063085.1 of Planococcus sp. S3-L1. Lineage (NCBI taxonomy): Bacteria > Bacillati > Bacillota > Bacilli > Caryophanales > Caryophanaceae > Planococcus > Planococcus sp. S3-L1. The sequence goes on along the minus strand of NZ_JASISN010000002.1, from coordinate 69,623 downwards.
TTTTTTAATTTCCATGCACAATCCGGCGAGTTTGGAAAACCCGAATCCGCCAAGTGAAATGGCTACATTTCCCGTTTATACAGTATTGATTGATCACCCGGAAGGCAAAATTTTATTTGATACAGCATGTAACCCAAATTCCATGGGTGCTGAAGGACGTTGGGGCAAAGTAACACAATCTCTTTTTCCGATTGACATGCCGGAAGAATGCTATTTGCATAACCGGTTAGATGAGCTTGGCGTTCGTCCAGAAGATATTAAATACGTTGTGGCTTCTCATCTCCATTTGGATCATGCAGGCTGTCTTGAATTATTCACCAATGCGACCATTATCGTTCACGAAGATGAACTAAATGGAGCCCTTCAAACCTATGCGAGGAACACGAAAGAAGGTGCTTATATTTGGGGCGATATTGATGCTTGGATTAAAAACAATCTACAATGGAAAACTGTCAAACGAACTGAGGATGGACTTCAACTAGCCGAAGGAATCAAATTGCTGAATTTTGGCAGTGGGCATGCTTGGGGAATGCTCGGTCTGCAAATTCAACTTCCCGAAACGGGTGGCATTATTCTTGCATCTGATGCTATTTATACGGCCGAAAGCTTTGGTCCTCCCGTTAAGCCACCTGGCATTTTATATGATTCTGTCGGCTATACATCAGCTGTTGAAAAAATCCGCAGACTGTCGCAAGAAACCAATTCTGATGTGTGGTTTGGTCATGACGCTGCACAGTTTAAGACGTTCCGTAAATCGACTGAAGGCTATTATGAGTAACGAATTTAGGATAAGCCAAAGTTGATTCACTAAAACTCAAAAGCCCTTCGCCAAGTACTGGCAAAGGGCTTTTATCTGGTTACATCCATATTTCAATAACTAAGACTCTGTCACCGTTTACGGCAATGTCCGTAAGAAATAACGGTTTCACCAATCACGTTAAGCTTTGAATGAATTTTTCTAATCGATTCATGCCTTCTTCAAGGTCCTTCATGCTGCAAGCATAAGAAATCCGGATAAATCCTTCTCCGTAACGTGTAAATGCAGAACCAGGAACTGCTGCGACTCCTGCTTCTCTTAATAACCGTGTTGCAAACTCGAAAGAAGTCATGCCGAATTTTTCAATTGATGGAAAAATGTAAAAGGCACCTTTTGGCAAAATCACATCAATGCCCATCACTGTCAGGCGACTGTAAACAAAATCTCTTCGTTTGATATATTCTTTATTCATTTCAGCAGGAACATGACGCTGATTTTTCACCGCTTCAAGCGCTGCATACTGGCTTGGTACGGATGCACAAATGGCGTTGTATTGATGAACCTTTAACACGTGTTTCATATACATTTCTGGGCCCAGTACAAAACCAATTCTCCAACCTGTCATGGAATGCGATTTTGACAGACCATGAACTAAAAATGTGCGGTTGCGCATCTTTTCAAAATGCGCAACCGTAACATGCTTGTCACCGTATACGTTTTCGCTGTAAATTTCGTCGGTTACGACAAAGACCTCGTGTTTTTCTAATACAGCTGCAACTTTTTCAAGCTGCGTAGAATCCATTGTGACGCCTGTTGGATTAGATGGAAAATTCATCAATACCGCTTTCGTGCGGTCTGTGATTAAGCTTTCTAAACGCGTTGGATCTGGTTGGAATCCCGTATCTGACATGTCCAAATAAACCACTTTGCCTCCACACAACTTAATAATTGGCTCGTATCCAGGGTAGGCCGGGGCAGGTAAAATAACTTCGTCCCCTTTTTCTAAAATCGCTCGAAATAGAGAATCCAAGCCTTCGCTTGCACCATTGGTAACGATGATTTCTGTTTTCGGCTCAAAGTTCAACTCATAAGTATCCTGAAAAAAAGAAGCGATTTCTGTCCGCAATTCGAGCATTCCTGCATTATGTGTATAGTTCGTATGATTGTGCCGGATCGCCTCGATTCCAGCTTGCTTAATTGGTTCAGGCGTTGGAAAATCTGGCTGACCGATTGTCAGGTTAATCGCATCTGGAAAATCGACCAATTGGTTTGAAAATTGACGTATACCCGAAATTTGAATAGCTTCGATCTGGCTGTTGATTGAAATAGGCATGAGTGACAACCTTTCTTTTAACTAAGTTCTATTATAATTAAGTTCACAGATAACTATAGCACACAATACTGTTCCTCCTGCTGTCGTATTGGAGCTTCAGAACCCGAGTCGCGCTCTAACACTTGCTGTATAATTTTGGCTAACCGGTAAAATTGAGCCGTCTTTCAGCGTCAATTGATAGTTTGAGGCGATGTCTCGAGATATCTCTTCTATATAGTCAATATTCACAATATATGACCGATGAACTGGCAAGAAGCTATCCGGCAATTGATGCTTTAAGTTTTTCAACGTATGAATTGCACAATAGGTTTCATCATCTGTATAAAACCATGTTTTCTTTTGGCTGCTTTCAATATGGGATACCTTGTTTACTGGAATGGGACGCCACGTGTCTTGAAATTTCCCTGTTAGGAATTGAATTGGTTTGTTTTTACGAACCAAGTAATCGGGGGGCAGAATAATAACAAGAACGCCTTCTTTTTCCACTAACTTGATCGGATAACCAATACCGTAATACGCTGTTCCGAGAATAGACTCTTCCACAAACATTTCGATTCGTTGTTTTTCTTTTTTAGCACGCGCAGCGATACTGCCGGGTAAAACCAGTTGCCCTTCTCGAATCTGCAAATCATGAACTCCCGCTTTATAGTAGATATAGCTCTCTTCATCTGCAATTGCAATCGATGCTTCTTTCGGAATCCAATCTCCAATGATAAATCCGATTTGTTCCAACATACTAGTAGTCATCCCCAGCTCCCCTTCCAAATGTGCTTATCGCCTAATAATCGCTCTTGTCGCCGAATGTTACTTTCCATCCTGTTTACAAGACAGTTAGAATTTTCTGTTATATATTAATATACATCAAAATAAACTGTATTAATACAGTTACTAAAAATTATTTTAGAGAGGAATGATTTAGTTGTTAACAAAATCGAATGTTACGATAACAGGTCAAGATGTACCAGGAATAGAGACGATTTTAACACCCGAAGCGCTAGATTTTATTGAAAAGCTACATCATAACTTTGATCAACGTCGTGTCAAACTGTTAAAAAAACGTCAAACACGCCAACAAGAAATTGATGCTGGGAAGAAAATTGACTTTCTTCCAGAAACAAAGCACATACGACATAACAAATGGACGATTGCTCCCCTGCCGGAAGATATGAAGGATCGCCGCGTTGAAATCACGGGACCCACAAACCGCAAAATGCTCATTAATGCATTAAACTCTGGTGCCAAGATGTTTATGGCTGATTTAGAAGATGCTACTGCACCAAATTGGTTTAACGTTATTGACGGTCAAATCAACTTACGTGATGCGGTTCGAAGACAAATTGATTTTGAAATTCCTGAAACCGGAAAAAAATACGCATTAAATAAAGAAACTGCGGTGTTAATGGTTCGACCTCGTGGTTGGCATTTGATGGAGAAGAATATTCATATTAATGGCCAGCCAATTTCCGGCAGTCTTGTCGATTTCGGATTATACTTTTTCCATAATGCTCAACAACTGATTGATCGGGGAACTGGCCCTTATTTTTACCTCCCCAAATTAGAAAGTCATTTGGAAGCTCGTTTATGGAATGATGTATTCGTCTTCGCACAAAATGAGTTAGAGATTCCACAAGGCACGATTCGCGCAACTGTGTTGATTGAAACGATTCTGGCTGCTTTTGAAATGGATGAAATTTTATACGAATTGCGTGACCACTCTGCTGGTCTGAACTGTGGACGTTGGGATTATATCTTTAGCGTGATTAAACGACTGCGTAATTTACCCGAATATATTTTCCCAGATCGCTCTCAAGTGACGATGACTGTACCGTTTATGCGCGCGTATACGCAACTTTGTATTCAAACTTGCCACAAGCGTAATGCACCGGCTCTTGGCGGCATGGCTGCTCAAATTCCAGTCAAAGGAAATGATGATGCCAACACAGTTGCCTTCCAGAAAGTCGCAGAAGACAAACGACGCGAAGCGATGGACGGCCACGATGGTACGTGGGTTGCACATCCTGGAATGGTTGCAATCGCGATGGAACAGTTTAATAAGCATATGCCAACACCGAACCAAATCGATAATAAGCGTGAAGACGTCCAAGTAACAGCTGAACAATTAGTTGAAGTGCCAACAGGTACCATTACTGAAGACGGACTACGCTCGAATATTTCAGTCGGCATTCAATACATCGCTTCTTGGTTATCTGGAAACGGCGCAGCGCCAATTAATAACTTGATGGAAGATGCTGCAACAGCTGAAATTTCCCGTTCGCAAGTATGGCAATGGATTCGCCATCCAAAAGGACGATTCGACGACGGCCGAAAAATTGATCTTCCTTTATTTCATGAAGTGTTGGAAGAAGAAGTTAGTAAAATTCAACAAGCAGTTGGCGAAGACAACTATTCATCTGGAAATTACGTAGAAGCTCGTGCGTTGTTTATAAACCTTACCGTACAAAATGAATTCGCTGAATTTTTGACACTGCCAGGTTATGAAATCCTAAACTAAATAATTGGAGGAGATCGACATGACAAACACTCAAACATACGAAATCCGGACGAAAAAAGAATGCCGGGAATGTGGTTGTGAGATAAACGAACAACGTGAATCGATCATTTATGAATGCGAACGCTGCATCGGGAAGCAAGAAGAATAACAGTGAAAAGAGGAAAACCAGTAAAGTGGTTTTCCTCTTTTCATTGTTATTCTTCGATTTTTTGTAGCAATTTCTCTTGATTGTTAAATTGAATTTTACCGATTTTTCCTGCTACTGGCACGATGGCTTGTCCTTCAAAATCAACTATCTCAGTTTCTCCTGATTCGTTTTCATACATGACTTGGAATGTGAAAGGATAAAGGGTCCTCTCCTTTTCGCTTTGAGTGATTTCAATCGCAGAAGTTGTAAGTTTGTATTCTCGATCTGAATAACTATAGATAAATGCATCTGTGTTCCTAAAGGTTTCATAGGCATTTTCAGTAAAATAAGAAGCGTACGTACTGTTCATATAATCGATTAATGCGTTGTATTCTGGCGTCTTGAGCCAAGCGTCATACTGTTCCTCGTTCATACTGGCTGTTTGAATTGCCGTTGCTGCGTCCCATAATTGTCGGTACCTGTTGTCTGGTCCATTAAATTGTTTTTCAATGACGGCTTGAATTGCCGCTTTGTCTTTTTCAAGCGACTCGGTTGGTTTTTCAGCTTCTGCTGTTTTTGCTTTTTCGTTACTAGAACAACCTACGATGAGTAGACAAGAAACAACTACGAGTAGGAATCCTAAAAGCCATCTATTTCTTGTGAAAATGTTCATCTTTAATTCCCCCTTTGAATGGACTACAACCTATTTCAAAAAAATCATTTACTATTATACGAATCAGCCTCTTAAAAGTTCCAATTTTCTTACAACAAAAAACACCCTCAACACTCATCGTTCAAGTAAATCGAACGTTGAGAATTGGGATGCTGGTATTTTCATGAAATTTTTGTTGTTGGATCGTACGATGTTTTTTAATCAATCACTTGTTAGACAGTTGTCTTATTGTTGGTTGGATGATTTGAAACGGTATCGTCGATCTTCTTCAAGCTTGTTAAAAACTTCGATATAACGAATGCCGCCTTGTTCTCGTCCGTTGGGCGCTTCGTCTCCATCTAAAATTTCAGCAAGTGGACGTGCTTCTGGTTCGATGATGGCTGAATCATAATCATCCATCAAGCCCTGGAGCTCTTTGTAAGTTTTAATGCCTTTATCTTTTTTAACTTCTTCAAATAATCGTTGAGCTTCATCTGGTGATAATTCGACGTATCCGACGGTAATGTGTTGCTTTTCCATGTTAAAACCTCCTGTAGCTTAATCTATCGTTTCTTCTTCTATACCCGTCAATTGAAAATGCATAAACCTTCATTTGCCATCCACTGGAAGATGCTCTTGATTTCCGCTATGATGGAAAGAGCAGAAAAAATTGAGAAACCGGAGTTGATCGCTTTGCGCGTAGCTATATTTGATTTTGATGGAACTTTGTATTCGAAGGAAACGTTTCAGCTGATGATGAACCATTTAAAGAACCATCCTGAACATAGCAGCCGCTATCGTCAATTTTATCGTACCATTATGCCTCCTTATATCGGCCATAAGCTGAAAATTTATCCTGAGCAGAAAATGCGTGAACGTTCTGTCCAGGCATATTTAGCCGCATTGGACACTTTTACACAAACTGAACTTGAGCAGTATTTTGGGGAGATTGCTGAACAAATGCACGGCGATCTGAATCTGACTGTCGTCGAGCGACTAAAAAACCATGTGGAGAATAACGATTACGTCATGCTCGTATCTGGCGCTTTTACGCCACTTCTTCACGCAGTGACTAAACAATTGCCGATTAGGACCATTATTGGTACAGAAATTCTTTATAAAAATAACGTCGTCGATCATCGTACTCCCTTGTCACATGTTCAAGGACCGTTAAAAACAATAAAAATCAAAGAAGCACTTGCAGGACAAGATATTGATTGGGCTAATAGCTACGCATATGGGGATAGTCACTCAGATTTACCTGTACTTGAACTCGTTGGACATCCAGTAGCGGTTCAACCCAAGTCTAAGCTGCGTACAGTGGCTGAGCAACGGCATTGGGAAATCATTTAATCATAAAAAAAAGCGGACTGCAATTGCAGTCCGTTTTTTATGTCTCATTTAATGTTTCAATGCAAATTCGAATGCCTTTTAGTAGATCCTCGTGAGACCAGCTTGGAATCCCACCGTGCTCGATCGCTAATTCATGCGACGCCGGAATGTGAATAAAGCCAGTAAGAAGTTTCGGGTTATGGACCTTGGCGTAATGCAATCCTTCATACATGACGTTGTTGCATAGATATGCACCTGCTGTATTCGAAATGGTTGCGGGAAGCCCCTTCGCAAGCAGACTGTCCACCATTTTTCGAATCGGCAGCGTAGACATATACGCGTCTTCTCCTTGTTCTCTAATCAGCTCATCGACAGGTTTGTTGCCTTCGTTGTCAGCATCTCCGTCTTTGATGTTAATAGCAATTCGCTCTGGTGTAATTTTATAGCGTCCTGCTGCAAGTCCGAGAGAAATGACTGCATCTGGAACTTCCTCGTCGATAAATTTGAGCAAAGCCTTTCCTGAAGAATTAAAATCCACTGGCATTATTTTACCGACAACCTGGTAGTTACCAATGATCGTCCCATCTAGTGCTTCAACAATTTTCATCGTTGGATTGACTGTATAAGCCAAAAATGGCTCAAAGCCGGTCAATAATAACTTTTTCATTGCTATCTCCTCCTGTTTCAACTTGATACTCCACTTACCTATATTACAGACTTTTCTTGTCACAGTTCTTAAGAGTAAAGTGCACGATCTGTAGCGCAGACAAATTCTACTAAACTGGCTTTCCACTACTAGGAACGATTATTTATTCGATTTACCTAGTCGTTATTATACGCAATTTTGTCATTCTTTCCTACTAAGGACAGCCGGGTTAGATCAACACATTTTTTCTATTCTCTATTAAAAAACTCTTCTCAATTACCAACTATTGTGTTAAAATTCATTATACCGAATAATTATACATTAAACAGGAGGAATATACATGATTAAGAAAAAACCATTTATCGCTTTGTTGGCATCGTCTGCATTATTATTAGGGGCTTGTGGAAATGACAGCACAAGTGAAAGTGATTCAGGAACTTCAGGAGAAAAAAAGGTTTTGGAAATGGCAACATCCGCTGAATTCGCTCCATTTGAATCACGCAATCCTGAAGGTGATATTGTCGGATTCGACATTGACCTTGCCAACCATATAGCAGATGAACTTGGCTACGAACTTGAAATTACTGATATGAAATTTGATGGCTTGATCGGAGCGTTGCAAAACGACCGGGTTGATATGGTCATTGCGGGTATGTCCGCTACCGAATCACGTAAAGAAAACGTTGATTTTTCAACAGAGTACAATCATTCTGGCGAAATGTTTGTCACTGTCAAAGATTCAGAACTGACTAGCCTTGAGTCATTAGAGGGAAAAAGTGTTGGGGTCCAACTTGGAACGATTCAAGAAGAAGGAGCAAAAAGCATTATCGCTGATGAAGGCATCAATTTCGAGTTAAAAGCGTTAGATGATTCTGGTGCGTTAATACAAGAAATTTTATCTGGTCGTATCGACGCCGCCTACATGGATAAACAAGTGGCTCTTGGCTATATCGAAGCACAGGATCTGGGTGCATTTGATGACCCAACAACTGCTTCACCCGGTATGGCCGTTGCTTTCCCGAAAGGCAGTGAGCTAGTAGAAGAAGTGAATGGCATACTTGCTGAAATGGAAGAAAGCGGCGAGTTAGATAAGTTAAAAGAACAATGGCTGACTGAAGAAGAATAAATTACCTTGTAGAAAAGAGTTGTAATCGATGAACCTGGATTTTTCACAAATAGTTCCTTATATTCCTTTCATGCTAGAAGGAATTTGGACCACTTTAAAATTCGTATTTTTTGCGATTATTTTAGGTTCGATTCTTGGAACCTTGCTCGCTTTACTCAAAATAAGTAGTGTTGCACCTCTTAGATGGTTTGCCGATGCCTATACATCGATATTCCGGGGAACACCGCTAATTTTGCAATTGATGATTATTTATTACTCGATTCCACAGCTAACAGGCTATGACATTTCAGCATTTCTTTCGGCCATTTTGGCTTTTGGACTGAATTCATCCGCTTATATATCAGAAATTATTCGTGCTGGAATTCAAGCAGTCGATAAAGGACAAACAGAAGCGGCTCAAGCGCTCGGTATTCCGTACCGATCGATGATGAAAGACATTATTTTGCCTCAAGCCTTGAAAAACATCTTACCCGCATTAATGAATGAATTTATCACCTTAACAAAAGAATCCGCTATCGTCTCGACCATCGGCTACCTCGATCTCATGAGACGCGCACAAGTAGTGGGTGCCGACTTGTTCCGCAACTTTGAACCGTTGTTATTTGTCGGCGTCATCTATTGGTGTCTCGTGATGGGCTTGACGATGATTGGTAAAGTTTTCGAACGGAGGTTAAAACAAAGTGATTAAAGTTCAACAGCTTTATAAAAAGTTTGGTACGAATGAAGTCCTCAGTGACATTTCTACTGTTGTCACGAAAGGTGAAGTCGTATCGATTATCGGTCCTTCTGGTTCAGGCAAATCCACTTTTCTACGGTGTTTAAACTTACTGGAACTACCGACTTCAGGCATTATTGAAATCAACGGTAAAAACTTAACGGCTTCTAAAAAAAATATCCATAAAATTCGGCAGCAAATCGGTATGGTATTTCAGCATTTTCATTTATTTCCTCATTTGACGGTGCTTGAGAATTTAACTTATGCACCGGTGAAAGCAAAAGGCATCAAAAAAGAGGAAGCAGAATTGAAAGCACGATTGCTACTTGAACGCGTTGGCTTAGCTGAAAAAGAAAAGGCCTACCCAAACAGCTTGTCTGGCGGCCAAAAGCAGCGTGTTGCGATTGCACGTGCTTTGGCTATGGAACCGGAATTAATGCTGTTTGATGAGCCTACTTCGGCACTGGATCCAGAAATGGTCAAAGAAGTGCTCGATGTCATGAAAGACTTAGCAAAATCCGGAATGACGATGGTTGTCGTGACTCACGAAATGGGCTTTGCTCGAGAAGTTGCAGACCGTGTTTTATTTTTGGATCATGGTGTATTAGTCGAGGAAGGCCAGCCGATGGAATTCTTTAGTCATCCGAAAACTGCTCGTGCTAAGGATTTTTTGGATAAAGTCTTGTAACAGGTATCCTTCTGGATACCTGTTTTTCTATTTATCACTATTTGTTCATTTGATGCTCAAATGTGTTGGCGTTACTTCTCATTTCTGCATGTTATAATCGAAGCTGGCAAACACGCAGAAAACAGAGGTGGAAAATGTGTTTAGAAAAATTGTTATTTTAATAGGCGTCTTATTTTTCATGTCGCTGATTATCTTTACAGCTGTCATGTTCTTAAAAAATGAAGTAGAACTTTATTCGGAAACCGATGTGTCCTTAACCATTGAAAAGCCGACTTTCATTACATTCAGCGAACCGGAAGTCCGTAACAACGGTTCAGATCTTACGCAAGTTTACACGATGACTTTCCTTGGAATAGAGGTCGGCACATATACATTAGTCGATCGATCGCTTCAAAACGACACTTCCATTATTTTCGAAGAAATCAAAAACACCGGTTGGATTCCTTACACATTGTCGATGAATGTCAACAAGTTAGAAGACACCGATTTTAAATCGTGGAATCCACAGCCGGTAGCAAAACTTGACGAAGCGTTGTACGGGTTAGACTCAACGACCAATCCGCATGGCATTTTCACAACCAAAAATGGTGAAATTCTAATCGGCAATGTTTACGTATCGCGGAATCTACAACTAGGAAATGGCGACTCCGTGCAGGAATTGCGTCATGAAATTACGGATTTCACTACAGAAGAAGGCACCTTATCGAAAAACCTTTGGTTGCCACCTAAGCACTCAAGTCAAACATGGCTAATGGCAGCTCAACAACCGTTATTCGAAACAGAAGAAGATGAAGACCAATGGATTGCATTTTCACTCGAAAATCGTTTGTCGCAGTTAAACTGGCTGACGCCTCAAGGTCCTTACGTTAAGCTTCAATTGACGGACGACCCACGAACACAACTTGCCTATGGCTATATCGATAAGCGAACGGCCGACCTCTCTTCCCTTGAATGGAATGAAACTTCGCCCTCTTTGTTCTTTGAGTCCATGATACTAAATGCTGAAATCAATCAATAATCATCTAAAAAGCGTTAAAGCCCCTGCTTTAACGCTTTTTTATATTCTTTTCTTCTTTTCTTAATACCCAGGCAGTTAGCTTTCAAATTAACTAAAAATTCCGTATAATTAAAGTGAGTTAAAACCTTATTTCTGTTGCTACGTGGCGGCTGATTATTATATGAGGAGGTTGGTCATAATGGAACGCCGAGTACTCGATTCACAAGAAATAGAACTTCGGTTAGATGATGATTTTAATGCGATTCTGAATATGATTGGCGAAGGTGCACCCGTTTATACAACTTACAAAGAATTCAAGATAGAAAAAGAACGGCAGCGTGAAGAAAAAAAAGAGCTTCATTAATGTTGAATCATCGCTTTTCCGTTACCGGAGAGGCGATTTTTTTATAACAAAAAGAAAGTGGCATGCAAAAGGAGCTACACTCAAAAGGTCCTGATTTATGACCTTTTGGGGTAGCCCCTTTACTTAATCCATCATTTTTGCTACAAAATCATATGAGCGCAAACGATCTTCCTGATAAAAAACCGGCGAATTGACGATAATTTCATTGGCTCTTGTTTTTTGAATAAAGTTTTTCAACTTTTGTCTAACAAGATCCGGTGTTCCAACCATTGTCGATTCAGAATCTAATTTGTCCCGGAAAATCGCAATTTCGCGGTCTGTCCAAACTTCCTCCAAGTGATCGATGGGTGCTCTAAATGTAGTTGGCTCTCCTCGCATCAAGGAGAACATCTGCTGCTGCGAAGAAGTCGCCAACCATTCTGCACGTTCTTGTGTTTTTGCAACAATAATCGTAACGCCAAGCATCGCGTAAGGAGCGGCCAACACCTGTGACGGTTTAAAGTTTTGATGATAAAGTTGCAAAGCCTGCATCATGTAATCCGGTGCGAAATGACTAGCAAATGAAAATGGCAAACCTTTTAACGCAGCCAGCTGTGCACTAAATCCACTCGATCCGAGTAGCCAAAGCGGAATCTTTATATTAGTTCCAGGGTAGGCCCGAACACGTCCGACAGGGTTAGCTGAAAAGTAATTTTCTAACTCCGCAACTTGCTGGGGAAAATCATCTCCGCTACTATTCAAATTTCGACGTAACGCATGCGCAGTAGCTTGATCACTACCAGGTGCACGCCCTAGACCTAAATCAATGCGTCCAGGATAAATAGTTTCCAATGTACCAAATTGCTCTGCTATGACAAGCGGTGCATGATTCGGTAGCATAACTCCACCTGAACCTACACGAATCGACTCTGTTGCGCCTGCAATATGTCCAATAAGGACAGATGTCGCAGAACTGCCGATACCCGGCATATTATGATGTTCAGCTAGCCAATAGCGATTAAACCCCAATCGCTCCACATGCTGTGCCAACTCTACACTATTTTTAAAGGTCTGTGCTGTTTCTGCGCCTTCGTTTATTGGTGCTAAATCAAGCACCGCCAATGGGATATTTTCAAATTTCTTAATGTGCATAATTACGTTCACTCCTATTCTCTTCCATTGTAGCGATGTTTATCTGAACCGTCCCTTTTTTTGCTCAAGCACCGAAAAGCGTAAGCAGCCATGTAGATTCGACAGGCATAAGACGCTCTGGCGAAGTGGCGTGTTTTCAGCCACACAGCCGGAGTGGCTTATGACCCGAGAATCTGGCTGCTGGAGTCTGGACACCATGAAAAGTGAAAGTGCCTCGTCAGCTCTGACAGGCATAAGACAGACCAGCAGTGTGGCGTTCTTTGCCACGCAGCTGGGTTGACTTATGTCCCGAAGAGCTAGGCACTTGCAACTGGACACCGAAAAGCGCAAGCTGCCATGTAGATTCGACGGGCATAAGACGCTCTGGCGAAGTGGCGTGTTTTCAGCCACACAGCCGGAGTGGCTTATGTCCCGAGAATCTGGCTGCTGGAGTCTGGACAACATGAAAAGTGAAAGTGCCTCGTCAGCTCTGACAGGCATAAGACAGACCAGCAGTGTGGCGTTCTTTGCTACGCAGCTGGGTTGACTTATGTCCCGAAGAGCTAGGCACTTGCAACTGGACACCGAAAAGCGTAAGCAGCCATGTAGATTCGACAGGCCTAAAGAAATTTTTCTTTTCCCATCCTCCCTTTACTAGTCAAGCTAGTTGCCTACCCACTTCTTATATTTGCATTATTTAAAATTCAACACTTGCTTTCTGTCATTAATTGATTTATGATTAGGAACATCTAAACAGAAACACTAAACTTAATAAGATATTTCTTATCTAGAGAGACGGAGGGATTTGGCCCTGTGAAGTCTCAGCAACCAGTCTGATGAAGACTACGGTGCTAATTCCAATAGGCTTCTGCCTAACAGATGAGAAGAATGCATTTCCGGACAGGGGCTTTCTTCTTTATGAAGAAAAGCCCCTGTTTTCTTATTGAGAGGATGAGTAATATGACAAAACACAGCTTGGAAACTTTATTAGTTCAATTAGGCAATCACAGCGATCCCACAACAGGAGCCGTTAATCCGCCCATATACTTATCGACAGCCTACGAACATCAAGGACTTGGCCACTCAACTGGCTATGATTATACGCGCACGAAAAACCCGACTCGCTCTGTTCTGGAAGAAGGATTTGCAGAACTTGAAGGCGCAGATGCTGCATTTGCTTGCAGTTCTGGAATGGCAGCTATTCAACTCGTTTTGTCTCTTTTTCGTCCAGGTGATGAATTGTTACTACCGGAAGATATTTATGGTGGAACATACCGCCTATTAGATCACTTTGCATCAGCTTATAATATTCACCCCAACTACGCCGAGTTCAAAGATGTCCAAGACACAGAACAAAAAATAACCATTCATACACGTGCACTTTTTATTGAAACGCCCACCAATCCACTGATGCAAGAAATTGATCTCGTTGCTTATGCCGCATTGGCTAAAAAGCATAAGCTTCTATTAATCGTCGATAACACATTTTTAACGCCATTCTTTCAACAGCCCCTATTACTGGGTGCAGACATTGTTATCCATAGTGCGACGAAATATATTGGTGGTCATAATGATGTTTTAGCTGGACTTGTTGCCGCTAAAGGCGATCGCCTTTGCGAAAAACTGGCAACATTCCATAACTCGGTTGGTGCCGTTTTGTCCCCTTTTGACTCTTGGTTACTGGTTCGCGGATTAAAGACATTGCCTTTACGGATGCGACAGCATGACGCAAACGCGAAAACCATTGCTGAGTTTTTGTCTCAGCAGTCGTCTGTGTCTGATGTGTTGTACCCTGGAAAAGGCGGCATGTTGTCCTTCCGTTTGCAAAAAGAAGAATGGATAGCTCCTTTTCTTGAACACATTAAACTCATCACCTTTGCGGAAAGTCTTGGCGGTGTTGAAAGTTTTATTACTTACCCCGCCACCCAAACTCATGCAGACATGCCTTTTGAAGAACGGACGAAACGTGGCGTTTGCAATCGGTTATTGCGATTTTCAGTCGGGGTGGAACTTGCTGAAGATTTAATTGCTGACTTAGCACAAGCATTTTCAGAACTAAATAAGGAGGTAGTCGAATATGACCGATCGCATTGAAACGAAGTTTATTCACTCTACTGGAGTCGACCCACAAACTGGAGCTGTCAATGTACCTATCTATTTATCATCCACTTTCCACCAACAAAGCCTGGATTCGTTTGGACCGTTTGATTATAGCCGTTCTGGAAACCCCACTCGCCTAGCGTTAGAAGAAACCATCGCTAAGCTAGAAGGAGGCAAGCGTGGGTTCGCCTTTTCTTCAGGGATGGCTGCTATTTCCTCTGCTTTTATGCTGCTGTCTTCAGGTGACCATGTCTTAGTGTCAGAAGACGTTTACGGCGGAACTTATCGTTTTATCACGGAAATTTTGGACAAATTCAATATCGAGTATACCTTTGTGAATATGACGGACTTGAACGAAATGGCTAATGCCATCCAGCCAAATACAAAAGTGATTTACTTGGAAACGCCATCAAATCCTGTTATGAATATTACGGATATTGAAATCGCTGCAAAACTAGCAAAAGCCAATAACTGTTTAACGTTTGTTGACAACACCTTTATGACACCGCTTTACCAGAATCCACTGGAGCTTGGTGCAGATATCGTTCTTCACAGTGCAACGAAGTTTCTGTCAGGTCATAGCGACGTCATCGCAGGTCTTGCTGTGACCAAAGATGAAGAACTTGGAAACCGTTTGGGCTTTATCCAAAACACGTTTGGCTCTGTTCTAGGAGCTCAAGATTCTTACCTGTTAATCCAAGGCATAAAAACTTTAGGTGCTCGGTTAGGCCAGTCGTCTCAATCGGCTCGCGTTATTGCTGAATACTTGCAGAACCATCCGTTAATTGAAGAAGTATACTACCCCGGATTTTCGTTCCATCCTGGGAACCCAATTCACGAACGCCAAGCTACAAATGCAGGAGCGCTTCTATCATTTCGGTTAGCTGATAAAAAATCCGTTCGTATATTTGTCGAATATCTGAGAATTCCGGTGTTTGCAGTTAGTTTAGGAGCAGTCGAATCGATTTTGTCCTATCCTGCAACGATGTCTCATGGCTCAATGCCTCCAGAAGAACGCGAAAAACGCGGAATCACCGACGGCTTGCTACGTTTTTCTGTCGGCTTAGAACATTGTGATGATTTGGTGCAAGATCTAAACCAAGCACTATTACAAGTAGCCCGTCGAAAAGGATTAAGCATCGCAAATTAATGTTTCTTCTATAGAAAGAACTTTTGTTCTAAGAAACCCTCTTGCCTCATCTGGCAAGAGGGTTTCTTATGAATAGAGAACTCGATTCATCTTGCAGTCCTCTATCAAATTCTTCTTGGCTTTAAGCTACCTCTTGTTTTTCGCTCATTTCCATTTTTGCAACAACAGGGAATCGCAAATGAATACTGATTAACAACTACTCACTCATTTTTTAGACACAACTATAAAAAAAAATAAGAGACTGTATTGATAATGATTGACATTCTCAATTGGAACTTTATAATTGATGATGAGAATGATTTTCATTTGAAATCTCAATTACACATTAAGGGGAGAGACATCCATGAATAAACTTTTTTATCTGGTTATCGCTTTATTAGTTCTTGTTTTAGCTGCATGCGGAAGCAATGATGCATCCGAACCGGCAACAGATGCACCTGAAGAAACAGCTGAAAGCAAAGAAGTTAATTTATATAC
This sequence comes from Planococcus sp. S3-L1, assembly GCF_030063085.1. Taxonomy (NCBI): domain Bacteria; kingdom Bacillati; phylum Bacillota; class Bacilli; order Caryophanales; family Caryophanaceae; genus Planococcus; species Planococcus sp. S3-L1. The sequence goes on along the minus strand of NZ_JASISN010000002.1, from coordinate 53,537 downwards.
GGCAAGACATTACGATGTAGATGATGAATTATACAAAAAGTTTGAAGAAGAAACGGGTATCAAAGTAAATCTAATTAAAGGTGACGCAGATGAGTTGCTTGAGCGCATTAAGCGTGAAGGAGATGGCACTGAAGCTGATTTGTTCTTGACTGCAGATGCTGGACGTTTGTACCGTGCTAAAGAAGATGGCTTGCTACAGTCCGTATCAAGTGACATACTAGACGAACAAATTCCTGAAAAATTCCAAGATACAGACCAAATGTGGTATGGCTTAACAAAACGCGCACGTGTACTTGTCTACAACAAAGAAACTGTAAAACCTGAAGAATTATCTACTTATGAAGCTTTGACAGAAGACGAGTGGAATGGCCGTGTATTGATTCGTGGCTCTGAAAATATTTACAATCAATCACTACTTGCTTCGTTTATTGAAATAGAGGGTGAAGAAAAAGCGAAAGAATGGGCTGCAGGTCTAGTAAATAATTTCGCACGTGATCCTGAAGGCGGAGATCGGGACCAAGCTAAAGCAATCGCTGCTGGAGTTGGCGACGTTGCTATTATGAACAGCTATTATTTTGGACAAATGTTGAACTCTGAAGATCCTGCTGAAGTAGAAGTAGCAGAAGGACTTGGATTGTTCTTCCCGAACCAAGATACGACTGGTACTCACGTGAACGTTAGTGGTGCGGGTGTTGTGAAAACAGCTAAAAACAAAGAAAATGCTATAAAACTTCTTGAATTCCTTTCTGCACCTGAAGCACAAGGAACGTTTGCAGAAACAAATTACGAATACCCAGTAAATGAAAAAGTCGAACCTTCTGAGTTACTAACATCATGGGGTGAATTTAAAGAACAGGACATTCCGCTTTCTGCTTTAGGAGACAATAATGCGAAATCAATTCTGATTTTTAATGAAGTTGGCTGGAAATAATGAATATGCTGTGCCCTTGCTGTATGTTTACAGCAAGGGATTTCTGGCGATTGGAGAAGGTGGCTTAACCATGCAAAGAAGATTAGCTAATATAAATATTTGGACGGTTGCAGCCATCGCCATTATCGCTGCATTGTTTTTACCGAATTTAACGATTGTGACAGGTCTTTTCACCCCCTCTAACGAGAACTGGGCACATATGAAAGAATTTGTCCTTTGGTCGTTTGTAAAAAACTCCTTAATACTCGTTGTAGCCACCGCTGCTTCAACAATTTTTATCGGTCTAAGCTTAGCTTGGCTGATTGCCCAGTATCAGTTTCCTTTCCGCCGATTTTTAAAATGGGCACTGATTCTCCCCCTCTCAATCCCACCTTTTATTGGGGCCTACACGTACCACGGGATTTTTAATTATACGGGTGTGATTCAGACAACACTCCGTGAGCGCTTTAATATGGAACTAAATCCAGCATATTTTGACATCATGAACTTGCCAGGTGCTATTTTCATTTACACGGTTTTCTTGTATCCCTATGTTTACACCATCACACAAGTTTTTTTGGCACAGCAGTCGGCTTCACTCATTGAAAGTACACGATTACTTGGCAAAGGCCCATGGCGAACGTTTTTCCAAGTAGTCGTTCCGATATCGCGGATTTCGATTATCGCAGGTGCTAGTTTGGTCGTCTTAGAAGTATTAAATGATTACGGTGTAGTGAAATACTACGGCATCCAAACCTTTACAACAGCGATTTTTCAAACTTGGTTTGGCTTAGGCGACATCGAAACATCTATTAAACTAGCCGCTTCTTTAATGGGATTTGTCATTGTTATTCTGCTGATTGAAAAAATTCTGCGCGGCAGACGTCAATATAGCTACGCTTCTACAAAAGTCAGACCGCTGCCACTTGTTAAATTAACCGGTTGGAAAGCTTTTGCTGCTGCTAGTTATGGCTTCGCTATTTTGGCTTTAGGTTTTTTCATCCCGGTTGCGCAATTGATTGACTGGACCATTTTAACTTTTGGAACCATTCCATTAGATGAATTTATGTCCTATATAAGAAATTCTGTTTTCGTAGCCGGATTCAGCGCTGCAGTCATTATCGTTTTCGCACTGATTGTCGGCAATTTTGCCCGCCTCGTTCATGGCAGACTTGCTAAATTATTGCCCAAACTAACAGTTTTAGGTTATTCTATTCCAGGAGCTGTTATTGCAGTTGCCGTAGTAACTGCTTTTGTTTCATTAGATGAATTTTTAGCACCACTATATAAACTAGTTGGCATGAACACGACACTCGTACTTAGTGTGAGCATCATCTTGCTCGTCACAGCTTACATCATCCGATTTTTCGCCATTGGCTACAGTTCCATTGAAACGGGTTACGACAAAATCGGCACCGACTTCCAAGATGCTTCTCGCCTTCTTGGAGCCGGACTGACAAGAACCTTTTTTAAGGTAGACATGCCAATGATGAAAGGTGCCATCATTAGTGGATTTATTCTCGTATTCATTGACGTATTAAAAGAAATTCCATTGACTTTAATTTTGAGACCCTTTAATTTCGATACACTTTCTACAAAAGCTTTCCAATATGCCAGCGACGAAAAAATCATGGAAGCATCTCAAGCTTCTTTGCTGATTGTTGGTATTAGTGCCTTAGCAATTGTGGTCTTTTATAAGTTTTTGGAAAAGGAGTTGGATTAATATGTTCGTAACCATTGAAAATCTTTGCTTTTCTTACCCAAATACAAAAGCTGTAGCACTTGATAATTTCTCTTTAGAGATTGAAAAAGGAGAGGTCATTTCCATCCTTGGGCGAAGCGGTAGTGGAAAAAGCACTGTCCTTCGCTTACTTGCAGGACTTGAAAATCCTTCAGTTGGAAAAGTGACGATTCAAGATCAAGTTCTTTGTGATCAACATACTTTCGTTCAACCTGAAAAACGTGGCATCGGCATGGTATTCCAAGATTATGCACTTTTCCCTCATATGACGGTTGCCGATAACATTTTATTTGGACTGTTCCGCATGAAAAAAGCGGCTAAGCAAAAGCGGCTCCAAGAAGTCTTAGAACTCGTGGAATTACAGGGTTATGAAAAACGTTATCCGCACCAATTAAGTGGTGGACAGCAGCAACGTGTTGCGATTGCTAGAGCGCTCGCGCCAAATCCACATCTATTATTACTCGATGAACCCTTTAGTAATTTAGATGCCGAACTTCAAGAGAAAATTCGGAAAGAGTTGCGTGATATTTTAAAGAAAGCCAATATCACCTCTATCTTCGTAACACACGACGAGAAAGATGCTCATATTCTAGCTGATCGAATTGTTAAGATCAAAGACGGCAGTACTGATTTTATTGGTCGTCCTTGTGATTTACTCGATGTTTATCGTCAAGAAGCTCGCAACGCACCTACTATTGTAGAAGAAAAAGAATTAGTTCGTATTTAAAAACAGCCCTCCAATAGAGTGGTTTACTAAACCCATACAAAAACCCATTCGAAAAAAATCGAATGGGTTTCTTCTATTATAAGGTGTTGTGTTCGCCGACGACTGACAAGCTTTCTGTCTTTTGCTTCACATCTTCTATTTCAATTGCTTTCCGAGCAACGCCCGTATCCATAGCAGCCTTTGCTACTGCCGCCGCAACAGCTGAGGCCACACGCAAGTCAAACGGTTTGGGTATAACATAGTCCTCATTCAGCTCATTTGCCTCTAGTAATCCCGCAATCGCTTCGACTGCAGCGATTTTCATCGCATCGTTGATGTCAGTAGCCAATACGTCTAAAGCACCTCTAAAGAGTCCAGGGAAGGCTAATACGTTATTGACTTGGTTTGGGAAATCAGAACGTCCCGTGCCAACTACTCTGGCACCGGCTTGTTTCGCCAAGTGCGGAAGAATTTCAGGGTTTGGATTGGCCATAGCGAAAATGATGGCATCATCATTCATCGTTCGGACCATATCTCCAGTCAATGCACCTTCTGCTGATACGCCGATAAAGACGTCTGCTCCTTGGATGACATCTGCCAGTAGACCTTCTTTGCGTTCGTAATTGCTCATTTCAGCTACTTCTTCTTTAAACGGATTCATGCCATTTTTGCGTCCTTTGAAAATAGCTCCTTTTGTATCACACATGATCACGTGACCAAAGCCAAATTTACTCAGTAATTTAACGATGGCAATTCCTGCAGCTCCCGCACCGTTAACGACAATTTTGGTTTCCTGTACGTCTTTTCCGACCAGTTTTAATGCATTGATCAAGCCTGCCAAAGTAACAATTGCTGTACCGTGCTGATCGTCGTGAAACACGGGAATTCCCATTTCCTTTTTCAAACGCTCTTCCACAATAAAACAAGTCGGGGCCGAAATATCCTCAAGATTGACGCCGCCAAATCCTGGTTCAAGCAATTTAACCGTTTGGATAATGGTTTCCGCATCGGTTGTATCCAAACAAATCGGGAACGCGTCAACTCCAGCAAATTCTTTAAATAATATAGCCTTTCCTTCCATAACCGGCAATGCGGCAAGCGGACCAATGTTGCCGAGGCCAAGAACTGCTGTCCCATCTGTCACTACCGCGACCATATTGCTTTTCATTGTGTAGTCGTGAACCTTTGACGGGTCTGCTGCGATTTCTCTACAAGGTTCTGCTACTCCTGGAGAATAGGCGAGGCTCAAGTCCCTTTCATTTTCCACTGCTACTTTTGACCGAATCTCCAATTTCCCCTGATGCGTCCTGTGCAGTTGCAACGAATCGTTTTTTAGCTTAGACATGTGCCTCATCTCCCTTTGTTCATAATTGTTTATTATAAAGAGTATTTTGATAATTGAAAGAGTTTTCAATTAATTTGATCAATGTTCAGACTTTAGGCGGATACAGTAGTAAAGTTTTTCTGTATCTACTGGTTAAAAAACGCTAACAAAAAGAGAACTGAAATTTCTTCAGTTCAGCTTGTAGACAAAAGAATACTTATTCATTTTTTTGTATGCATTTAGGATTTTCTGCACCAAGCGGACGCTTTGCGACGAAGCTAGCGCAGCGATGCAGGAGCATGGGTTTTCAGTGACGAGGAGACTGAAGCTGAGCCCACCGGAAAGCGAAGTGGCCAGCCTAGTTGAAGATTATACATCACTATTCAGTTTAATAAGACTTTGTCTACAAGCTGCTGAACTTTCTTCAGTTCTCTTTTTTAGTTAGATAGCTGTCCAGCCACCATCGACTTTAATGGTTTCACCGGTTACAAAATTAGCTAAGTTAGAAGCCAAATACAACACGGCTCCCGAGATATCTGCTGGTTGAGACAAGCCATCCAGTAAAATTCTACTGTCAATCTCATGTTTGAACGTCTCGTCTTTGAACATATTGACAGTCAACTCGGTTTCGACAAAGGTCGGCGCTACCGCATTGACACGAATTCCTTGCTTTGCCCACTCCACTGCGAGAGCTTTTGTCAGTTGCACGAGACCTCCTTTACTTGAACAATACGCCGCTCGCTTCACATAACCAACAAAGGCCATTTGCGACGCGATATTAATGATTCGTCCACTGTTTTGTTCGAGCATGTATCTAGCTGCTGCTTGACTAGCAAAAAATGCCGTCTTTAAATTCAAGTCGAGTACCGCATCCCAGTCCGCTTCTGTTACTTCCATTGCCGGTTTCGCAATGTTAATACCCGCGTTATTAACCAATACATCAACAGTTCCAAATTCTGACGCAGCTTTATCAATCAGTTTCTGAACTTCCCCGATATCACTCAAATCCCCGGAAACTGCGATGCATTTCGGATTGTATTCTTGTAGTTCCTTCAAAGACGCTTTGAGAACTGTTGTGTCTCGTCCAGAAATCACCACATTGGCTTTTAGTTTTGCGAAAGTCAACGCAATGTCTTTACCGATTCCTTTGCTGCCACCTGTGACAATTACTGTTTTGTTTTCAAGTTCAGAAAAATAGGCAGTCATTCTGAGGCACCTGCCTTTAAATCTTTTTTCAAAAAGTGAATTAAGGTCTGTTCTCGTTCTTTATTTAATTTTGCCGAAACATCAGGCTCCCACGAATAAAACCCTTCTCCTGTTTTATCCCCAAGCTTGTTTTCAACTACAAGTGTGGACAGCGTTTCGCCTGATCGCTGATCTGTCGCTAGCTCTTCAAACAAATAATTAGAGATTGCCGAGAAGACGTCAAGCCCTCCCATATCCGCAGTCATAAGTGGTCCGGTTACAGGCAACCTTCGCCCAATGCTATACGTGACAGCTGCATCAATATCTTCTTTTGAAGCAACTCCAGCATCCAGTAAAGCTTGCGCTTCACGGAACAAGGCATATTGTAGACGATTGCCGATAAATCCTGGAATTTCCTTATGGAGCAAAATTGCTTTTTTGTTCATTTCTTTTAAAACAGCCATTGCTCGCTCAACAGTCTTTGCATCTGTCTGCTCTCCCTTAACTACTTCTACTAAAGGAATAAGATGTCCTGGATTCCAAAAATGCGTTACGACAAAGCGAGCGGGTAGCCGCATCTCTTCAGCCAATAAACTCGGTTTAAATCCAGAGGTGTTGCTGGCAATGATCACGTCATCGCTGATCAACGTCTCCAATCGACTATAAAGTTCTTTTTTCAGCTCCAATACTTCGGGTACAACTTCGATAATGAACGTCGAGTTCAAAATAGCTTTTTCAAGAAAAGTGGTCAATTGAATTCGTTGTCTAATTTCTTCTGCTTGGTCGACAGTAACCAGTTTATTGTCTGTCATGACTTTGAGTTTGTTATGTAATCCTCTATCCGCATTGCTAAGATCTTGTTCATCGATGCCATAAACCGTTACAGTTTCGCCGGCCCATGCTGCCGATAAGGCAATTGAATGTCCCATCGTTCCTGCTCCAAGAATTGAAATTTTTTCCATCCCTTACACCCCTCTGTCGTTTGACTGTCTCACGCAAACTGCCCAACAAACAAGGAACCGAAAGTTTGTTGGGCAGTTTCATCTTATAATCCAAGTGAGAATAATACAACTGCCAGTGCAGCACCAATGAGTGGCACGACAACGGTTAATGCACCAAATGCAGGATACGCATCTTTATGTGTTTCACCTGCAATTGAGCGAATAGTCGTTACGACATAACCACCCTGCAGCATTGAATCGAGTGAACCTGAAGAAATGGAAACCGTTCTGTGTAAGGCTTCTGGATCGACTCCCATATCTAAATAATGAGGTGCAAGCAGGGGTAAGCAATCGCTTGTCCACCCGAAGACGAACCTGTTAATCCGGCAATGACCGCCACCGCCAGTGCACCCCCAATTAACGGGCTTCCTGGAATACCCGTCATAACATCAACCGCTGTTTCAAAAGAAGGTGTCGCTTTGACAACTCACCAAAACCAACCACTGCTGCCGTATTAGCAATCGCGATAACAGCTCCTACTGCACCTTCACTGAAGGCATGCCCAATATTACGGAAATATTTTCTGTTAAGAAAATAAGTTGTTGCAATACCGCCGCTTAACGCAATAATCAATGCCGAAGTTCCAAGCGAATTGTGGAAAAGAAATGAAATGCCTAGAACGACAACCAGTGGAATCATACTGAGTAAAGGATTTGGTAATTCTATGCGTTCTTCTGCAGCCGGATCGGTTTTCCGAGCGATAAATCGCTCCCCTTTTACTAACGCTTTGGAAATCATTTTCTTCAACCACCAGTACCCAAAAATCATCATAAATAAGGCTACGATGATACTGACCTCCCACCCTGCATATGGTGTCGTTCCTAAAAATTCAATGGGAATCCAGTTCTGGATTTCAGGCGAACCAGCAGAAGTCATCGTAAAAGTGGTCGATCCAAAAGCAAGCGCCGCCGGGATAAAACGTCTCGGCAAATCAGCTTGTCTAAATAGGCTGAGTGCCATCGGATACACAGAGAAAGCGACAACGAACAAACTGACGCCGCCATAAGTTAAAACCGCACAAGCAAGAACAACAGCTAGAGCCGCACGTTTCATCCCAATTTTGCTAACGATCCATTTTGATACGCTGTCAGCTGCACCACTGTCTTCCATCACTTTACCAAAAATGGCACCGGTCAAGAACATCAAATACCACGAAGCGATAAAGCCTGTAAAACCGGTCATGTAATTTGTTAAAAAGTTAGCTGCCCCTTCCTCAGCAAGCTGAGGAAACAACGGCAATCCATTTAATAACGCAACAAACAAAGCAGTTAACGGTGCTGCGATCAACAAGTTCATCCCGCGCATCGTCAAAATGATCAATAAAATTAAGCCACCAAACATTCCCAACATGCCAAGCATAAAACAACCCCCTATACCCCTTAGAGTAACTTATTTACTGCCGTATCTTCTGACTCTGAGAAGCGCCTGTTCTGCATGTCCTGCGAAGTTTTCAAGCTGGCATAAACGTGCTGCATATTCACCGATATAAGCACTCGCTTCTGGTGTTACTTTCTGATACGTAACGGTTTTGATGAACTTACCTACCCACAATCCTCCTGTGTAACGAGCAGCGCCTTTTGTCGGCAGTGTATGGTTAGTCCCAATTACTTTGTCGCCATATGCAACATTCGTTTCGGGTCCTAAAAATAAACAGCCATAATTCGTCATATTTTCAAGGAAATAATCAGGATTTTCTGTTAGGATTTCAACATGCTCAAATGCCAAACGGTCTGCTTCAATACGTGCTTCTTCTATTGAATCGACTAGTAAAATTTGGCCGTAATCTTCCCATGAAACGCGTGCAACATCGGCCGTTACTAATGTTTCTAATTGGCGTTCGATTTCTTTAATTGTTTCATTTGCTAGTTCTTCTGAAGTTGTAATCAATGCTCCTGGTGAAGTGGGGCCGTGCTCTCCTTGACCTAGAAGATCTGTCGCCACCATTTCGGCATCCGCTGTATGATCTGCTACCACTAGCGTTTCAGTCGGTCCAGCAAATAAGTCGATTCCAACGCGTCCGTACAATTGACGCTTCGCTTCCGCTACAAAGGCATTTCCCGGCCCGACGATCATATCAACTGATCTGATTGTTTCCGTTCCAATCGCCATCGCTGCCATCGCTTGAATTCCACCAAGTAAATAGATTTCATCTGCTCCAGCAAGTGACATTGCGGCAATTGTCGCGTTTGGAATTTCTCCATTGATTGGCGGTGTGCAAGCGATTACACGTTTAACACCAGCAACTTTTGCTGTTAGCACACTCATATGAGCGGAAGCAACCATTGGATAGCGTCCACCTGGAATATAGCAGCCTACACTGTTCACTGGAATGTTTTTATGTCCAAGAATAACTCCTGGTATGTTTTCTACTTCAACGTCATTCATAGAAGCCAGTTGTGCTTCTGCAAAGTCGCGAATATTTTTTTGGGCAAACTTAATGTCTTCGATAACATGATCAGGAACAGTGGAAACGATTTCATTTATTTCAGCTTGAGACAAGCGAAAAGATTCTGGCTGCCAATTATCAAATTTACCTGATAGTTCACGCACTGCTTGATCGCCATTTTTTTCAATGGCTAATAATGCCTCTGCCACTATTTGCGAAACTTTCGAATCGTTAGCGCTTACTTCTTCTTGAGATCTTCCTGCTTTCAATACTTTCATCATAATTCCTCCAAAAATTTATTTTTGAATACGTATGCAAAAATGAAACTATTTAGAGAATATGCGCATTTTCGATAAATGTCAACACCTATTATGTCGTTTTCCGTTCAATAAATACCCCATCCACTTCTACAGCCTCTGCTGTGCCTGTATAGTCAATCATTTCAGCTAATAAATAAGTCACCGTTTCTTCTACCATTTTTTCAATCGGTTGTTCCCAAGTTGTCAGTTCATAAGCAGGCCAAGAAGACATGCCAATGTTATCAAAGCCAATCACTTTAACTTGTGCTGGAACTTGAATTTCTTTTTTCCGTAAAGCATCCATAACACCTAGCGCCATAATATCATTCGCTACAAAAAAAGCGGACGGCAGTGCCTCTTCTTTCATGATTGCAAGGGCTGTTTTATAGCCACCTTCATATGTATAATCTGACGAATACTTTTTGAAATTCAAATTGTGTTGAGTCACTACTTCGCTAAATCCTTCTTCACGTTCTTGACTAGTCGATGTATTTTCATTGCCCGAAATGTAAGCCATATCTTTCGAGCCTTTAGCAATCAGATATTCTGCTATTGCACGACCTGCACTCAAGTTATTGCAGCAGACCGAATAGAAATTAGAACGGCTCAATTTCCGGTTAAAAAACACCAACGGAATCTGGTTTGCTCTGAAGCTTTCTGCAACATTTAGCGACATCGTTGCATCTGTGATGACCACTCCAGCAACATTGTAATTCAATAAGGTCTCAATATCTTCAGTTTGAATTTCATCGCTATTCGTATGGACGAATAGAATGCTATAGCCGAATTTTTTAAATGAAGCTGTAAACTGTGTTAAGACTTGAGGATAAAAAGGATTTTGTACGCCTTTCATTACTAAGCCTATAATTTTTGTTCGGTTGGTGATTAAACTTCTGGCAAACTCATTTGGCCGATAGCCCAGTTCTTCTGCTGCAGCCAATACTTTTTGACGTGTTTTTTTAGAAACTTTTGCACCTTCAAAATAGACTCTAGAAACAGACGATTGCGAGACACCTGCAAGCTTTGCAACATCTTTTGCATTGATTGTAGACTTCATTCTTTTCAACCCTTTTCCACTAATATCGAACTCTAGCTTACACTATAACTACTTTTCTAGCATCCCTTGTGTTTAGTCGCAGTAAAAATTCCTGCAGGCAACAGCAGGAATTTTACTCTTTCATTTGCTCCGTTTTACTATTTTCTAAAACTGAAACTAGCAGGAATCCTTTTGTGCTAACTTGGCAATTTTCATTGGTACAAACTTATAAACTGTTACAAGTGAAACGAATCGTCGTATAGCGGTTTCATGTGCAAATCGTATTCTTTTTTTACGTCTTCGATGTCGTAAATAGTGCCAGCGTGTTCAGCCGTACTCATCTGTTCTACTTGTTCATGAACCAAATCGGCGAAATATTTTCCGCAGGCGACATCATTCGGATATTTTGCCTTTACTTTAGCTACCAGCTCTTCATCGAGTGTTTGGTTGAAAGCATGATACATAGCTGCATTGACGATTGTTAACGATTTTTTAGAAGCATAAGACACCATATAAAAATTTCCGTAACGATCTTTCAACAAATCTCTTTTCGGAATAATTTCCATAACTTCGCCCTCCTCCAGTTTTATACTGTTCCATACCCGTCAAGTCACTCGAAAAAACTGTAAGTGCGTAAACCTCTTGTTTTTCGTTGACAAAAAAAGACCCATTTGCAAGAAGCAAATAGGTCAACTAGTGTAATTCGGTGAACTGACATTCATCCTTTTTTTATAACTATAGGCGCCATAACTGAATCTTTTCAGGTTTTTTTTTTACATCAAGCGCCCCTTTTAGATCAAAGACTATTCCTTGTTGCTCAATCAATAAACTGTCAAACTGCTTCCAACCATTTTCTCTATAAGGCTTGTGCGGAACAGCCAAAATAACTGCATGCGCTGGTTTTAGTTGGTGGTGAGGTGAAAGATGAGACTCGTAGTAGAGAGTGGTGTCTTCAGCGGAAGCATAAGGATCTGCTAATTGCACATCGATGCCGTGTTCTTTTAGTTCCTTGACGATATCGACTACTTTAGAATTGCGTAAATCGGGAACTTCTTCTTTAAAAGAAAGTCCCAAAATCGTCACACGACTGTTTGCGACATTAGTATTCTCCTGATTCATTTTTTTGATTAACGACTGCGCAATAAAACGACCCATTCCGTCATTAATTTTACGTCCTGACACAATCACTTCCGAACGCTGCCCCAAACTTCTTGCTTTGTCCGCTAAATAATGTGAAGCTAGTCCGATTCCCTGTCCACCAACTAAATTTGGCATTGTTTTTAAAAAACCGCGTTTACTTCCTGCCGCTTCTAGCACTTCTTGTGTATCGATGCCCAACTGCTCGCAGATCTGCGCCAATTCGTTGATCAATGCTATATTAACATCTTGTTGAATATTTTCAATCAACTGTGCTGTTTCAGCAACACGAATGGAAGGGGCTTTATGTATACCTCCAGTAACGATACTGCCATAAACCATCGCCAGATATTCTGTGACTTCTTCATTTTGTCCTGCAACTACTTTTTTTATTTTTTTAAAGTTGTTTTTTTTATCTCCTGGAAAAATTCTTGCAGGGGAATACCCGACAAAAAACTCCTTGCCACTTTCGTACCCAGAATACCTCTCGAGTAATGGAATACACAAGTCTTCAGTTACACCGGGTGCCACAATGGATTCGTAGACGATAACCGCGCCTTTTTTCATATGTTCCCCGACACATTTACTAGCCTTTTTTAAAGCGGATAAATCTGGCAGATGGTCTTCATCAATCGCTGATGGTACGGCTATGATAATAAACCCTGCATCTTTTAAATCTGAAGGAGTCGCCGTAAAAACAATGGTTGCTTTTTCAAATTCCTCACGGCTTACTTCGTTTGTCTTATCTAGTCCAAGCATCAAAGCCTGAATTCTAGCGGTATTCGTATCGTAGCCGGTAACTGGGTATTTATGATTAAACGCAATTGCTACGGGCAATCCGACATACCCCAATCCAACAACTGCTATTTTTAAATTTTGTAACATGATGACGGATATCCCCTTTCTCCTGCCTCTACCATATGCTCTCGGATTGCCCGTGCCAATTTGTCAAATCTTGCACAATTCTTATAGTAGAATGTCAAAAAAATAAAGCAGCTAGTATAAGACACTTGAAATTTGTTAAAGTAAATTCTCTTTTTCCGTTAGTAAGGTAAGTAAGATGACTTGTCCTTTTGAAGTTAACGCTAGTTTCCATGACACAACATCTTCAACTTTGTTTTGAATATGCAAACTGATGACAAAAGCTTTAAGCCGATCAAAATGCGGAATTTGGCTTCCGCCAAAAACAAAACGTGTCTGTGGATGTTTATCAATTTTCTCAAGCGTATTCAACTTATATGCATGCGATTTTAAATTTCCTTGTTGATCCAAACCACATGAAATTTCACCGAGCTTTTCCACAAATCCATTATCGCTTTCAACCGCCCCAATTTCCAAACTGCCAGATAATAACGATACCGTATTGTTTTCGCAATACGTTACAAGATGAATCGTATTTAAAGCATACGGATAGATTTTATTTAAGAAAGGATGCTGTTCTATCATGTCTCTATCTTGAAAAGGTATGTTGCTTCTCACTAGTTCTTCAAAACTAAATTCATCTCGATATTTTTCTACACCCATCCGAATTCACCCTTTTCCTGTTTTATTATTCTACTGAGCAACAAAAAAATCGCTGCTTAAAAAGGGAAATCTTCAAACGCAATCATTCAGGTACCGGTTAGAAATTCTTTTGTTGTTCGATGATTGAAATAACCAGTTTACGCGCCTCATCTTCAGATGCTGTTTTCAACTTTTTCAACAAACGGGCCATGTCTAGTTGACTAAGCCCTTGTGATTTTTGGAGTACCTTGTAGATAGACTTCCCTTGTAGTTGAAACAAGCTACTTTTATCTATAGCTGTTTTTAGTCCTCCACCATGAAGAATGTGCTGAACTGCGTAACTAGTTTTTGTTTTTTGCTCGAACAGCGGAAAGAAGTTTCCTGGTAGTTGTTCTTTAAAAACATGTGCTGGTAATCGAATGATGACGTACCGTGTCAAACTAGTTGTTGAAATAGTATTTATGATTATTTCAGCCAATCTTTTATTCGCTTCTTTGAGGTTTAACGGCTTTGCTGCGTGCTCAGAAGATACTAACACAAACGCATCAACGTGATAGCGAGTGGCTGCTTCTGCACTATTTTTTGTTCCAAACACTGAGGTGTATACTTCTTTTAATGGCATTTCTTCTGTGACATCAATTTGCTGTTGACCGTCTGTATGGTAGATTATATCGGGCTTGTATCGTTCGACTGCTTCAAAAAGACGTTTTTTGTCTTGAATATTTAAGATAATGGGGATAATTTCTATCTGTTTTTTCATCAGTTTTCTTACTTCGTACTCAACCGAATAAATCGATTGCGGTCCATGTCCGAGCAGTAAAATTCGAGCGGGTTGATAGTGAATGAGCTGACGGCTAATTTCTGAACCAATCATTCCTCCCGCTCCGATTACCATCACTATTTTGTCAGTAAGATGAGGTGCTTGGGGCAAGACTGCGTGTTCCATTTTTTCTTCCAGGTTTTCAAATCCTACGAGCACAAATGTATGGAAATGGCGAAAGAGGACAAGAACAGGAACGAGACAACGATGAAGATTTCCAAGTAGTTGCTGTTTGCTAATCTTCATTCACTTTCTTCCTTTCCTACAGTTCCATTTGGTCATTCATTATAATTATGGTAATAGTAATTTTCCTTGTTCATCGGGTAATTATTCAACACCACTCCCAAAATTAAGGCTTTTGCCGTTGCTAAAGAATCACGTGCTTTTTCAACGCTTATTTTTTCTGATTTGCCGGTATTAACGACCAGTACCGTACCGTCGCATCGATTGGCTAAAATTTTAGAATCTGTTACAGAAAGGATTGGCGGTGAATCGAAAAGAATATAATCGTAGGTTTCACGCATCTCTGCGATCAATTCATCCAAAGCATCCGCTTCGAGTAACTCGGCCGGATTTGGTGGGATTTGTCCACTCATAAGTAGGTCTAAATTTGCTATGCCACTCACTTTGACTGATTGCTTCAGGCTTCCTTTTCTCAACAATAAATTGGATAAGCCTGTGTTATTGCCGAGTTGAAATGTTCGATATAAAGTTGGACGCCGCATGTCTGCGTCAATCAATAGTACTTTTTTTCCAGTTTCGGCAAAAACGATGGCCATATTTGCAGCCGTTGTCGACTTTCCTTCTTCTTTTGCAGCAGACGTAAATAAAATGACTCTCGAATGCAAATCAGGCGTCGAGAAGTTAATATTTGTTCTTATTGTTCGGTATTGTTCCGCTGCGATGGAATGCGGATTAGTACGAGCCACCAATTTTCGCGGCATTAACCTTTTTGTCTTGTTCGCTGTCCGCATAATGATCCTTCTCCAATCTAGTTGTTAGATTTAACGGCTTTTCCATCTTTAAATTACTGTCTACTTGACTAACGACCCCCAAAATCTGAAGTCCAGCCATTTCTTCGATGTCTTCTTCCGAGCGCACTGTCGTGTTTAACTGCTCCAAAATTAGCGTGATGCCGACGCCAAAAGCCAAACCAACAATTGCACCAATCACCATATTGAAAATCGGATCGGGACGAATTGGATTAGGATTTGCAGTAGTTTCAGCTGCAGCTAAAATGCTGACATTATCCACTTTCATCATTCGCTGAATTTCCTCTTGGAAAACCTGTGCAGTCGTATTAGCAACCAGTACCGCTCCTTCCATAGAAGAATCTTCAACCGATAAAGTTACTACTTGTGAGCTTTCAATATTGTTGACAGTTATCCGATCGGTCAATGATTGAACCGTTTCGTCCAACTGTAATTTTTCAATTACAGTTGTTAAAATCGCAGGACTTTTAATAATGACGTTATACGTCCCAATTAATTGCAAGTTCGTATCAATATCCAAACTAGTAAAGTCCTGATTAATGGCGGTATTTTGATTGATCAAAATTTGAGTTGTCGCCTTGTAAACCGGCTTTATAAGGGTATAACTTGCTACTGCACTAAAGACAACGAACGCAAGCGTAACAAAAATGATTAACGCCTTTCTCTTTTGCATCGCTTTCAGGAATTTATTCAGATTGAATGTACTCTCCATAATTAAATCCTCCTATGGTCTATCCTTTGTACTTCTTATTTTGAAGTGACTAGGTTAAATAGACGTTAAATAATCTAAAAATTTAGAAAACTAATTATTCGTAGTTCTTACTACTTATTTTATTTTTTTAATAAAAAAAAGGATGTAGTAAAAAAATCATAAACAATGACTTTTCGGCTACAACCTTGCTGAATTTAAAAAATACAAAGATGTTCTATTTCTATCAAAAGCAACTGGTCATTCCAAAACTTTACCTCCAGGGTCTTGACAAGTTCTGTATTCTCGCCTGCGATTTTGAGAAAACAGACGGAGAAAAAGAGTTTCTTTTTCTCCGTCTGTTTTCTGTTAGAGGCTTATGGGACAGTCCCTCTTACGCTAGTATAAATTTATAGCCAAAACCCCGTACGGTTTGGATATAAATTGGGTTGGCTGGGTCTTGCTCAATTTTTTTCCGTAATTTACTAATGTGTACTTTGACTGTTTGGACATCTCCTTCAGAATAATAGCCCCACACTTGATCGTATAGTTGTTCAGCGGTCCAAACTCGGTTGGGAGTCTGCGCGAGCAACAACAATAATTGAAATTCTTTATGATACAGTTTGACCTGCGTTCCTGCAACGTAAAGTTCTCGGGCATCCACATGAATATGCAGGTCGTTATACTTCAAAATCGTTAGCTGTTCTTGTTCACCGCTCCTCCAACCATTTCGTCGAAGAATTGCACGAATCCGAGCTTCTAACTCATTAAAATCAAAGGGTTTGGTAATGTAATCATCGCCCCCTACTTCAAGTCCTTGAATTTTATAAGCCAACTCTTTTCGGTAACTAACGAACAAAATTGGCAAAGTCGTTTTTAATCGGATTTTTTTGCATACTTCCAGTCCATTCATACCAGGCATTTCTACGTCCAACAAAATGAGATCTGGCTTTTCTTTTTCTATTAATGTTAAAGCTTGATAGCCATCTTCAGCTTGGATAACACCATATCCTTTTTTTAGCAGAAACAACCGCATCAGTTCGCGGATGCCTTCATCATCCTCAACAATTAACACAGTCGCAACATTCATCTGTTTTCCTCCCATCCTTACTGAAAAGTTAGCGGCAATACAATGACGAAAACACTTCCTTGTCCTTCTATACTATCCGCCCATATTTGTCCTTTATGCGCTAATACAATTTCTTTGGCGATTGCCAATCCAAGTCCACTTCCTTTGTAACTAGCAGAACGATTGATTTTGTAAAAACGGTCGAAAATATAGGGCAAGGCCTCTTTCTTGATCCCACTTCCATTATCAGCAATGCGAACCACCAGTTCTCCATCAGACTCCTCGTCTAATAATGCATTGTCGTTGTTATTAGCGACGATTTCCATAGATAACGTAATTTTGCCTTCTTCTGGAGAAGTATGCTTAACAGAATTCCATAAAATATTGGAAATTACTTGATCAAGACGATCTAAATCAATTACTAACAGCGAGTGACTAATATTATCGGGATTTTTTGTACCGAAAAATTCGAAAATACGGCCACTTTGAGTAACATCAGAAGCCATTGATTCTGCAAGCCTTGCGATCCACACGAGCGAATCTTTTTCCAAGAAACGCAGAGTCATATGTCCAGACTTGTATTTAGTCAACTCTACAAGATCTTCTGTGAGTCTTTCTAGCAGTAGTAGTTTTTTATGAATCATATCCAGATAGCGTGGGTTGTTTTCTTCGATTAAACTTTCTTTCACTGCTTGTATATAACTATGGATTAGCGTAATGGGTGTACCTAACTCATGTGAAATTGCTGACAACATTTCATTTCGAGACTTTTCAATTTCTTGAATTTCATCGTTCACTGTCAGTAGATT
Organism: Planococcus sp. S3-L1; assembly: GCF_030063085.1. NCBI lineage: Bacteria > Bacillati > Bacillota > Bacilli > Caryophanales > Caryophanaceae > Planococcus > Planococcus sp. S3-L1. The sequence continues at coordinate 35,931 of NZ_JASISN010000002.1, read as the reverse complement.
CATATTGGTAATTTCAAGTGCCATTGTTCGCTCATTCACATTACGTTCAAGAAAGTAGTTCAGATTCGTAATTTCTTGAGTCAAGCTGCGCATATTTGCCAAAGTCTTAACACGCAACAAAAACTCTTCTTTATCACAAGGCTTTAGCAAATAGTCATTGGCCCCTGCTGTAAAAGCATCTTTTTTCTCTTGAAGACTGTCTGCATCCGATAACATCAAAATCGGCATTTCTGTTAATGTATACTCCAAGCGTATAAGTTTGCATAATTCATCGCTTGTCATGTCCGGTAAACTACCATCCATCACAATCAAATCTATTGATTGATGCGACAACAAATGCAGCGCTGCTTTGCCATCCTCTACACCGACTGCTTGATAGTTTGCTGATATCAGTTGCCGCAATAAAACAAGCCGATTGATTTCGTCTGTTTCAATCACCAGAACGTGCAGATTTTTTTTAGTAGGACGCTGCTTTAACAAGGAATCTGCTAACTGCGAAGCGGTCAATTCTTTCGTCTGATTTTTAGAGTCTCCTAGCAACGGAGCATTAGATGCATCCGTGCAAATGGGTAAAGTAACAATGAAAAGAGAGCCACTTTCTTTTAAAGACTCAAGTTTCAACGTCCCCCCTTGAAGTTCAATTAGATTTTTAGTGATTTTCAAATCCATCCCATGATTTCTCAACGGTTTTTCTTGCGGAATATTCCATTCAAAAAAAATTGGGATTTTCTTTTCCTCTATACTATTTCCTGTATCTTTTACTGAAATTTCTAAATCTCCTTCAAAAATCCTCGCCGATAGCACGATTTCACCTACACGGGTATGCTCAATAGAATTGTTGACAAGGTTACTTAAAATTTGTCGCAGTCGATCAGGATCTGCACATGGTTTTGGCAACGAGGCTGGTACTGTGTGATAAAGCTTGACGGCCTCATTTTTTAAAAGTGGCTTATAAATTGCGATCACATTCGTGCAAAGTTCATCAAGCGCAATCGCTGTCGTATGGCGCTGTAAAGAAGACGGCTTCTGTTTTGAAAAATCGACAACATCATTGATCAAATGCGCCATATTTTTGCTACTGGTCACCAGTTCATCCAATTGGGTTATCATCTGAGGAGACATTTTACCACTAGCAGATTGTTGAAGTGATTCTGCAATGCCAATCACACCATAAAGTGGTGTTCGCAAGCCATTTGATGCAAGCGCCAGTAACTCATCTTTTCTTTTGTTGTCATTTTTTAGCGTTGTGACTTTCAGCAGTTGACGGTCATTCGCTTGACGTTCCAACTGTTGTGTTTTTTCAAGCTTCATTTTTTCTTTTTTCAGCAATGCTTTAGCAGCAAGTAAGAGTATGCTCCAGCTGATAACGTACACGGCGTATTGAACAGTTTCGATATAGGGTAAAACCCCCGTAGCCGTTAAAAAGGAAATGGTGAGGATGGCTATCGATACGAACAAGGCGGCAGTATATGGAGCAGCATAAGAAATTCCTTTTTGCCAAGCGGAAAAAGCAAGAACACACGTTAAGACGATTGTTAGAGCAGAAGATGCAAAGCTGAACAGGCTTGTTAGTGAATAAGAAAAGAAAGAAACCATCACTGAAAACAAGACACACGCTACCATCCACTTAATAACCATAGAAAGCCAGTGTATGTTGAGAACACCTGACAACAATTCTTTAAGGATAAAGAACGTCATTAAACTCGCTGCACCACAAGCTACTAGTATCGTTTGATTACTTCCCCATTTGAAATCCGGCCAAATATAAGTGAAATTTAAACCTGTCCATTCAGCAGCAGTAAACAGTAACGAAACCGCCAAAATTAATAAATAAAGAAAATTTTTCTGACGATACTTAAAAAATGAGTAGATGCACCAGCCAAAAAACATCAGGCTTATTCCACTTACTAGTCCAATCATCGCCGTCATTTGCTGGGATTTAGCATCATATGCTGCGTGTTCCCAAACAGTCACAGGAAAGTATAGGACTCCTTGTGACTCAATTTTCATAAAGAATGTATTCTCACCTTTATTTAGAAGAGGCAACTTGAAAACCGGAGAACGGCTTGAATAAAGTTTTTTCGAATCTGACATTGTTTCTCCAAATTCCGTAATCGAAAATCCCCCAGAAGGTTCTGGTGAATAAAGAATGACATGATCGAGAAAAGGATTTGCAAGTTCAAGAAGCCATTCTTCAGTTTCTGCATGATTTTCAATCGTAAACTTTACCCAATAAACATCAGATGAAAATCCCATATTCGGAATTCCATTTTCATTTAAACTAAATTTCCAACTGTATGGTGGAGACTGCAGGTCACTAATTTTAAGCGTACCTTCTACATCTTCAAGAATCTGAAGATTTTTTGAAAGCGTCTTTTTCTTATCCTCTTCACTTAACAACACTACTTTTTCGCTGTCATTCGTACTAGCAATTTTTTCAGTATCGCTCAAAAAAAAGAACGCCAAGAAAATGCAACACACTTTCACACTAATAGAAGTTTTTTGGTAGAAATTGTTCATTTTCTCACCTCAACTAATCAAATAAGTAGGGAATTATAAGAGAATATTAAAATATAGCGATAGTCTAGAGTACATATTATTATTAAATGCTTCCAAAAAATATAACCATTAAAGGTCTATATAATTACTTAGAGAACCATTTTTTGTATTTTAATCAGGATTTATGGTTTGACAAAAGCATACCATTTTTTAAATTGAAAGCATACTTATTTTATTTCTGAAAATTCAAATACCACATATACGATTTATTACGATAAATCGTCGGTTTGTTTCTGAACACAAAAAAACACGAGCTGCATTTGCTCATGTTGGACTTACGAAAAACGAATTTTTTTCCAGTTGCTTGGCTTTGTACATCGCCATATCTGCACGCTTCATAATAGTAGAAATGGAAGTTTTCTCAGTTGGTGCTAATGCAACACCCATACTAATCGTGATGTACAATGATAACTCTTGCACATTGATTGGTTCTTTCGTGATACGGTAAATAGCATCTGTAACTTCTGATACTTTTTCCTTATCGGCTGCATCCGTCAGTAAGACGATAAATTCGTCTCCCCCTAAACGGGCAGCCATATTTTCTCCAACCATACAACGGTTCAAGCGATAACCGAACTCTTGAATAACCGCATCACCAATTTCATGTCCCCACTGATCATTAATGTCCTTGAAATCATCAATATCAATAAGTAGAATAGCTAAGTTTCTTTGGCTTGTGTCATTCTGTTCCAATTTTTCAGTTGCATACGCTTGAAAATAACGTCGGTTTGGTAACTCGGTTAACGAATCAAAATAAGCAAAATGATGAAGTTGACTTTCATATTCTTTTTGAATCGAAATATCTCTTGCAACCATAACCATCCGGTTAAATTTTTGATCTTCTCCAAAAACCGGCATTCCACTGACTTCTGTCCAAATCCAGCCTCTACTTTTATGCAAAAGACGAATTTGTAATTGAAACGTAGAACCTTCTTTTGCTGCTTGATTAAAGGCTTGTTCAGCAACTGACGTATCTTCAGGATGAACATTATAAAATGGTTTTTTTCCAATAATACCTTCTGCTCTAAAGCCAAAAATATTTTCACATGACGGCGACATATAGAGGTATTGTTTGTCTTGGTCCATTAATATAATGACATCGTGGACATTTTCCGCAATGATTCGGAAATTCTCTTCTCCAGCTTCATAGAGACCTGAAATTTTGTCCAACTCTGTCATATCTTTGACAATCATATAAAATCCCGGGATGTTGTTTTTCACACTTATTGGAATAAACTTCACTAAGCAAGCAATCGATTTACCTGACTTATTAGATATGCTAAAACGCCAATCTTTATTGTCACCTAAAATGGACAAGTGAAAATAGTTTTTTGCCCGTTCTACATCCTCCGTAATAACAAAGTCAAAAAAGCTTTTACCTGCTAATTCTTTCATAGCGCATCCACTGAGTATGCTGCCTGAGGAATTGCCTCCTGTAATATGTCCGTTAAAATCAACGGTGAAAATAGCATCTGCGTTATTATCAAAGAGGGACCGATATCGTGCGTTGCTTTCTTCTAGGCGTTCACGAATTCCTTCACTTTCTAGTTTGGCTATTTTCTCATTCGTTATATCTTTGACTAAGCTAACAATATGGGTACATATACCTTTTTCATCTAAAAAAGGTGTCATAACAGTTTTTGAATACAGCAACTTATTTCGGTTACAATAAAATGAATCTTCATAGCTTATACTTTGAGTTGTTTGAACGACTTCATTGTATCTTTCAGTTAAAAATGTTGTCATTGATGTGGAATGGACTTCGTTTAACTTCTTGCCAACTGAAGCAGAAACTAGTGAAGTCCTCTCTATTACTGCATTATTAAGGAAATCATACGTAAAAGAATTCGCTCCATCAACTCTTACAACAAACACCATTTCTTTAATTCCTTCCATTAATACGCGCGCAAAAGACAATGAAGCTACTTCGCTTTCCATCTCTGCTCCCCCCACTCCTTGAGAATACATATGTTCTTTTCAAAACTCTTTTTATAGTGTATCAGAGATAAAATTAGATTGAAGCTTTATACCTAAATAAAAAAATATTTTTCCTACAAAAGTTTTATTTAATTGATACAAATAATCCTTTTTTACAAACAAAGCTTCGAATTTCTTGCTATTCTTACGTACTTTCTTGCTTACAAGCCCGTCTATTATTGGCTAAAAAATAGCAAAAGCATCGTGTCGCAACTATTTTTACCATTGACTTCAACTATTGGATATACTAAATCTAAAAGGAGAATACTATGTGCCTGATCAACCTCCAATTTCGAAATCATCCAACTTACAAATTAATTATTGCTGCTAATCGAGATGAATTTTATAGTCGTCCTACTGCAGCTGCTCATTTTTGGGAAGATGAGCCCCATATACTAGCCGGTCGTGACTTGACACAAATGGGTACGTGGTTAGGTGTCACAAAGCAAGGACGCATTGCTGCATTAACAAATTTTCGCGATCCCACTAATATAGAAGCAGCTACTTTTTCTAGAGGAGCCGTCGTCAAAAATTTTTTAGCAGCTTCAACTTCCCCTAAAGACTATTTGCGATCAATCAATCCGAAAGACTATGCGGGTTTTAATCTGATTGTAGGAGATGTTGAACAATTGATGTACTATAACAATATTCAAAATAAATCTTACGAAGTTCCCCTGGGTACTCATGGACTCAGCAATCACTTTTTGAACACGCCTTGGCCAAAAGTGTCGAAAGGAAAAGAAAGTCTCACTTCTTATATGGCGCGTACTTCTACAGTTGACTTGGAAGAAATTTTTGCGATACTTTCAGATGCTGAACAAGCACACGACGCTCTTCTTCCCACTACCGGTGTTAGCTTGGACTTAGAACGAATGCTGTCTCCGATATTTATTAAAACTCCTGAATACGGCACTCGTTCTTCAACAATCGTCTTAATAACGCATGACAACACCCTTACATTTGCTGAACGAAATTATGAAAATGGCCAGTTTAAAGAGGATCGTCTTTTCAATTTCAAGATAAAGTAAAAAGAGAAAAAGCGCCCTCTGAATCCATTTGGGTGCTCTTTCTCTTTTGTAGCATCTATTCAAAATCAATTTACATTCTGTTGAAACTTGCGACATTTTACGTCAATTCTTTGTATAGATAATAGTGAGTATACCCTTTAGGGAAATCTTCGAGTTTCCCCATCTCTTTAAATCCTAATCTTTTGTAGAATGCTGGTGCTTGGAAACTGAATGTTTCTAACCGAATAAGACGACAATCTTTTTTGCGTGCATAATCCTCAGCTTCTTGAATTAGTTGTTGCCCTTTTCCTAAACCACGCAGTGACTCGTCGACCCACAATATATCAACGAAAAAGCATTCCCAATCTATATGTCCAACAAGTCCACCCAGAATGTTTTCTTCTTCATCTTTTAACATAAAATTGACTTTCTCTTCTTCCGTGTAATCAATTAAATTCTTATTGTGCGTAATTAATTTGTATTTCATAAAATACGTATCTTCTTCTTGATAGCCTGTATGTAGCGTTAAATGAGTCATTTGAGTCACCTCTTCTTTAGATTTCCTTGGTATTATTATACTATAGAAAATTCTGGTTTTACAACGCGGTTACGAAGTCGAGTTACTCCCTCAAAATTCGCACACAGCTTTTTCAATTTCGAGGCATGTGCGCTATGCTGGAAGGGTATACGTATAGCAAGGAGCTGAACAACATGAGATTAGGTTATGCCTGTATGAACACTGAATTGAAAACGGTATTTAGAACTTTACGTGTCGCGACTGCAGAGGCAGAAGGCACCGGCAAAATAAAGGAATTGACGATGAAAAATTTCGAGACAACACTGGAAATTCTTCGCTGGAATTTAAAAAACGATATTTACTTTTACCGAGCTTCTAGTTCGATCGTTCCGCTGTCCACTCACCCTATAAATGATTGGAACTGGTGGGAAGATCCAGAAGTGCTGGCCATAACAGATGAAATCCGCTTGTTTGTTAACACACATAACATGAGAGTCTCTGTACACCCTGGTCAATATACCGTCATCAATTCACCTAGACCTGAAGTTGTTCGCAAATCGATAGAAGATCTTGAGTATCATGACCAATTGATTCAATTGCTCGGTGGATCTGATATCATCCTTCATACCGGTGGTGCTTATGGGGATAAAGACGTAGCTAAACAGCGTTTCGCTGCTGTCTATTTGTCGCTGTCTCCTAGCATTCGGAAGTGGTTACGCTTGGAAAATGATGATAAAACCTTTACCGTTAGAGACGTTTTAGACGTCCACAGCATGTGTGGCGTTCCTGTATGCTTTGATATCCATCATCATAATTGCAATACCGACGGTGAGCCCGTTGATTTTTCTGAAATTCTAAAAACGTGGCAAGGTTTTGGCACACCGAAAGTTCATATTAGTACAGGCAAAGAAGGATTTACAGATTTACGCCATCACGAATTGGTTTCTGAATCCGATTTCCAACAATTAATAAGACAATTAAACGGCATAGATGCTGATATCATGTTCGAAGCTAAACTGAAAGAGCAGTCTGTTCTGCCATTCGTGCGTCAATTAATGAACAACTAAAACAGCAGCTTATTTACAGGCTGCTGTTTACACTGTAGACAAACTTAAAGAATAAGTAGTCGTTTCATCTTAGGTATACAGGATTCTGCACTCCATGCGGACGCTTTCCGCGAAGCGCTGAGCCTCCTCGTCGCAAGCTCCTGCGGGGTCTCATCACTTCGTTCTTCCGCAGGAGTCGCCGCATTGCGCTCCGAATCCTTGAGAGAGTACTGATGAAAAGTAGATTTGTTGGGTACTCTTGCTGATTTGAGCCACCTGCTGACAACCCGTATGGCCACGCAGACTCCTGTGGAAGCAGCAAAGCGACGAAGGCTGCAGGTCCCGTTAGTAACGAGGAAACTGAAGCTGAGCCCATGGAAAGCGAAGTGGCCAGCCCAGTTGGAGATTGTACATCACTATTCAGTTTAATAAGACTTTGTCTACAATCTGAACAGCAGCCTATATACAGGCTGCTGTTTTATTTACTTTTCGTTGTAGCAAGATTTGCAAATTCCAAAGTAAATTCGGTACCTTTTCCTTTTTCAGAGTCTACTAAAATTTGACCCTCCATTTGACTGATGATGCTATAAGTCACCATCATTCCGAGTCCGGTTCCTTTAAGTTTACTAGAGAAGTAAGGTTCCCCTAAACGTCTGACTTGTTCTTTTGTCATACCCACTCCTGTATCGGTTACCCGAATCCATACTTTTGTTGGAGACGATTTGACGGTAAGGACTAGCTTGCCGCCTTCTGGCATCGCTTCAATACCGTTTCGGATAATGTTGACTAGCGCTTGTTGGAATTTATAACGATCGATTAGAATTTCAGCACTTTCGTCCAGTTCATCTGTATGCATTTCTACATCTTTTCCATTTGCATAAGGCACCATAATTTTCAGCACATGACTGACTTCTGAAGCGACAATGATTGGTTCAAGCTGACCATACGTAGGCTTAGCGTATACTAAATAATCCTCGATTAACTCTTCCGCTGCCTCGATTTCTCTCAAAATCGTTTGATGAAATTCTATCTGTCTTTCGCGACTGTACTCATATTCCTTCATTAACTGAACAAACCCTTTAATACTTTGCAAAGGATTTCTCAATTCGTGCGAAACGGCTGCTGCAAAATGGCTAACTGTTTCCATTTTTTCGTGTTTCAGAAAAGCTTCATACATGTATTCTTGTCGCTGCATATGTTCAATCATTAAAGCCGTTAACGCAATAATGGTACTTTGATTGATCATTAACATAATCCAAATACCCACAATATCGTGAATCGGATTTCCAAAGAAAAAAGCACCTGCGAACAAATTGAAAAGGAGTGAAGTAATTGAAATGCTAAATATCAACATAATTTTTCGAGAACGATTGATGCGCATATAGAGCGGTCGCAAAAATGGCACTCCTACCGCAATGACAAATTGATTCAAAAGAGCGATGTACATTCCGTCTCCACCAATAATAATCCGACTGATCGAAGCCACAAGGAACAAAATGGCTGAAACCAATGGACCTCCGTATAGGGCTCCAACGATCATTGGAACTTGGCGCAAGTCAAAAATATAGCCATCGGTTATAAACTGATAAGGAAACAGCATACACAGTACAAGCGATACTGAAAAAAGGACAGTCATTATAAAGCGATGACTAACAAAGAAATTTCGTTGGCCTGCTGTCGCCAACATTTGATAAACGATGAGTGGAAACACAATAAAAAAGATATTATTAATCATACCCGTCATCATTGCTTCCAAGAAAGTCACCCCCTTTTTTAGTCCTGCGCTATTCACCGCGCCACTCATTTTTGTAAGGTTTAATCCTTTTCTGTCACTTCTTTCATAGGGTCATTTCCATTAATGTTACCACTTTTTATGTCTTAAATGGATGGTCTATTGCATCTCTCACCTTTTTCAATAGTCGTTCGCGTCTCTTTTTCATGCCAGCAAGTGAAATACCTTGTTGATCAGCTAAATAAGAAAGACTGTATCCTCTCACAAAAAGTGCCTCTAGCAACCATTTTTCTTTTGCGTCTAATTTGTTTAGGATTAACCATTCCGGCAAAGTTTCCATCTCTTCTTCTATGCCTTCTTCTATTAAAATACTTTCTAGTAGAGAGAGTTGATTTGTTCTCTTCGTTTCTCTTTTTAATTCATCAAGCATTGCTCCTCTAATACTACGATAAGCAAAAGGAGTGAAATGTCCTTTTCCCTCTTCAAAGCGTTGCCATGCTTGCCACAATGCGATATTGCCAAGTTGTTTAAAGGTATCGTAGTCACGATGAATATGAAGTTTGCGAATCATCGCAGAAATCATAGGGGCATACTGTACAGCAACTTCTTCAAAGTTTTTCATTGTTTTGTCCTTCTGAACGTTCGTTAATTCCCGGGTCTGTTCAGAATAAAATAAAAAAATAATTGTAGCCAGTTGGCCACCAAACGGTTTCCTTCACTTAAATTCCCTCTTTACACATCACAAATAAATTATTCATTTTATCTAATTGTCAAAATAGTATATATTTTCAAAAAATATTTTTTCTAAAAGTTATAAGTGGTAGAATTTTCATGTATTGTGAAAGGAGAGCTTGAAATAATGGAGACGTATGATAATCATTTGATTGGTTGAGCAGTATTTTTTGAAACAAATTATTTTAATAAGGAAGGAAAAAAGGCTGGAATTGTGCCTAAAAATGGTCTATTCTATTCCAATCATTCGGTTCAGATCTTGATTGATAGTTATGCATGAGGGTCGTGTAAAAGCAACAAGACTTCATACAAAAAATAACACTTCTCATCTCTAAAGACCGATTGGCCGCATATCCCCCAAAATCATCTAGTAATCCAGATTGCGTATGCTGTTTGATGAATAAAAGGTCTTGGTAGAAATTGATGTCTCTACTCGTATCCTCCAAAAGCAACGAAGTCACCTGCATCTTCTATACTTACGTTCGCGAAAGAAACAAGTCCTAATTATAAAAAGACATCTCTCTCTGCACTAGCTAGAATGCTAGTGCAGAGAGAGATGTCTTTTTTCATCTTTACAATTCCTTGGAATTATAACCTTAAGCTGCATCATCGCGAACGAGTAAAAAGGCGATTTCGATTGCCCAATTGTTTAGATCAGTTTGTCTGTCCGCATCGGTTACGTAAAATTCAAAACGACCGTTCCAAATTTCATCTCTACCTTCCCAACGTTTGTCGATATCCAATCCTTCTTTCACAGCCCATTCTTCTAGTGCGATCAGCGACTTTTCCAAATGATCGGGATGTCCCTTATGCAAAGCCGTCGCATAGGACCCTCCCGGAATATATCCCACAACTACATGATGATCTCCCGTTACCATTCGTTTGACTGGCACACCTACTTCCATCTTGTAGTTGCCATTCGAATCAGCCATGCACCAATAGCGAAAAAATGGAGCTCCTGCCGGTTTACTATTATTCACCTTTAGCCAGTCAAACAACTCCCCCACAAGCCTGTTAATTGCTTCCCATTCCGATGAACCAGCAAGAACAGAAATTCCTACATACGGCTGTTCTGTACGTTCTTCTACAAATGGTTCACTGATATACTTCTGCACCATCCAACCATCTCCTTTATGAACAATTTACACAACTACTCCTATATGTTCTATACCCCCGCAAGCTCTTTTAAAATCTGTTTGAAAAGGTGTTAGGTAAATTAAAGAAGCCACTTGATTGTCACAAAATCAACATCTCTCCAAATTGACTTTAGGTAAACTAAAAGATAATCTAAAAAGAGTGACTGAGCGGTCACTAAAAGTGACTAGGTAGTTCGGGAGGGTCCAAATGAATAAAAGAACAGAAATAATGAATCAAGCTGTGCATTTTTTTTCATTGAAAGGCTTTCATCAAACCTCTGTACAGGAAGTAGCAGAAGCTGTTGGTATTTCTAAAGGAGCCTTTTATAAGCATTTTGATTCGAAAGAAAATATGTTTATTGAAATTTTAAAGCAATACCACGAAGAAATCACGACAGAAATTTCCGAATCACAGCATGCTCCAGGGTCTAATAACAAAGACGTTTTCAAGAAGAAATTAGCCATTGAAATTGAACGTACACTTTCTAATCAGGAATTTTTCATGATGATTTTCAAAGATTTCACACTGACAGAAAGCGGACAATTAAAATCGGTGTTCATGGAGTTAAGGCAGTCGACGATGATTTTACACAAAACCATTTTAATAGACACGTATGGTGTAGAAATCGAACCCTTTTTGCCTGACTTAGTAGCACTACTTGAAGGATTGATGCAGCAATACATTTTCGTACTCGTATTCGAAAAGAAACAAGTGCCAATTCCAAAGCTCGTTACTTTTATCACGAGTGCGATCGATGCCATAGTGGACAATTTAGAAACCATGGAGCCAGTTTTAACTGAGGCACGTTCTCCCGCTGCAACGCTTGAAGAAGCTTTTCAGCAAGTCGCTCATAAAATTAGAGCGTCCGAAGAATATCCTGATAAATTATTAGCCTCACTGGATATGTTGAAAGAACAAGTTGCCAATAAAGAGTCAAAAGAATTTTTAATTGAAGCCCTACTCGTTTATTTGAAGCAACATCCTTCTATTAAGAACGAAGTATCGTATTTAGAAAACTTTATATAAAAAAGGAGTCTACAACTTGAAGAAAATTATCGACTTTTCATTAAATAACAAATTTGCGATTTGGATTTTGACTATTATGGTCGTCGTGGCAGGCTTATACGCAGGCTTAACGATGAAACAAGAGTCAATTCCAAGTATTACCTTACCTGCAGTTACTGTCGTAACAACTTATCCGGGAGCTGCACCCGATGAAGTTATGGAAGAGATTACGATTCCGATGGAACAGCGCATCCAAAACATGAACGGCGTTGAGCTAATGACTTCTTCATCACTAGCAAATGCGTCAACCATTCAAGTTCAATACGATTTTGAAGTCGACATGGATGAAGCAACACGTGAGTTAGAAGATGCGCTATCGCAAGTAGCCATTCCGGAATCGGCGAATGACCCTCAAGTTTCGCGTCTTAGTTTAGATGCCTTCCCGGTCTTGTCACTGAGCATCAGCGATTCTGGCAGTTCACTAGAAGAACTAACAGCAACTGTTGAAGAAAACGTGCTACCTGAACTTGAAGGAGTAGCCGGCTTATCCGATGCTCAAGTTTCTGGTCAGCGTGTACAAAAAGTGACCATGTCCTTTGATCAGCAAGCTTTAGCAACATACGGCTTGACTGAAGAAACCATTCAACAACTAATTCAAGGATCCAATCTGACGTTCCCGTTAGGCTTGACTGAGTTTGATGGCGAGTTGAAAAATCTAGTGATTGACGGCGACGTTACGTCCGTTGATGATTTGAAAAACCTGCAAATCCCAGCTGTCCCTCAAATTGCACCGGTTGCACCAAGTGAAACACCGGCAACACCTGGTACGCCTGGAACTGAAGCACCAGGTGCCGAAACACCTGTTGTTGAAACGCCAGCTACCCCGTCTGCGATTCCAACTGTAGCCTTAAGCGAACTAGCTGACATTGAAATTGTTAGTGAGGCAGAGTCGATTTCGCGCACGAACGGAGAAGAATCGATTGGGATTTCAATTGTCAAATCACCAGATGCCAATACCGTTGAAGTCGTTAATGGCGTAAAAGACATCGTTGCTGAGGTTGAAGATGAATACGGTTTGACCGTGGCTTCTACATTTGACCAAGGTGAACCCATCGAGAAATCAGTTGAAACGATGCTCAGCAAAGCGTTATTCGGTATTTTGTTTGCTGTCGTCATCATTTTGCTATTTCTTCGTAGTTTCAAAACAACGCTAATCTCAATTATCTCTATTCCTTTGTCGTTATTAATGGCGATTTTCCTACTGAACCAATTGGATATCACTTTGAATATTATGACGCTCGGTGCTCTGACTGTTGCGATAGGACGCGTTATTGATGACTCGATTGTAGTAATTGAAAACATTTACCGCCGGATGGCTTTGCCTGGTGAGAAATTACGTGGCAAAGAATTGATTCGTGAAGCAACACGCGAAATGTTCGTACCCATTTTCTCATCTACTGTCGTTACCATCGCGGTATTCCTACCACTTGCACTTGTTAGCGGACAGATTGGCGAATTGTTCTTGCCGTTCGCTTTAGCCGTTGTCTTTGCGTTATCTGCGTCGCTGCTTGTTGCTGTTACCATCGTACCAATGATGGCACATTTGATGTACCGCAAACAATTGCAAAACTTGGATGCCAATAAATCCACGAAAAAAGCACATAAGCCAAGTAAAATGGCAGCAAGCTATAAACGTATTTTACAATGGTCATTAAACCATAAAATCATTACATTTGGTGGTGCTTCAGCGGTTCTTGTGGCGAGTTTGTTCTTGATTCCTGTTATTGGTGTCAGCTTCTTGCCTGAAGAAGAACAAAAAATGGTGATGGCAACTTATAGTCCTGAACCAGGTCAAACTCGTGAAGATGTAGAAGCTATCGCATTAGATGCAGAAAGTGCCATTGATGGACGTGAAGGTGTTACATCTTACCAATATTCACTCGGCGGTGGCAACCCACTGACAGCAATGGCTGGCGGAGGAGATAATTCCGCACTGTTTTATATTGAGTATGAGGATGAATTCGAAGCTTTCGGTGAGGAAAGCACTAATTTAATTGACGAATTAAACGGCTCTACTGAATCCGGTGAATGGGCGAGTCTCGACTTTGCTGCTACAGGAGCAAGTGGTCTAGAAATGTTCATCTACGGTGACAACCTAGAAGATATCCAATCGGCGATTGATCAAATTCAGCCATTTATGGAAGACAACCAAGGGCTGGAAAATACAGAATCGAGTTTAACCGAAGCTTATGATCAATTCACATTAGTCGCAAGTCAACAAAGCTTAAGCAAAAATGGATTGACTGCAGCACAAGTCGGCATGGCACTAAGCAGTGTTGCTGAAGCACCTGTATTAACGACAGTGACTCATGAAGAAAAAGACATAAATGTTTACATCGAAACAGAAGAAACACAATACGCTGGCATTGAAGATGTAACAGCTGTAGAAATTCCAACAGCACTTGGCACGACTGTCACAGTTGGCGAAGTCATGGAAGTAGAAGAAGGCAAATCACCCGATACAATTAACCGTAGAGACGGTCAAATGTTTGCTTCTCTAACTGCAGATGTACGCGGTAACAATGCCGCTGAAATCACGACAAAAATTGATGAGCAAGTAGCAGAGCTTGACTTGCCAGCGGGTGTCACAACCGATCATGGTGGTATCACTGAACAAATCAACGAATCGTTCACTCAGCTTGGCTTGGCTATGCTTGCAGCCATCGCGATTGTTTACTTTGTTCTAGTCGTCACATTCGGCGGCGCGCTTGCTCCATTCGCTATTCTGTTCTCACTGCCATTCACAGTGATTGGCGTTCTAGTGGCATTATGGATCACTGGAGAAGCATTGAGTGTCAACGCGTTGATCGGTGTATTGATGTTGATCGGTATCGTGGTTACGAATGCTATCGTCTTGATTGATCGCGTTATCCATATGGAAAAAGCCGGATTGACTACACGTGAGGCTCTACTAGAAGGCGGCGTTACACGTTTGCGTCCGATTCTGATGACAGCCTTAGCTACAATTGGTGCGCTTATTCCACTTGCTCTTGGTGTAGAAGGCGGCGGTGGCGGATTGATCTCCCAAGGTCTTGGAATCACAGTTATCGGCGGATTGATCAGCTCGACTTTACTGACATTGGTTATCGTGCCAATCGTTTATGAAGTGGTATCGAAATTCCGTAAAAAACGCGTCGACTAAGTGGTACATTAATAGCAAAACAGGCAGCTCATAACCCGAGCTGCCTGTTTTTTTACGGAGTTTTGGCTGACCGCACCTTATTCGGTGAAAAGCGCACCTCATTTACCGATAACCGCACCTCAAACGGGCAACACCGCACCTCGCAGGCTCCTAACCGCACCTCAAACAGCAAAGACCGCACCTCACTCCCACTAAATTCTAATTCAGCTCCCCAATAAAAATTTCTTAATATTCAGTTATAATCAAGGAAAATTATTTCTATTCATGGTATATTAGGTGTATAGTATTGTCGGAAAAATCTTCTATCACCCGGATCCCTATACATACGTTGACTCTAGTCAGCGCACCAACTAAAGGGGTGAGAAAGGTGCTTTCTAAATGGCTTAAAGTCTCAGCAGCCTTCGTATTAATCCTGTTTACTGTCTTGTCTTTCTCTAGTCAGTCACAAGCAGCGAGTTCCGCCTACATCACTAAAGGCAACACGACCGAAAAAGTGGTCGCTTTGACTTTTGATGACGGTTCAGATGGCACGAACATCAATAAAATCCTAGACATTCTGTCTGCCAATAAGGTCACAGCGACGTTCTTTTTAACAGGTTCCGGAGCAAAAAATCACCCGTCTTGGATTAAAAATATTTCAGCAAAAAATCATCAGCTTGGCAATCACTCTTATTCTCACGCTGATTTTACCAAACTGTCGGCCTCAAAAATAACAAGCGAGCTTAGCACAACAGAAAAAACCATTAAGGACATTACCGGAAAATCGACCAAACCCATTTTCAGAGCTCCCTTTGGTGCATCCAATGCCTCCGTCCTGAAAACAGTCGGTAATGCAGGATACACCCATACACTCCAGTGGAACATTGATACTGTCGATTGGAAAGGTGTTTCTTCAACACAAATTACCAATAAAGTTATGAATAACATCGTACCAGGATCCATCGTTTTGATGCATACGGGCGCAGGAGCATCTGGAACTCCGAGTGCTTTACCCGGCATGATCAGCAAATTGAAAGCGAAAGGCTATAAATTTGTTACTATTTCTGAATTACTGAAGTTGCCTACAGCACCTGTCAGTGGAACTAAATACACAGTCAAAGCTGGGGATACGCTTTACAGCATTGCAAGAACATACAAAGTAACGGTCTCCGCATTGGCTAAAGCTAATAACATCACCAACTATAATTTGATCAAAGTTGGTCAAGTATTAATGATTCCTGGAAAATCTACCCCTCCACCTGCTACTTCTATTAAATACACAGTCAAAGCTGGGGATACGCTTTACAGTATTGCTCGTAGCTATAAAACGACTGTCGCAAAAATCGCAACAGCCAATAGCATAACGAACGTCAACTCCATTCGTGTAGGACAAGTGCTAGTGATACCAAACTAGCAGAGTTAAAACTTAGAAGGTTACGGCACAACGATAGAAAGAAGCTGGAATTTGTTTTCCGGCTTCTTTTTTTGTCTAAAATAACAAGTTATATATACCTATTCTAATAGAATGAATGCAACTCTATAATAATATGGATATTCCATTTTTTAATACAGGAGGAAAAAAAGTGAAACGTTTAGCTGTATTTTTATTACTGTTAGTATTTGCATTTAGTACAATGCCACTTTCTGCATCTGCTATCAAATCAAACGATGCTGAATTTGAACAATTTTTAGCTGGCATCAATTGGGAGAAGCAAGATTATTTAGCGTATTTAAAAAGCAAAAATTGGTCTTTAGACGAATTTGATACAGTTGACGAATTAGGCACCCCTTTAACTGAAGAAGGCGTTCAATTGTTGACTGCAACACTAGACTTAACTCGCGCAGAATTGAATGAAATTCTTTATGAATACGGTGACCTCGAGTATGGACAAGATGTTCTTGATGGCGTTTACTTAATTTTTATAGAGGATGTTGAATACTCCATTGAATTTTATCTAAATGACGGTGCAGGAACTCCGATTGATGCGATCAATCTTCAAGAGTTAATGGATAGATTCGGATTCACCTCTGAAAAAGAACTTGAAGAATTTTTGCAAAACTATTCGGATTCTCTTTCAAACTATGATTTTATCGAAGACTTGGAGTCTTCGATTGTTTTTTATACAGAAATGGATGATTACGAACTAGAACTTGATGGACTTTTTACTGAACTAGGTTTGACAGACGAAGAAGTAGAACGGCTGGTTGCTCACCTTGAAACATTGGATTTCGAAGATCCTGCTTTCGAGCAAAAACTAACACAATTAAGTGATCGCATGATGGCAATGGAAGAATTTGAATCGGCAGATGAGTTAACCGCTGAACAAATTGCTGAAGTTCTGGATATTTACAGCGACATGATTGACTTATTTGAGTTAAGAACCGCTTATTTCTTTGTAAAAGATGGTCAAAAAACAGCTGTTTCATTAGCGACTTTAATGACGCTTGAATCAACTGAAGGCGCTGATTTATTAATTGAAATTTATAATTTAAAAGATGTATTTTTGGCTGACGTTCTTTTGACTGCCGACATGTTCGGATCTGATTTAATCGTAGATACAGGGAAAGACTTGGGGGCTGTTGAAACAATCATCGCAACACCATCTGTCGTTCAAAAGCCAGTAGAAGTTCCTGCTACTCAAACTTTAAAAGGTGCAAAATTACCCGCAACAGCTTCTGATTTTGCAGCCCAAGCAATTTTTGGATTCGTACTACTTTTAAGCGGTTTAGCATTATTCCGTCGCTTTAAAGTAGGGAAAAATGAATGCTGATCAACCAACCGAAAAAAAAGAAGAACATACAACGGTTCTTTCTTACTTTCTCTGTCGTCCTTATCGTTTCGGGTCTATGGTTTAGTACGACAAGCACTGCCACTTTCGTAAAAGGCTACCTGCTTTATAAAACAGGTAACGTTGAAGCAACGGACTTTAGCAGTAAACCTGAGTCTCTTTTTGTTGCATATAGCGACAAACACACATCAAAAGAAACAACCCATTCTGAATATCCAGAAACGCCCGAAATCGGAGACTTAATGGGAGAATTGATTATTCCGAAGCTCGAAGCCACGCTACCGATTATACATGGCACCGATGAAGACGAACTTGAACAGGGCGTTGGGCATTTTGCGCAAAGCGTGATGCCAGGTGAAAATGATAATTCCGTATTGTCTGGACATCGCGATACGGTCTTTCGAGAACTTGGCGATGTTGGCAAAGGAGACTTGCTGATTGTTGAAACCTATTCAGGCACCTTTACCTACAAAGTACGTCAAGTTCGAATTGTGGATGAAGACGACAGAACCGTCATTGTTCCAAAACCAAGAGCCACTTTAATTGTTTCCACCTGCTATCCATTCGATTACGTGGGGTATGCTCCAGATCGATATATCCTAGTAGCAGATCTCGTTTCCAGCAATTAAAAAAAGAAATTCCCAAATTTCGGGAATTTCTTTTTTTGTCTTTTGCTTTAACAATTACTCCTTATTGACAATATCCGAAATATAGTAAAAGCCATATTCATCCATGACAATCGTATAGGTTTTGCTGCGTTCTTGAACAGACCATTTGCCGCTTGCATCTTTAAAGTCAAATGCCTCTTCCGTTTGAACAACAGCATGATCGTCTAAAATTTCGATACTTGAAATTTCCAGCTTCGTAAAGTTAAATTCCATTCCTTGCCCAGCAATGTCTGCAATGTATTCAGAAATACCATTGTAAATATCACTTTGATAAACCAATAGATTTTGAACATAAAAGAAGTCTTCTTCTTTTAAAGCTGTTTCATAATAATAACGGAAATCACCGATAAACTCGCTTAAATTAGTTTCATCGAATTTCATTTCTAAATCAACATCGTATTCATAATCTTCATCTTCGTACCCGCTAAAATCGTCGTACACTTTGAATAAAGCGGCTACTTCTTCTGCGGACATCGGCGTAGTAACCCACTGACTCAATTGATCATGCATTGAATACATAGGAATCGAAAAGCCAATTGAATCGCCTTCTTCGATTACTAATGAGTTAATGCCAATCACTTTCCCGGTCGTTGCGTCTACTAATGGTCCCCCGCTGCTACCAGGCGCAATTTTCGCATCCATTTGGTAAATATCCTCGTACGTAAATTCTTGATAAAAGTCGCGATCAATGCCTGTTAAGTAACCAATTGAAGCGGTATTTTCCATACCCGCAGGACTCCCGAGTGCAATGACTTCAGTGCCTACATCAGTTGCTTCCATTTCAACTGGCAATGGTGTGATGCCTTCAAACGCTTCTACATGGATCAACGCAATATCAGATTCAGCGGAAATGCCAACGACTGTGCCTGGATGATCTTGTCCGTTAATGTTGCGAACTACGACATCTGTAAAACCTGCTACTGCATGGGCATTTGTCACAACCATCCCTGTGTCAGAAAACAAGAATCCCGACCCTTGTCCCCCTTCAGTCATTATGGTGTAAACTTTTTGCTGTGATTCTTTAATGATTGCCGTTTTCTCTTTTTTCTTCGGTTCCACTTTTTCTGTTTGCTCAGAAGGTGGCACAACATTTTCCACTTTCGTTACAGTACCTGCGACTTGTTCTTCCGCTGGAACTGTTTCTTCAGGTTCTTCAATTTTCTCTACTACACCCGGTTCTTCTGTTTTTGGTTCTTCTGTTGCTTCTGGCTCTTTTTCAGCCGGTTTTTCTTGTTTTGGTGGTTCTGTTTGATCTTCTTGAGCTGATTTATCTGCCATTAATTGGGCCGATCCAACCCCAACTCCGAGTAATGTCAAAACTAGTACGATTGCATAAATAAAATTACGTTTTTTTTGCTTTTTACTTCTTTTCTGTATAAGTGAATGCCCACAATGCTTACAGAATTTTGAGCCTTCTTCATTTTCTTTTCCACATTTATTGCACGTCATAGCTGAACCCCCTTGATGAACTAGCATAAATTTCTTTATTTTCTTCCATTATAAACCTTATAACGTCAAACAACTACTCAGGGTTGCAAGATGTAATGAACTCTTCGTATTTGTAATAATTCTATCTATTCAGAACATAATGTTACCATGAAAATCATATTTATATTTAAATAATGTTCATTTTTTTAGAATATGTAAATTAATTCACATGAAAAAATAAGCTCAGCTTCGCAAACTACTTTTCCAAACATCTTTTGCGTGACAAAATTTCGTGTGCTGATAAATATGGAAAATTTAGAGACTTAGTTAAAAGTCTAAACATGTTAGGAACACCTAAGAGACTGTTTCTACCTCTCTAACCTAAAACGGACTAAGAAAAAGGAAATCTTTTCTTTTTCTGTTTTTTGAGTTGATGCCCACATTATTGAAGTCGTTGTGCACTTTTTCGAAATCTCCAAGGTAAATTCACCGGAACGATCGATTGCCTTTTGTAGGACAGAACAAACTATCTGCCACAATTTGGCGTCTGCCATAGATATTCCTCATCGATCTATCCTCAAGGGCTGATGGCAATGCAGATGGCGACTCCTTTTAAGATAGTTCCCTTTGGTTACCATTTTTATTTCACATCCATCTCGTCTATTTTCTTTTGTACTCGCAATAAATCTTCAAACTTATTGCTTAAAAGAGTCGATTCGGCCGCTATTTCTTGAGATATAGTATTTAGTCTTCGTATTAACTCATCTAAAGTCGACTGATATTGCTGGTATTGTTCAAAACTAATCGTTTCTTGTCTTTCTAGCTTTGCAATCAAACGGTGTAGTGCTTCTTCTACATCAGCTAATTGTTTCTCGTAAGGAACTAATTTTTCTGTAATTTCAGCCTCTAGTTCATTGAGTGTTTGTTGTTCGTCTATTGCCGGAGCTTCTGCTGCCATGTAATGGCTATCAACATTCATGGTCAAGAACAATCCAATAAAAAGAATGGAAATGAACATTTTCAAAAACAAGGTTCTCAAATGTGTCTCCTCCTTTAAACTAATTAGATATTACAGTCAGCTTATCCTATCTTTTCATAGAGGCAACACCTTTTCCTAAGACTTTAGAATTTCTTAATATACGCTTTACATCAATTTAGGATAGACTTGAGTACAAGTTTACAGAGCCCCATAGCTGTTTTATTGCTATACTATCCTCAGCTGAAAAATTCTTATATAATCAAAATATTATTACTGATACAGTTTGTTTTATTCATTTTAAAAAAAGCTAAATTTAAGCGGCCATCTTGTTGCAGAGACGGTTATCCATACAAAGTAATGTGGAGTTTACTGGGAAAGTTTGATAAAATAAGCAGGTAGCAATTGGAGAGAAGAAGGAGATTAGTATTCATGGTAACGTTATTCAAGCGATCAACTAAATCGATTACAAGACCGTTGAAAAAGTACAATCGGATTGTAGCAGCCATTAATGCACTAGAAGCGAAATACCAAGGCATGTCCGATGAGGAACTTCAGCAAATGACGGCTATCTTTAAAGAACAACTACTAAAAGGAACGACTATAGAAAAAATTATTCCAGACGCTTTTGCTGTCGTTCGCGAAGCTTCAAAGCGTGTACTAAATATGCGCCATTTCGATTTTCAGTTACTAGGTGGATTAGTACTAGCTGAAGGAAATATCGCTGAAATGCCAACCGGCGAAGGAAAAACATTAGTATCCTCCCTTTCTGCATATGTTAGAGCGCTAGAAGGAAAAGGCGTACATATTATTACTGTCAATGACTATTTAGCAAAACGAGACTACGACCAAATAGGCCAAATCCATCGCTTTTTAGGATTGACGGTTGGGTTAAACCTTCCAATGATGCTTAGCGATGAAAAACAACAAGCTTATCAAGCAGATATAACGTATGGTGTCGGCACCGAATTTGGTTTTGATTATTTACGAGACAATATGGCACCCAGCTTGCAAGAAAAAGTACAGCGACCTTATCATTATGCAATTATCGATGAAGTCGATAGTGTCTTGATTGATGAAGCAAAAACACCTCTTATCGTCGCTGGAAAGATGAAAGTCAGCGCTGAGCTTCATCAAATTGCTTCCTTGCTGGCTCTGCGTTTTATTGAAGATGAAGATTACGAATACGATGATGAAACAAAAGCCACTTCCTTGACGGATAAAGGCATCGAAAAAGTGGAGAAAGCATTTGGAGTCGACAATCTATATGAGCTCGAACACCAGACGCTTTATCATTATGTGATTATGGCACTTCGTGCGCGCGTCATGTTTATACGAGATGTCGACTATATTGTCAAAGACGACAAAATTCTTCTGGTAGATATGTTCACGGGTCGTACTTTAGACGGTAGAACTCTTTCTGATGGTCTGCATCAGGCAATCGAAGCAAAAGAAAAAGTAGAAATTACCGAAGAAAACAAAGCACAGGCTCAAATTACGATACAGAATTTTTTCCGGATGTATCCGCATCTTTCCGGCATGACGGGCACAGCAAAAACTCAGCAAAAAGAATTCCGTGAAGTTTACGGCATGGATGTCATAGCAGTACCGACTAATCATCCGAAAATTCGGGTCGATTTGCTTGATCGCGTGTTTCAAACTGCGGACCATAAATACAAAATCGTTGCTGAGGAAGTTGGCAAGCTTCATCAAACTGGTCAGCCTGTTCTTATTGGTACTACATCCATCCTGCAATCAGAAGCCGTTGCTGCTTATTTGAAAAAGCACGATTTGACTTTTCAATTACTTAACGCGAAAAGCATGGAACAAGAAGTTGAGTTGATTTCGCAAGCAGGTCAGTTAAACCAAATTACAGTTGCCACCAATATGGCGGGTCGCGGCACCGATATCGTTCTAGGCGATGGAGTGGCAGAACTTGGCGGCTTACATGTGATTGGTACCGAAAAGCATGAAAATCGGAGAATTGATAATCAATTGCGTGGGCGATCTGGTCGTCAAGGCGATCCAGGTTCATCTCAATTCATCATTTCTCTTGAAGACGATATGTTCAAACGTTTTGCAAAAGAAGACGTTGAAAAATTCGAGAAAAAAATGAAAACGTCGAAAATTGGAGAAATTACCAATAAAGACATTCATGAACTAACTGATCGTACGCAACGAATTGTAGAAGGTTCTCACTTTTCCATGCGCGAGTATAACCTGAAACTTGATGATGTCATTAACGAGCAACGTAAAATCGTTTATGACCTTAGAAATCGCGTGCTCAGCGGACAAGAAAACTTCTCAATCGTGCAAGGCATGGTTCGAGACGCCGCTGATTATGTCATCTCTGAAACACTTCCTGAAAACGACGACATTCAATTGATTCATCTTGCTGCTATCAAACAGGACTTGCAACAACTATTAGGAGAATCCATCACGCTTTCCGAAAATTTAAGCAAACGAAAAGTCATTGACGCGGAAATCGAACCTTATTTGCACCGCATTTCCGAGTTTATTGGCTCCAATCAAGACGATCTTAAAGTCGCTAGAACTGTTCAACTCGTTATGCAATCACAAATTGATGCCATGTGGATCAAACACTTGGAGTCGATGGCTCACCTGAAAGAAGGCATCGGACTTCGTTCTTATCAACAAGAAGATCCTATGCGAATTTATCAAAAAGAAGGCCTTGAGCTATTCGCTTTGAATTTCCAGAACCTGCGTTATTCTGTTGCTTCAGAGATACTTGGATTTCTGCGCAACTTGAATCGCCACGAAAAGGGGTAAAAAAATTGAGTATTTTTTCTTTCTTCAACAAAACCGGGAAAACTGGAAAAGATTCCATTGTGTCTTCTACAGAACTAGGAGCCAGTTCCGAAACAGCATCTTTAGAAACACAAGAAGTGACACCTACTTTATCCATTTCTCAAGAGTGGGAGATTAGCAAAGAACAAGAATACGTCCTAAAATTCCTATCAAATGACCTCCCACCTTTGCAAGCAAACCAATTGTCGTTGGCAGGAATTGATATCGAAGCAGATCCATACACAGGCGATTGGAACGTCCAAGCCTTTTTCCGCTCATCGCTCGAACGTCCATTTACGATGGAAAAAGCCGAGTTGGTATTGCAAGATGGCAACAAAGAAACCATTGCGTCACAAGAATTCGATTTATCGGAATTGGGATCAATTCCCGCTCTGTCCAATCGCCCTTGGATTTTCAAATTCAAAAAAGATTCGATTCAAACGGCACAAGTTCCAACTGCCGATTGGTCATTAGCTTTTAATGTTCAATCTCTTGTGCCACATGTGTTGGATTTAGACATTTCCTGGGAAGAGGCATTATCAGCTGAAAAAAAATCCGTATTGAGAGATTTAGTCCAAAAACTCCCTAAGTTAAATTCTCAGGAATTGAATCTTACAGGGTTTCAGACAAGCTTTTCGGAAGATGGAAATTTAGCGGTTTCCGTTTTTATTCGTAACGGTTATTCAAAACAGATCGAATTAGAAAATTTGCCTTTGGAAATCATAGATGCAACGGGCTCCTCCGTAGTAAAAGGCTCCTTTAAACTAGCACCGCTCACTGTCAAAGCTAATACAACAAAACCTTGGACTTTCATTTTCCCGAAAGATACACTTCAAGTCAGCAATCCTGATTTGTCACGGTGGACAGCGCGGATTCCAAACTAACAAGAATAGGCTACGCGCCTATTCTTGTTTTTTGGCGAGGTGCGGTTCTCTCCTTCCGAGGTGCGGTTCTCTCTTTCCAAGGTGCGGTTCTCTCTTTCCGAGGTGCGCTTCTCTCCTTCCGAGGTGCGCTTCTCTCCTTCCGAGGTGCGCTTCTCTCCTTCCGAGGTGCGGTCACATAATTTGGACAGAAAAATACAGCCATTCCACTGGAATGGCTGTATTTTTTTCTATGCTCTTGTCGATCTGCGGCCACGACCATCGTATGCCAGTTGAGATTTTGAACGTTTTTCTTTTTCTTCGATTTCACGTACACGGTTCTCGATTGCGGCTGACACCAAGCCAAGAATTGTTCCAAAAGCAGCTCCAGCTACTACCTCAACCGGCTGGTGACCAAGTAACTCTTTCAAGTCTTTTTCACGCTCCACAAATTCAAAGCTTGGAAATTCGCCTGAGAATTTCACAAAGCTGTCTTCTAATTCATTCACTAGTCGAGCAATTTCTCCAGTATGGCGACGTATTCCTTGTGCATCGTACATCACGATGACACCAAATACGATTGCAAGGGCTGTCTCTGTATGACGTGCGCCTTTATTGGCAGCTACGTACGAGGCGAGTGCTGAAACACCAGCTGAGTGGGAGCTTGGCATGCCACCTGTTGTAAAGGCCTGTCTCCAATCCCATTGACCTGTTACGGTTTTGTGAGTGACGATTTTTAATGCTTGTGCCGCAGCAATCGCACTTAATGAAGTAATCATTCCTCGGTTCATCTTTCTCATCTGCTCATCCCCTAGTTTCAACTTGGCAAACTGTCGTTGCCATTCAATATACTTCTTTACCCATTATCGCAGGACATTATGTGAAATTTGTTTAACTTTTTGTAAATTTTCCGAATAGGACCGAGTGCATGAAATAGTAGTAATGATATGGATTACAAAATCGTTGTGAACGCTAGTTGTAACGTTCGGACGCAATTGCTTTTACTGCTGCACTAAAGTCTTTCATCGCTCTTTGTAAATTTCCACAAGGCCGACACGCTTTAATTCCATATCCATAATTTTAGGCAATCTGAAGAGATAGATAGATAAGACGAACATCCATAGTTGAAAAGTGAAGATTAATAGACGTTCGAGCAGCCCTGGATAGGGAAAATCGCTGTTTAAAACGAATGGAGTTGCGATGCCTGCTAAGACAATTACAATGGCACAAGCTAGCGTAAACTGTCCGATGCCGCGAAAGTTTTTGGTCAGCAACAGACCATGACCCATCATAAACAAAGCACCCACTGTTGCAATCAAAACGATCGCAGTTATTGCCAAATGCATAAAATTGCCAAAAGTCAGGACATCGCCTCCTTGCTCTAATGGAAATAACCCAAAGCCAATCAACGAAGCTATGTACATCACAATCAAAAGTATAGCTCCCAACTGCGCAGTTTTTTGAACTTGGTATTTGCGGAATAACACATAGACAGTAACTGAAAAAAGCAGCGCAAGCAGTCCGTAGCCAATGGTAAAGACCCTCAGCATTTCGGCGTCTGGTGCTCCGTTGCCGGTCAGTTCACTAATTGTCTGTCTGACGTGACTGTAACCGTCCCATAACA
Source organism: Planococcus sp. S3-L1 (assembly GCF_030063085.1). Lineage (NCBI taxonomy): Bacteria > Bacillati > Bacillota > Bacilli > Caryophanales > Caryophanaceae > Planococcus > Planococcus sp. S3-L1. Next base: position 9,885 of record NZ_JASISN010000002.1, on the reverse strand, counting down.
CACTGCCCATAATGACGTGAGCCATATAAATGAGGACACTTAAAGCTCCGCTTAACGTCGCTATTTGCCATCCACTTTTCTGCTGAATCCACATTACCCGATCACCGCCATTTTTTCTAAATTTTTAATCCGTAGAGGGTTTCTAAAAGGACTACTTCACCTACTGTTTAATTAGTAGAAAAAGCTTTCTTTAAAGCTTTTGGTTAAATTCATTCCGCATTTTCTCGGCTAACCACTCGAATGTGACAATGACTTTACCTTTTGGAATTTTTTCGTATTGATCTCCGATACTTAGTTCAAATGAACAACCTGTATTTTCAGCCCTTAAATACCTTGTCAGTCCAATATTCATCATCTGCTGAACTTGACTCAATAGAGGCGCGATTTGCTCTGCCGTGTCTTGAAAATGCACATGAAACATATTCGTAACTGGCACGGTTGGAATCGTGGAAATCCCAGTACACCGATTAAAAAACGAAGCCAATTCAACAGCGTTCTCATAATATGCAGCCATGCGATCTTTGCGTTGCGCGAAATACGTTTCTGCACTCAAAATATACGGATACAATGAAATTAAATCGCCACCGTGACGCTTTTTCCAGATCTTTGATAGGGCCATAAAGTCTTGATCCCCCGCCAAAATGGCTCCAGCGATTCCACCAATGCCCTTATACATGGATAAATATACAGAATCAAATAAATCACATACTTCTTTAATAGTTTTCTGATAATAAGGCAAGCACTCCAAAATACGTGCACCGTCTAAATGCAGCTTAATGCCTTGTTCGCGACAGTATGCTGAAATTGCCTCAAGTGTTTCAAAACTGGGCAGCTGACCACCAATTTCGCGTTGCGGCAATTCCAGTAACAAACAAGCAATTTTTTCATCCATAGACAACACGTCTGATAATTCAATCACACGGCCTTTATCAGCCAAAAGAATCGTTTCAATACCATGCAATTCCTTTAATCCGTCTTCTTCGTGAATTTCCAAATGACTCAATGGATGATAAGCAACTTTTTTGATGCCTTGTTGATCACACCAAATTCGCAAAGCAATTTGCTGTGCCATTGTGCCACTTGGAAAAAACACCGCTGTTTGTTTTCCTAAAAATTCCGCCATTTGTTCTTGAAAACCTTCAATAACTGGACCACTTCCATAATTATCACTCTTTAAGTGGCCATCGATTGACTCAAAGACATCCTTTAAAACTGCTACGTTTCTCGGTCCGTGCCCCGCTAATTGATGTAAAGACGTTTCGTAGGTTTCCATTAATTCAGCGTTGCTCATATTCATCGCTCCTCCAGAATTCAGAATAGTCTTTCTTTTAATTTTACTATAACATGAGTTGAAAAAAAGGTGTTTTCTACATAAAAATCCCGCCTGCAATCCATTTACGGATTTCAGGCGGGATTGTTTTTTAGCTTAAGCTTTGAGAAGATACTTCAACTGGATGCGTTGCTTCATAAAGCAAGCCTTCCAATTCATCACGGTAATCCGTAGTTTGTTCTTCGGTCCAATTAAAGGTTTTGCTCATATAAGCAGTGACTGATTCTTTATGTGCATGAACCCAGTGGATATCGAAGAACAACGCTCCAGTACGACGGATAAAGAAGTCAATTGGCTTATAGGCGGATTCGTATTCTACTGAATAACGCAACATCGCGTACACTAATGGATCAAGACCCGCGTCTGTCGCTTCGTCGAGGCCAGCTGTATAGAAATGCAACACTTTATCGACATTCGCACCGTAGCGACTTACGAGCATACGCATTGCATCAGCTGTTAAGCCCATGCTGCCTGCTTGTTGGACGCGGTCAGCCATAAAGGTTTCAAAACCTTTTGAACCGCCCACTTCTCCGCCTGCAATCGGCAATCGTTTAGTTGAACTTTTTGGATATTTGACTCCATCTTCTTTTTGCAATTGCTCTGCTACTAGATTGACGATGCTTTCGCCCATTTTACGGTAGCCGGTCAATTTACCACCCGCAATCGAAATCAAACCAGAATCCGAAACAAAAATTTCATCTTTTCGTGAAATTTCAGAGGGGTCCTTGCCTTCTTCATGAACCAATGGACGTAAACCAGCCCAGCTAGATTCAACGTCTTGTTCCGTAATCGCGACTTCTGGGAACATAAAGTCGACCGCTTTCAAGACATAATTCCGGTCTTCTAACGTCATCGTTGGATGTGCAATATCTTGCTTGTAAACCGTATCCGTTGTTCCTACATAAACTTTGCCTTGACGCGGAATCGCAAATGCCATCCGGCCATCTGGCATATCAAAATAGATGGCTTGTTTTAACGGGAATCTACGACCATCAAAAACTAAGTGAATGCCTTTTGTTAGCTGAAGAGTTTTGCCAAATTTCGAGTGATCTTCGTCGCGCAATGTATCAACCCATGGGCCAGCCGCATTGACGATTTTTTTCGCAAATAATTCATGAATTGTGCCGTTGATTTGATCTTCTACTTCAATACCGACTACTTTGCCGTTATCGTAGATAAAGCTTTTGACTTTTGCGTAATTCATTGCCATTGCGCCTTTTTCAATCGCTTTTTTCATAACTTCCATCGTTAAGCGTGCGTCATCGGTTTTGTATTCGACGTAATACCCTCCGCCTTTAAGGTCTTTTTTCTTTAATAAAGGCTCGCGGCGCAATGTTTCTTCTTTGCTTAACATTTTACGACGTTCATCTTTTTTAACACCTGCCAAAAAATCATACACACGCAAGCCGACATTTGTGCTGAGCGGTCCAAACGTTCCGCCTTTGTAAAATGGCAAAAGCATCCATTCGGGGGTAGTCACATGTGGTCCATTTTCATAAACGATTTCGCGTTCCTTGCCGACTTCCGCAACCATTTTCACTTCAAATTGCTTTAGGTAGCGCAACCCTCCGTGAACCAATTTGGTAGAACGACTACTTGTACCTGCTGCAAAATCCTGCATCTCTACAACTGCTACATTCATGCCACGTACGGACGCATCCAGTGCGATCCCAGCACCTGTGATTCCTCCACCAATGACTAGTACATCTAATTGTGACTGTTTCATCTGGTTATAACGTTCATTTCTGTTTAAGCTTGAAAATTTCATAAGTTAATCTGCTCCTTTTTTTAGATGAGTTTTTACTGCTACGATTCCCCAAAATTGTGTTCTTGCGGGCCTACCGATCGACGTGGTGTGTTCAATCTATTCCCTATCAAACTTGTATACCCGTTTTTCCATATAAAAAGAGAGATCCAGGCACAGTTGCAGAATTTTTCTGCTAAACTGGCTTGGTCTCTCAAAGTCTCCGGCCATATATCTCTCATAATTAACTTGTAAGTTATTTTGCTGGTTTAAATGATCGTGTTGCCGCTACTGCGTTTTTCCAGCCTTCGTAAAGCTTTTCGCTTGTTTCAACTGGCATATCACATGTAAAGCTCTTGTCGATCTTCCATTGCTGTGCGATTTCTTCTTTGTCTTTCCAGAATCCTACTGCAAGACCCGCTAAATAAGCTGCGCCTAGAGCTGTCGTTTCCTGAACGACTGGACGTTCTACAGGAACATCTAGAATATCACTTTGGAACTGCATAAGCAAATCGTTAGCAACTGCGCCACCATCCACACGCAAAGTCTTTAACTCAATCCCTGCATCTTCTATCATAACATCTACAACGTCTTTTGTCTGGTATGCGAGCGCCTCAAGTGTTGCACGAATGAAATGAGCCTTTGTTGTTCCGCGTGTTAAACCGAAAACTGCACCGCGTGCATCGGTATCCCAGTAAGGCGTTCCAAGTCCGACAAATGCTGGTACCATATAAACGCCGTCTGTCGAATCAACTTGCATCGCGTAGTTTTCACTTTCTGGTGCATTTTCAATGATTTGCAAACCATCACGCAACCATTGAATTGCTGAACCTGCTACAAAAATACTGCCTTCAAGCGCATATTCAACTTTCCCGTCAACACCCCATGCCAATGTTGTCAATAGTCCGTGTTCCGAATCGACACCTTTTTCACCGGTGTTCATCAACATGAAACAGCCTGTGCCGTATGTGTTTTTCGCCATGCCTTTTTCAAAGCAAGCTTGACCGAATAGCGCAGCTTGCTGATCTCCAGCCATACCGGCAATCGGTACTTCATGACCGAAGAAATGGTAATCGATCGTATTGGCATAAACTTCAGATGATTGACGCACTTCTGGTAGCATGCTCTTTGGCACTGTCAAAATATCCAATAATTCCTGATCCCATTCCAAGTCATAAATATTGTACATCAATGTACGCGACGCGTTACTGTAATCCGTGACGTGCGCTTTACCGCCTGACAGTTTATAGACCAGCCACGTATCAATGGTTCCAAACATTAAGTCGCCATTATCCGCTTTTTCACGTGCGCCTTCAACATTATCAAGAATCCATTTTACTTTCGTTCCTGAGAAGTAAGCATCAATCAAAAGACCGGTTTTCTTACGGAACACTTCGTTTAACCCTTGTTCTTTTAATTCGGTGCAAATACCATCTGTTTGACGTGACTGCCAAACGATCGCCTTATAAATTGGTTTACCTGTATGACGGTCCCAGACGACTGTCGTTTCACGTTGGTTGGTAATCCCAATGCCTGCAATTTGGCTTGGGCTAATGTCTGATTTGCGTAGTACTTCCGCCATACATGCCAGTACGGAAGTCCAGATTTCATTGGCATCATGCTCTACCCAGCCTGGTTTCGGAAAGAATTGCTGAAATTCTTGCTGGCTTGATTCAACGATTTCACCTTTATGATTGAATAATACTGCACGCGAACTCGTCGTTCCTTGGTCTATGGATAAAATATAATCTTTGCTCAAAATGATCTCCTCCTATTATAAGTTATGAAAGTTTTTCTTCGATTGTATCTGCAGTTGTATGCTCTTTTTTTAATTCTACACTTGCTGCTCCAAATAATACTAGCAATAAGACGGCGCTCATAACCCAAAATGGTAAATCGTATGCACCGGTAAACATAGCTTTATAAAACAATGCTCCGTAAATACCACCAAAAACAGGACCGACAACTGGTACCCACGCATATGACCAGTCAGAGCTTCCTTTGCCTGGAATTGGCAGCAAAGCGTGTGCAATACGTGGACCTAAGTCACGCGCAGGGTTAATCGCGTATCCTGTCGTGCCCCCTAGCGACATCCCGATTGCAACGATCAATGCACCAACGATTAACGGATTTAAGCCTTCAGTAAAGTCATTAGCACCAATGAACAATAAGCCCATTACTAATACAGCTGTACCAATAATTTCACTAACTAAGTTAGAGAATGGTCGACGAATCGCTGGACCTGTAGCAAAAACCGCTAGTTTCGCAGCTTTGTCTTCAGTCCGTCTCCAGTGCGGTAAATAATTTAAGAAAACAATAACTGCACCGAAAATGGCACCGAGCATTTGTGCTGCAATGTAAACGGGTACTTTTGCCCAAGGAAAGTCACCAACAGACGCAAGACCAAGTGTTACTGCCGGATTTAAATGCGCTCCTGAAAAATTCCCTACTGCATAGACACCCATTGTAACCGCTAGACCCCAAGCAAGCGTGATCAAAACCCAACCACCATTTTCCGCTTTCGAATCTTTTAAAACTGCACCTGCCACAACGCCACCACCAAAGATAATCAAAATCATCGTACCAATTACTTCTGCTAAAAATTCCGTCATCGTTTTACACCCCTTTGTTTTTAGCTTCAGAACGGATTAGAAGAAAACAAAAAGACCCACACTGAACCAGACACTCTTTTTTTAAAGGTGCTTGCTTCAGTGCGGGTCTCCATTTCTCCAACACAGTTCTTAACTTGTAAGTATAAAGTTATCAGTTAATGAAAACGCTGTCAACCGTTATATTTTCCATAATTCTGGTTGTGATGTGGAAATGGCTTTTGCTCCGCCATCGTAAGCAAGTTGAATGTCCTCTTTTGTCCGAATCAGTCCACCCGCAATAACCGGGATCCCCGTTTTATCGAAAACTTCCTTGATAACAGAAGGAATGATTCCCGGCAAAATTTCGATGTAATCGGGTTTCACTTGATTGATTAACTTGATGTTGTGCTCAAGCGCCTGACTGTCTAGCAAAAACAAACGTTGAATCGTCAGCAGCTTATTCTTCTTCGCCAAGGAGATAACATTGCTTCGTGTTGAAACGACACCATCTGGTTTCACTTCTCTAACCAGATACTCGAATCCATAAGCATCTGTTTTCAGTCCTTGAATCAAATCCACATGCAAAATCACTTTTTTATTCGCTGCTTTGGCGACTTGTACCAATTGCTTTAACTGCGCCAACCGTATTTCCAAAAAAATGATGTACTCATGATCGCTATTTAGTAAGCGTTCAAATTCTTTCATATTGCGCAAAACAGGCAAAACGCCTTTTAACTCATGCACCAGGTTTCCTCCTCAAATTGTTGCCATCCCTTTACGTACCATTATCCGCCCAAACCGCTTCCCATTCAAAGATTTCGTATTTTCTAGCACCTTCTACGATGTACGGATCTGCCTTCACCAATGCTTCACAGTTTGCAAATGACTCAGCTCGATAAATAACAAGTCCGCCAGAGCCATCTACAAATTTCCCATTGACTACTACTTGTCCACTGTTGCGCTGAGCTGCTAGAAATGCCAAGTGCTGCGCTCGAAACTCCTGACTTTTGTTAGCGTCTTTCATGGGCAATAATACCGCAAAATATCTCATAAGAACATCTCCTTCCTCATTATTATAATGAGAAAAATAAGAAAAGTCAGTTTTTCTCAACGAATCCCATTGTGCAGTACTTCGATATTACCATTTTATGGATATACTGTCCGATTCTCTTAAAATACTGTCCAAACTGGCGAAATACTGTCCAGTTCAGATAGAATACTGTCCAAGTTCTGTCATTTACTGTCCAAACCCTCTGAATAGGATAAAATAGAGTGACCTATACTTGATTCAGGAGGAGCGAATCGAAAATGCAGATGACCAAAAAAAGACCTATTTAGCAATAAACGTTTATGCCCCGATTTTCCCCTATAAATTGCTATGTCGTAGATGAAGGAAAAGAGTTAACTTTAATTGATGCTGCCTTAGGATTTACTGCCAAACAGATTTTATTATCAATCAAGGTCATGAAAAAACCGTTAACCCAGATTGTCATTACCCATGCACATATCGATCACTTGGGTGCACTTGATGCTATCAAGCAAGAATGGCCTGACGTTGTCGTTAGTATGTCTTCGCGCGACGCTCGCCTGCTTGCTGATGACACTAGCCTGCTCTCTAGTGAGCCCAATTCACCGATAAAAGGTGGCATTCCGAAAACGATCAAAACGCCGCCTGACCGCCTTCTCGAAGAAGGTGACACGATTGGTTCACTCGAAGTCGTAAGTACACCTGGTTCCATTTCATTAATTGATACGCGCAACCGATTTCTCGTTGCCGGTGACGCTTTCCAAACACGCGGCGGTATCGCCGTTTCCGCTACAGTCAACGTATTATTTCCATTTCCTGCTTTTGCGACTTGGGACAAACAAGTAGCTCTTGAAAGTGCTCAGAAAATTCTCCAGCTAACCCCACAGTTGCTCGCAGTTGGACATGGGCAAATGATTGAAAAACCCCTTGAAGCTATTAACTTAGCGATTTTAGAAAGCGAGAAAAATCTTTACTATAAAGAGACTTAGTGTCACGTTAAGTATTCGGTTGAAAATTTTTTCGCATAACCACTTTTTTAAAAATTCACTGACTCTTAATTTGGTTACCAAGTCCTCTTTTCAACTTAGCCAACTCTAAAAAAATGTCCTTTTCCCGAAATCTATTTGAGGCAATTTCTCAAACTTAATTTTGCTGAACATCCCATTATTTTTTTGGGGTACATGTATCTTATTCCTCTCTCACAACTGTCATTTCTACTATTTCAGGACTATAATCAGAGTAAGAGTATCGGAGGGATTAGCTATGGATACGGAGAAAAAAATAAAGCAATGGCAACAAGCTTCGTTAATAGATCAAGACACGGTAGACAGACTTTTAGCATTCGAGAAACGTCAACCTGCTCCTAAAAAATTACCGTTACTTTTGATGATTGGGTTCATTTTCTTCTCTCTTGCCGTCTTTAGCTTTATCGCAGCAAACTGGCAGTTGATCCCTGATGGAGCTAAAGTCGGGCTGATGCTGTCATTAATGTGGTTATTTTATAGTGTTGCTTATTTTTCAGAGAAACAAGCTTTTGGTTATCCTCTGCTGTTTAGAGTCATTGGTCTCGCCATGTTTGGTGCTACTTTGCTGACAGTGGCACAAACTTTCCATTTTCCACTGGCAAATTCCTTTTTGCCTTGGGCGCTGTTTTTGGCCGCAATCGCTCACTACTTTTACTGGCGGCATGTTATTTATTCTGTTCTCGGATTTTTCTTTGGAGCAGCTGTTTTAATCTCATTTGTGCCTGAAATCGGTTGGCTAGAATGGAGCGTCTTCATTGTTATTGCAGCAGCTTGGTTTTACTTTAGTCGAACCTTTGCCTCTTTGGCATTCAGTTGGATGTTGCTATTCGCTTCTGGTTTTATGCTATGGATTCTAGTAGATTACAACAGTACACTATGGCCAATTTGGACTTTGTTTGCGCTCGTCTTGTTGTTCGCCATTATTCCCGAAAACAAGCAGCGAATGATGCGGCCGCTTTATCTAATTACAGCAGGTATGCTAATCGTCGTATACTTAGCGATTCGCGGACAAACGTTCATTGGTTTGGTTGATAAAAGTCATTTTGCAGAAGCCGTCGCTCTAGCTTTTGCTGGTATCGCCGTTCTGCTTTTCAGTTTTTTCAAATTCCGTTCTCTCATGTGGATTGCACTTCCTGGCACCATTGGGTTATTGCTCTATGACGAAACAGCGATTGGCCTTGCAGTTGTTGCGGAATTAGGTGGCCTTGCCTACTTAATTATGGCCCAGCGCCAAAATCAACCTCTTGGACTAGGATTTGTCTATTTCATCGTTGTACAGTTTGTTATTTATATCATTTATGCATGGGAACGCCTCGACATGTCGCTGTTCTTCTTGCTTGGCGCTTTACTGTTGTTCCTGTTATCAGCTGTAGCCTGGTGGATCAATCGCCGGAAAGAAGGTGTCACGTCATGAAAACCTGGCTCTTCCCAATCGTCCAAACAGCCGTCGTCTTAATTCTACTAGTTAGTTATTACGCAGCATCATGGTTCGGCGAGCAGTATGTGTTAAGGGCTGAACCTTTTGATCCAGTTGATCCATTTTACGGTGAATATGTTGCGCTGCAATACCCCGATTTGCAGTCAGCTTCTATCAATAATGACGATTCTGTTTATTTTACTTTAAAATCGGCAGATGATGGCTATGCGGTTATCGATCGTATTGAAAATGAAGCTTTCTTCGGGGCCATTAAAGGTTCTGTTTACAATGGTAACGTCACTGCACCACAATTAGAACAATTTTATGTCGAACAAGGAATGGGCCCTCAACTTGAAGCAGCGCGTGACTTGCAAGTGACTATAGACGTTTCTCGTTGGGGGACGCTTCGTCCAATCAGTTTACAACAACGGACAAAATAAAATACAAAAAAGTTCAATCAATAACTGATTGAACTTTTTTACTGTATGAATCAATTTCATAAATCGCCCTTTTAAAAAAGTGTAGACGGTTTTTCGGACCATTTTTCCTGTTTTTAAAATTTAAGCGGCTGCTAAAGTACGGTTTCTAGCGACTTTCAAACGATCGCTCGCCAATCGGGACGCGTTGTAAATCAACGAAACGAGTTCAAAATGGACTTTCGCTTTCTTGCCTGTCCGGTGTCGAACATTATTCAAATCGAAATACTCCTTCAAGTAAGCGTTGACGCGTTCCACTGCGGCGCGCTGTTTAT